>JAWRIT010000032.1:0-15446 GCA_040268355.1 Atopobiaceae bacterium | reverse complement strand
AGGTGGCGGAGGCAGCCCCGCACCAGTACCACACACGCACGGCAGGAGGCGGCCAGACCGCCGAAACGGACGCCCCACAAGGAGGAGCAATGAACGACAACGACATCACCAGCAACTATCTCGCAGTCATCAAGGTTGTGGGTGTCGGCGGTGGTGGGACCAACGCGGTGAACCGCATGATCGAGGAGGGCATCCGCGGCGTCGAGTTCGTCGCCGTGAACACCGACGCGCAGGCACTGGCCATCTCTGACGCAGACATCAAGGTGCACATCGGCACTGACATCACCAAGGGCCTGGGCGCCGGCGCCAACCCCGAGGTGGGGGCCGAGGCGGCCGAGGACAGCCGCGACGAGATCAAGCGGGCCCTGGCGGGCGCCGACATGGTCTTCATCACCGCCGGCGAGGGTGGCGGCACGGGAACCGGCGCCGCCCCGGTCGTCGCCGACATCTCCAAGAACGACGTCGGGGCGCTGACGGTGGGCGTCGTCACCAAGCCCTTCACCTTCGAGGGGCGCAAGCGCGCGCAGTCCGCGACCACGGGCATCGAGAATCTCTCCGAGCACGTCGACACGCTCATCGTCATTCCCAACGACCGCCTGCTCGACCTCTCCGAGAAGAAGACCACCATGCTCGAGGCCTTCCGCATGGCCGACGACGTCCTGTGCCAGGGCACCCAGGGCATCACCGACCTCATCACGGTCCCCGGCCTGATCAACCTCGACTTCGCCGACGTGTGCACCATCATGCGCGACTCCGGCACGGCCATGATGGGCATCGGCACCGCCTCGGGCGACAACCGCGCCGCCGAGGCCGCCGAGGAGGCCATCTCCAGCCCGTTGCTCGAGACCGCCTGCGACGGCGCGTCGCGCGTCCTGCTCTCGGTCGCCGGCAACAAGGACCTCGGCATCCAGGAGATCAACGACGCCGCCGACCTCGTCGCGAAGAACGTCGACCCCGAGGCGACGATCATCTTCGGCACCGTCGTCGACGAGTCGCTGGGCGACCAGGTCCGTGTGACCGTCATCGCGACGGGCTTCGATGACAGCGCGCCTTCGACCCGCTCGTTCTCGACGCCCGCCGAGCCGCGCCAGCAGGCGCGCCCCGCGAGCCGTCCCGAGGCCCCGGCGCGCCCCTCGACCCAGCAGCAACAGCAGCAGGGTGGCGGCTCCGCGTTCGACATTCCCGACTTCCTGAAGCGCAGCCGCATCTAATGGCGATCACGCCACAGCTCACCCGGTACCGCTGCGCGGACGTGACCCTGCTGGGCGACCTGCGTCGCCCGCGCGGGGTCACGCTCGCGTTCACCGAGCGCACGGGCGGCCGCTCGCACGGCCCCTATGCCTCGCTGAACCTTGGCTCGGCCTGCGGCGACGACCCGGCCTCCGTCGAGGCGAACCGGCAGGCCGCCCTTGGTGCGCTTGGCGTGGCCGCCCTCTCGCGGCGCCTGGTGGTGCCGCGGCAGGTGCACGGGCGCGAGGTGCTCGTCGTCTCGTCGGCCGACGACGCCGCCGTGGCCCAGGCGCGCCATGACGCGCGCTCGGGCGTCGACGCGGTGGTGTGCACGGCCCCCGACGTCCCGGTGCTTCTGTGCTTCGCCGACTGCGTGCCCCTCGTGCTGGTCGCCCCGGGCGGCTTCGCCGTGGTGCACTCCGGCTGGCGGGGGACCATCGCCCGCATCGCGGCCGTCGCGCTCCAGGAGCTTGTCTCCCAGGTGGGCTGCGCGCCCCGTGAGGTGCTCGCCTACGTGGGCCCCCACATCGGGGCGGACGACTACGAGGTCTCCGCCGAGCTGGCCGAGCGCTTCCGGGCGGAGTTCGGCGACGACGTGGTGCCGACCGACCGCCATGTCGACCTGGGCCTGGCCGTGCGTCGCACGCTTGTCGACGCGGGCGTCGAGGAGGCGTCGCTGGACGACAGCTGTCCGTCGACCGCCTCCTGCACGCAGCGGTTCTTCTCGTTCCGCGCGGAGGGCGGCACCTGCGGCAGGCACGGGGCGCTGGCCGTCATGTGCGACGGCGGGGGAGATGAGCGGGCATGACCGACGAGCGGGCACGGGCATACGAGGCGTTTCTCACCGAGCGTCGCGCGGCCATCCTGGACCGCCTGTCCGAGGCGGCCCGTCGCGCCGGGCGTGACGTCTCCGACGTGACGCTGCTGGCGGTCTCCAAGACCGTGGGCATCGAGGAGCTGCGCTGCGCCTGGCGTGCCGGCTACGCCGTCTTTGGCGAGAACCGCCCCCAGGAGCTCCGGCGCAAGGCCGAGGGCGTGGCGACGACCCCTGAGATGGAGGGCGTCCGACTCGATTTGATCGGCAACCTCCAGACGAACAAGATCAACCAGGTCATCGGGATCGCGCGCCTCATCCATTCGGTGTCGTCGCTGCGTCTGGCGCAGGCCATCTCCCGGCGCGCCGAGGCGCGCGGCGCGACCGTCCGCGTGCTGCTCGAGGTGAACGTGAGCGGCGAGGCGTCGAAGTCGGGCTTTTCCGCCGACGAGGCGCTGGCGCAGCTCGACGAGGTCGTCGGTCTTCCGGCGCTCTCGCTGGAGGGCGTGATGACCATGGCGCCCGCGCACGACCCGGACGCCGCCCGCAGGACCTTCTCGGGCCTGCGCGAGCTGTGCGAGAGGATGCGCGCGGCCTCGGGACGTTCGCTCGACGTGCTCTCATGCGGCATGAGCGACGACTTTGGTATTGCCGTCGAGGAGGGTTCGACCCTCGTGCGGTTGGGCAGGGTCGTGTTCGACCCCGCCTACCAGCTCGACGTGTGATTGGATAGGACCGACCGGTGTGCCCCTTCGGGGGCATGAGAAGAGAAAGGCATGTCATGGGCTTCCTCGACAACCTCAAGGATCGGATCCTGGGCAACCAGGAGGACGACTACGACGACTATTACGACGACGAAGCGTACGACGACGAGCCCGAGCGCGCGAGCTCTGGCATCCTCGGCAACACGCGGCGTCCCGAGGCCGACAGCGTGTCGGTCTACACGCGCTCCGGCCGGCCGGTCAGCGAGCGTCATGAGGACTACGAGCCCGAGCGGCAGAGCTTTGACGCCAGTCGTTACGAGTCCTCCTACGAGCCCGACCCGGCGCCCGCGCCGCGCGTCTCGTCCGGCCAGCTGCCGCCCTACGTGCTGCGTCCGAACGCCTATGACGACGTGCAGGCCGTCGTGCGCAGGGTGCGCACCAACCAGCCGGTCGTCCTGGTGCTCAAGCAGACCGACCTCGAGGTCGCCAAGCGCGTGCTCGACTTCTGCTTCGGCCTCTCGTTCGGCGTGAACGGCTCGGTCGAGGAGCTGGGCGACGGCGTGTTCGCCGTGCTGCCCGCCGGGATCAGCCTCAAGCAGTCCGACGTCGACCGTCTCATCTCAGACGGCACGATCGTGAGGTAGCGGCATGGCTGACCTTGAGTGCAGCGTCGGCATCATCGGCGCGGGCTCCATGGGCGGGGCCATCGCGCGCGGGCTGGTCGCGTCAGGGGCGACCTCCGCGAGTCGTATCGCTGCCTATGATCCCAACGAGGCGGCGCTCGCCGAGCTCGCCGAGCTGGGCATGACCACCGCCGCCTCGGCGGACGAGCTTGTGGCTGAGGGGTGCGACCTGGTCGTGCTGGCCGTCAAGCCGCAGGTGCTGCCTGCGGTGCTCGCGCCGCTGGCCGAGGGCCTCGCCGGACGCCTCGTGGCCTCCATCGCCGCCGGTGTCACGCTGGCGACGCTGGAGGGGACCCTCCCCGAAAGCCGTGTGGTGCGTGCGATGCCCAACCTGCCGCTCCAGGTGGCCTCGGCCGCCACGGCTGTCTGCGGTGGCTCGAAGGCCACGCCAGAGGACGTGGAGCTCGTGCGGGACCTCTTCGCGCGGCTGGGCTCGGCGCAGGTGATGAGCGAGGCGCAGCTCGACGTGGCCGGCGCCATCAGCGGCTGCGGCCCCGCGTACTTCGCCCTGTTCGCAGACGACCTCACGCGTGCCGGCGTGCGCAGGGGGCTTCCCGCCGCCGCGTGCCGCGAGATGGTCCTCGCCACGATGCGTGGTGTGGCCGAGCAGCTGCTGCGGTCGGGCGAGCACCCGCGCGCGTACCTGGAGCGGGTCGCCTCGCCGGGCGGCACCACGGCGGCGGCCCTCGATGTGCTGGAGACCCAGCTGTGGTATGCCGCCAGCGAGGGCGTCGAGGCGGCGCTCGAGCGCACGCGCGAGCTCGCGGAAGGAGAGGCGTAGATGCTGACAGTGATCCTCGTGCGCCTTCTCAACCTCTACCAGATCCTCATCGTCGTCGAGTGCGTCCTGTCGTGGGTCCCGGCGCGTGGCGCCATCTACGACCTCCACCAGGCCGTGCGCCAGCTCACCGAGCCGTTCGTGGACCTGTTCCGGCAGCTCATCCCGGCTCTGGGCGGCGGGGGAGTCCGCATCGACTTCTCGCCCATGATCGCCATCATCGCGCTTGACCTCGCCAAGCGTCTTGTAATAACTCTGTTGTAGCGAGAAAGCGGTTATACTGGTCCTCATGTACCGAGACGGGTGTGGCCGACACACAGTTGAAAGGGAGCAGAACAATGGCTATTACACCGGCAGACATCGAGCAGAAGACGTTCTCTGAGGCCAAGAAGCACGGCTATGACACCGACGAGGTCGATCAGTTCCTCGATCAGGTCTCGGCAGAGGTCGACGCCATGCTCAAGAAGATCAAGGACCTCAAGGATCGCCTGACTGCCTCCGAGCAGCAGGTTGCCGCCTCCCAGGCACAGATCACCCAGCTGCGTGAGCAGGCGGCCTCCGCCCCGGCGGCCGTCTCCCAGCCCACCGCCCCCGCGCCTGCCTCCGCCAACGCGAGCGAGAGCCAGATCTCCCGCGTGCTGATCATCGCGCAGCAGAGCGCCGACCAGCTGGTGGACGACGCCCGCTCCAACGCCGAGAACATCCGCAACGAGGCCGACCGCAAGGCGCGCGAGGTCATCCGCCAGGCGCTCGCGGAGAAGCAGAAGGAGCTCGACGAGATCGATCGTCTCAAGCAGTCCCGCGAGGACTTCCGCTCGGAGTACAAGAAGCTCCTGCAGCACTTCCTGGACGACGCCGACTCGGTCTTCCCCGACCAGGAGCTGGCCGCGACGGGTTCCTCCTACGCGACGCCCGCCCCGCAGCCCGCGCCGAACGCGCAGGTCTACTCCGCGCCTGCCCAGCAGGCGAGCTCGCATGACGAGTTCGACGAGTTTGGCGACCTCGACTAGCGCACGCGAGCGATAGCCCGTACGGTCCCACGGACCCCGCCCCTGCCAGCCGGCCGGGACGGGGTCCGTTTTTCGCACGGCACGGAGAGACGGGCGACACGGGGGAAGAGGCACCTATGTGTCACTCGCGCGCAAGTGACACATAGGTAGGGGGTGTGGACATTTTCTTAGACCCGATGCGGTCGTCCGGCGAGGCCAAGGGGGCGGCGCTGCTCGGGCGGGCCCCACCCGTCCCATGGCCCTTCGCGTTCCGGAGCCCGCGTGCCCGACGCTGAGCCGGCGGTCCGGCGCGCGTTAGGCCGTTGCGCGCTGGCGTGGGCCTGGTTCCGCGTGGCCCATGGCTAGAGATCGGACTTTTGCGGCGTTTTTTCGGGCGTCCCGGAGTATCTCCGTCTTCCGTCCTGCTGTTTTCTCGTCCGCTACTCCGCCGGTCGCGGAATTTCACCGCAAAAGTCCAATCTCTGACCACGGCACCCGCCCCCGCCGCGTCCCAGGCGGAGGGAGACCCGGCCCCGAGGGGCGCCAGGGTGGGGGCCCACGGCCCTCGTGCTGGAATGGCACAAGGGAAGAGGTACCTCCGTGTCATCCGGACCAGGCTTGGTCTAGCTTTTCGTCCGCGCCCCCGCCCCTCTTCCCCCGTGCCAGTTCCGGCCTTTGTGTCGGGGCGTATGTCTATCATGGTGGCATCTGATTCTCTGGGTGGCGGGAGGCGCCGAATGGCAAAGATCGTGTGTCCCAACTGCGGCGAGATCATCGAGGTGGATCCCTCGAGCATGGAGGACCTCGCGCATCAGCTGCGAGACGAGCTGTTCGAGCAGGAGCTCAAGGCTCGTCTGGAGGAGGCGGGCCACCTCCACGAGGCGCAGCTCGAGGTGGCCCGTGCGCAGGAGCGCAGCGCCGCCGAACGTCGTGAGACGGAGCTCTCCGGCGAGCTGTCTCGTCTCAAGACGCAGCTCGAGACCCAGGAGGCGACACTTCGGGCCCAGGGCGAGGCGGAGCTGGTCAAGGCGACGGCCGAGCTGGAGCGCAGTCGCCTCGAGCTGACGTCGCAACTTGAGGTGGAGCGGGCCAACGGCGAGCAGGCGCAGGCGGCGCTGCGCGAGGAGATGACCCGCCGCGAAAGCGAGCTCGCCCAGCGCTCGAAGGAGCAGCTCGAGGCCAAGAACGCGCAGATCGAGCAGTACAAGGACGAACTCGAGCGCCTGCGTGACTACCGCATCCGCCTCTCCACCAAGCTCGTCGGCGAGTCGCTGGAGCGCCACTGCGAGAACGAGTTCAACCGCATACGCACGCAGGCCTACCCGCATGCGAGCTTCGAGAAGGACAACGAGGCCGTCGAGGGGACCAAGGGCGACTACATCTTCCGCGACTATGACGAGCAGGGCACCGAGCTGCTCTCCATTATGTTCGAGATGAAGACCGAGGAGGAGCTCTCGTCGGCGCGCAGCCGCAAGCGCAACGAGGACCACCTCAAGAAGCTCGATGCGGACCGCACCAAGAAGGGCTGCGAGTACGCGGTGCTCGTCTCGACCTTGGAGCCCGACAACGACTTCTACAACGCCGGGATCGCCGACGTCTCCTGGCGCTACCCCAAGATGTTCGTGGTGCGCCCGCAGTGTTTCACCACGATCATCGGGCTGCTCAAGGCGGCGGCGCTCTCGGCGCACCCCTATAAGTTGCAGCTGGAGCGCGCACGGCGCGAGGAGCTCGACGTGAGCACCTTCGAGGAGAAGGTCGCCAAGATCGTCGGTAGCATCGAGAACGACTACACGCGCGCCGCGAAGAACTACGAGCGCGCGGAGAGCGACATCGACGCCATCATCAAGAAGCTCGAGGACCTGAAGAAGCAGCTGAGGACGGCGACCTCTTGGTTCGGGGCGGCGCAGAAGCACGGCGAGCGCCTGAGCGTCAAGCGCCTGACGCGCGGCAACGCGACCATGAAGGCGGCGTTCGCCGAACTTGAGGCCACGGCCGCAGAGCCTGGGGGGCCCGACGACCCCGAGACGGCGCTTGACCCTGACGAGCTGGAGTAGACAGACCGCTTCGATCGCCTCTTATAAACGGCGGACGATCGCCGTCACCTACCGCTCATGTGCGGGGCAGGACCGTTCACCTGCTACACCGAGTAGCCCTTCCCGATGGGCGATTGCCCCATGAGTCACACATGCTTCCTGTCGTACGGTTAGGAGAACTCGGTGGGGCGAACGGAGGAGATTCCTATGAGGGAGGACATCCGCAGAGAGACGATCTGGTGCGACTCGGCCGACAGGGCGTCGCGCTTGCATGGATATATTTGGTGGCCCGAAGACGGGGTGGCTCCGCGTGCCGCCGTGCAGCTGGCGCACGGCATGGCAGAGCACATCAGTCGCTACGACGAGTTTGCACGCTACCTCAATGACAAGGGCTTCGTGGTGTACGGGCATGACCACATTGGGCACGGCGAGAGCGTGTCCTCACCTGATGACTGGGGCAAGCTGCCGGCGAAGACAGGCAAGGACGTGCTGGTGGCCGACGTGCACACGGTGCGCACCGAGGCGCTTGCGCGCATCTCGGGAGCCTACGGCGAGCTGCCGCCGCTGTTTGCGTTCGGGCACTCCATGGGCAGTCTGGTGATGCGGGCCTATCTCGCGCGGCACGCCTACGGTCTCGCCGGTGCCATTCTCTGCGGAACGGGCTTCATGCCTCCGCGCACCGCGGCGACGGCCAATCTGCTGGCTCGCACCATCGGCAGGCTGCGGGGCGAGGACAACCGCAGCAAGCTGGTGCACAGCGCCTACATCGACTCCTATGCGCAGCAGATCGAAGACGCGCTGACGGAATTCGACTGGATCTCGCATGACCGGGGCAACGTCGAGCGCTATATCGCCGACGAGGCCTGCGGCTTCATGCTCACGGTGGGCGGCTATGCGGCGGTGACCGACCTCATGCACGAGGTCTGCACGCCCGCGTGCGCGGCGACCTATCCCAAGGACCTGTCGCTGCTCTACATAGCCGGCACGGAGGACCCGGTGGGGGACTGCGGCGAGGGCGTGAGCCAGGCGGCCGACCTCGCCTATGGTGCCGGGGTGTCGGACGTGCGGTGCCGCCTCTATGCGGGCATGCGTCACGAGATCCTGAACGAGCGCGGCAGGCAGGTCGTCTTCGACGACGTGGTCGCTTGGATGGAGGGGCATCTCACATGAGCCGCGCGGTGGGCGAGGGGCGTTACGTCGTGGCGCTCGACCAGGGAACGACCTCCTCGCGCTCGGTGCTTGTCGACCACGACGGCCAGATGGTCGATGTCGTGCAACGCGAGTTCGCGCAGATCTATCCCAAGCCCGGCTGGGTCGAGCACAATCCCCAGGAGATCTTGGCTTCCCAGCTGGGGAGCCTGACGGACCTACTGCACCGACACGGCTTGGGGGCTGCGGACATCGCCTGCATCGGCATAGACAACCAGCGTGAGACGACCATCGTATGGGATCCCTCGACCGGCGAGCCGGTGGCCAACGCCATCGTGTGGCAGTGCCGGCGCACGGCGGAGATGGTGGAGCGCCTGTGCGGCGACCCAGAGGACGCCTCGCGCGTGCAGGCTAAGACGGGCCTGCTTCCTGACGCGTACTTCTCGGCGAGCAAGGTCGCGTGGATCTTGGAGAACGTGTCGGGCGCGCGGGAGCGGGCCGAGCGGGGGGAGCTGCTGTTCGGCACCGTCGACACGTGGCTGGTCTGGGTGCTGACGGGCGGACTGGTGCACGCCACCGACGTGACCAATGCCAGTCGCACCATGCTCTACAACATCCACGAGGGCTGCTGGGACCAGTGGCTGCTCGAGCTGTTTGGCATTCCCGAGCGCATGATGCCCGAGGTCAGGCGCTCGTCCGGCAGCTTTGGCGAGACGAGCTACCCCGGCGTTCCAGCGGGCATCCCCATCACGGGCGTCGCCGGGGACCAGCAGTCGGCGCTGTTCGGGCAGTGCTGCTTCGAGGCGGGGCAGGCCAAGAACACCTACGGCACCGGCTGCTTCCTGCTGCTGCACACGGGCACGGAGCCGTGCGAGTCTGAGAACAACCTGGTCACGACCATCGCTGCGAGCGCGCCGGACGTCGCGGCCACGGAGTACGCGCTGGAGGGCAGCGTCTTTGTCGCGGGCGCGGTGATCCAGTGGCTGCGAGACGAGCTCGGCCTCATCCACGATGCGGCGGAGACGCAGTACCTGGCTCAGAGCATCAAGGACGCCGGTGGCGTGTACCTCGTGCCGGCGTTCACGGGGCTGGGTGCTCCGTACTGGGCGCCCGACGCCCGGGGCACCATCTGCGGGCTCACGCGGGGGACCGGGAGGGCGCACCTCGTTCGTGCGGCGCTGGAATCGATGGCGTACCAGAGCGCGGATCTGGTACGGGCCATGGAGGCCGATGCCGAGGCGCCCATCGTCACGCTCAACGTGGACGGCGGGGCCAGCCGCAACGACTTTCTCATGCAGTTCCAGGCCGACTTGCTCGGCTGCGAGCTGCGACGTCCGCAAAACATCGAGACCACGAGCCTGGGCGCGGCCTACCTTGCAGGGCTGGCCGTGGGCTTCTGGAGCGGCACCGACGAGCTGCGCGGCCTGCGCAGCACCGACGACGTCTTCGAACGGACGATGGACGAGGGACGGGTGGAGGACTGCCTCAGCGGGTGGCGCGACGCGATCCGCAGGACGCTGTAGGCTCGCGGCGGTCGCAGCGGGGCCCTGGGGTTGCTGGCACGGCGTGCCACCGTGGTGTTCCGTCGCAGCTCGAAGTCCGCCTGGTAGTGCGGACGTGCCCGCGGGTCAGGTCGGCCACTCCCAGGCGCCGACGAAGGGATGAGGCTCGTCCGAGGCGATGACCACGCTGTTGTCGACGAACCTGGGATGGTTGGGATTGCAGGGATAGACCCAAAGGTAGTCGAAGGCCTGCGAGAGCGCCCCGACGGCTGCGGAGAGCGCCTCGGAGCGCGGTCCCTCAAGGGCCGACACCACGTTGGTCAGGTAGAGGCCACCGGGTGCGAGCCGCTCGTGCATGAGCTCGGCCGCACCCACGGTCATGAGCTCGGCGTCGGGGACGAGTGCGAGGAAGCAGTCGTTGATGATCACGTCGAAGCTGCCATCATGCTCCGTGAGCCAGGCGAGCGCGTCGCCTTGGTGCAGTCGCAGTCGACCGGACGCCTCCGCGTGGTAGCGCTCCTCGAGCCGGTCAAGGAAGAAGTGCCGTCGCGCGATGCGTTCGATGGCGGGGTCGAGCTCCACCACGTCGATGCGGGCGATCTCGGGGTGGTGCGCCACCAGGTGCTTGGGTATGGCGTACCCGCCTCCGCCGAGCACGACGACCGACGTCGGTCCATCGCCCTCAGGCCAGGCGTCAAAGGCGTGATCGAACAGCAGGTGGTACCGAAAGACCGGATCCGCCCAGCGATCGTCCAAGTAGGTGGCGGACTGGAGCGTACGACCGACGTCAAGGACCCGCACGCGCTGGCCCACCGACTTGGTGTCCTCGCGCACGAAGGTGAGACCGCCGCGCGTCCACCCCGCATACACGAAGCCCGCCGCGCGCGCCGATGCGCCGGCTGCGGCGCAGGCGGCAGCGGCAAAGGCGATGGTGGCAAGAACGCTCATGGTCGGCTCCCTGACGAGGTGTCCTTCCCAGTGTAGCGTCCCAGAGGGTCCGGCGGCCTTCCGCGGGTGCCGGAGAAGCGGGGCAGCACGCGGTTTCCTCCCTGCACCAGCCGTGTTACAAACGTGGAGGCGGGTGTAGGTCAGATGGTGACACCCGCGCGCGGCTGAGGGTAGAATATGGTCCGCATTTTGCTCACCTCATGAAAGTGTGTCATATGGATCCCAAGCGACAGGGGACCCTTGCGGGTCTTGAGATCGGCGACACCGCCGTCGTCACATCGGTGGGAGGCACCGGGGCGCTCCGGCAGCACTTCCTGGACATGGGAGTCATTCCTGGAGCGCACATGACCTTGGTCAAGTACGCGCCCATGGGCGACCCGATGGAGTTTCTCGTGCACGGCTACGAGCTGACGCTTCGCTCGGACGAGGCGCGCGAGATCACGGTGGAGACGGCGGCACGCCCCCGTGTGGCACGACTCGATGCCACCAATGACGACGACGTCGAGCATCCGGGTCTGGGCGAGGGCGGCGTCTACCACGTCAAGGCGGACGAGCGCCCCCTGCCGGAGTCCACGACGCTCACCTTTGCGCTCGCGGGCAACCAGAACAGCGGGAAGACCACGCTCTTCAACCAGCTCACCGGCTCCAACCAGCGCGTGGGCAACTTCCCCGGCGTCACCGTGGATCGCAAGGACGGTCCCATCCGCGGCCACGACAACACCTGTGTCGTGGACCTGCCCGGCATCTACTCGCTCTCTCCCTACAGCCCCGAGGAGCTGGTCAGTCGCCAGTACATCCTCGACGAGCGCCCCTGCGGCATCATCGACATCGTCGACGCCACCAACATCGAGCGCAACCTCTACCTGACGATGCAACTCATGGAGCTCGACCGGCCGATGGTCCTCGCGCTCAACATGATGGATGAGGTCCAGGGCAACGGTGGGTTCATCGACGTCAACCGCATGGAGGGCATGCTCGGCATTCCTGTGGTGCCCATCTCGGCGGTGCGCAACGAGGGCGTCGACGAGCTGGTGGACCATGCGCTGCACGTGGCCACCTACCAGGAGCGTCCCGGACGGCTCGACTTCTGTGACGCGAGCGACCATGGCGGCGCCGTCCACCGGTGCCTCCACGCCGTCATGCACCTCATCGAGGACCACGCCGAGCGCGCGGGCATTCCCCTGCGCTTTGCGGCGACCAAGCTGGTGGAAGGAGACGAGCGCGTGCTCGCCGCGCTCCGGCTCGATGAGAACGAGCGTGCGGCGGTGGAGCACATCGTGAGCCAGATGGAGGTGGAGCGCGGGTTGGACCGAGCGGCGGCGATCGCCGACATGCGCTTCTCGTTCATCGCCAAGGTGTCGGCCGCCTGCGTCACCAAGCCGCGCGAGAGCCGCGAGCGCGAGCGCAGTCAGCGCATCGACCGCGTCCTCTCGGGCCGCTGGACGGGCATCCCTGCCTTTGTCGCCATCATGGCGCTGGTGTTCTGGCTCACCTTCCACGTGATCGGCGTACCGTTGCAGAACCTCATGCAGGAGGGCGTCGACGCATGCGCAGAGGCCGCCGCTCAGGCGCTCGCCGGCCTGGGTGCGAGCCCGGCGGTCACCTCGCTCGTCGTGGACGGCATCATCGGCGGCGTGGGCACGGTCATCGTGTTTCTACCCATCATCGTCACGATGTTCTTCTTCCTCTCGTTGCTGGAGGACACGGGCTACATGGCCCGGGTCGCCTTTGTCCTTGACCGCCTGATGCGCCGCCTGGGTCTCTCGGGGCGTTCGATCGTGCCCATGCTCATGGGCTTTGGCTGCACGGTGCCAGCCATCATGGCCACCCGCACGCTGCCCTCCGAGCGCGACCGCAAGCTCACCATCGTCCTGCTCTCGTTCATGAGCTGCTCCACCAAGCTCACCATCTACGGCTACTTCTGCGCGGCCTTCTTCCCGCAGCATGCGGCTGTGGTCATGATCTCGCTCTACCTGCTGGGCATCGTGCTTGCCGCCGTGGTTGCGCTCCTGAGTCGCAGCACCTTCTTCCGGGGCGAGGCCGTGCCCTTCGTGATGGAGCTTCCCAACTACCGCATGCCGAGCCCGCGCAGCGTGGCCCAGCTGGCGTGGAACAAGTCCAAGGGCTTCCTCACGAGGGCGTTCACCGTCATCTTCGTGGCGAGCGTGATCATCTGGTTCCTGCAGAGCTTCAGCCCTACGTTGCGGCTGGTGGACGACCCGTCGACGTCACTGCTCGCCGTGATCGGCGGGGCGCTTTCCCCGCTCTTCGCTCCGCTGGGCTTTGGTGACTGGCGTATCGTCACGTCGCTCATCGTGGGCTTCATGGCAAAGGAGACGGTGGTCTCCACCTGCACAGTGCTCTTTGGCTCCTTGGCGCAGCTGTCCCAGGCGATCACGCCGCTTGCCGCCTACGGGCTTTTGGTGTTCTGCCTGCTGTACACGCCTTGCGTGGCGGCCGTCGCCGCCGTCCGGCGCGAGCTGGGACGCGGTTGGGCAGGGGGCATCGTGGTGTTCCAGTGCGCCATCGCATGGGTGGCGGCGCTGGTGGTGCGGCTGGTCGGCCTGGCGCTCGGGCTGGGATAGCGTGGATTCGTCCCGGTCCTGTCGCGACCGGTAGGGGGAGGTCATCTCATGCGGTTTCTGTTTGCCTGCGACTCGTTCAAGGGGACCATCTCGTCGGCGCGGACGGCGGAGCTGCTGGGCGAGGCGGCTGCCGCCCGCTTCCCCGAGGCTGAGCTGGTCGGCGTCGAGATCGCCGACGGGGGAGAGGGCACCGTGGACGCCGTGGTCGCAGCCACCGGTGGCGAGAAGAGAGGCGTGGAGGTGCGCGGCCCGCGCGGCGTAACGGTGCGGGCGGCCTACGGCCTGCTTGGCGATGGCCGTGCGCTCATTGAGATGGCGTCCGCGTCGGGGCTGCCGCTGCTTGCGCCGAGCGAGCGAGATCCGCTGCTCGCAAGTACCTATGGCACCGGTCATCTCATTCGCGATGCCCTCGACCAGGGCGTCCGCGACATCTCGCTGGCCGTTGGTGGCAGTGCCACCAACGATGGGGGCATGGGCTGCCTGCGGGCGCTGGGCGTGCGCTTTTTGGACGAGGCGGGTCGCGAGCTGGCGGGTGTGGGCGCGGACCTCGCCCGCGTGCGGCGGCTTGACCTCTCGGGACTCGACGCTCGTGTCGCGCAGACCAGCTTTCACGTGATGTGCGACGTGGACAGCCCGCTGACCGGGCCACAGGGGGCCAGCCGCATGTTCGGTCCTCAGAAGGGGGCCACGCTGGCGGTGGTCGAGGAGCTCGAGGCGGGCATGCGCAACTACGCGCAGCTGCTCGCACAGGCCTTCCCCGACTTTGACGAGCAGGCTCCCGGCATGGGCGCTGCTGGTGGCCTGGGGGCCGCCGCCTGCGCGTTCTTGGGGGCGGAGGTCCTGCCGGGCGTGGAACAGGTGCTCAACCTGGTGGGCTTCGACCAGCTGTTGGCCGGCTGCAGCCTGTGCGTGACCGGCGAGGGGCATGCCGATGCCCAGTCCGCCCATGGTAAGGTCGTGAGCGGCGTGGCGGCACGGTGTAAGGCCGCAGGCGTGCCATGCGTGGCCGTGGTGGGCGGCATGGACGCCGATGCGCGCGAGCTGCTGGACTGTGGCGTCGACGCGCTGGTGCCCACGGTCATCGACGCGGCGTCGGTGGAGCAGGTGCTGGCACGTGCGGAGGAGAACTTCCGCATGGCGGCGGAGCGCGTGTTCTCGCTCGTCGCGATCGGGCGGGACATGGCTGCGGCGGCAAGCCAGGACCAGTGACGCGCCCCAGCACACGGTGACGCGCCCGGAGGTGCGGACAAGACGGGAGAGGAGCAGTTGACATGCGGATCCGACGCGCAAGGACCACGGACATCCCCGACATCTCACGGCTGTTGCTGCAGGTGGCGCAGGTGCATGCGGACGGACGGCCCGACCTGTTCATGGCGGGTGGCACCAAGTACACCGCCGAGGAGCTCGCGGGCATCATCGCCGACGACACCCGTCCCATCTTCGTGGCGACCGACGAGGACGATGCGGTGCTCGGATACGCGTTCTGCGTCTTCGAGGACTACGCCGGCGACACGGTCCGCACGCCGGTCCGCACGCTCTACATCGACGACATCTGCGTGGACGAGGCCGCGCGCGGACGCCACGTGGGCACCGCCGTCTATGAGCATGTGCTCGCCTTCGCCCGCGAGCAGGGCTTCTACAACGTGACGCTCAACGTGTGGTCGTGCAACCCCGGCGCGCAGCGCTTCTACGAGGCCTTGGGCATGAGCGTCTACAAGGTCGGCATGGAGCAGGTGCTGTAGCTGCCGTGCGGGGAAGCCCCGCACCACCGCGCGAGCATGCCCTCCCGCGGCGTGCAGGCCGCTTCATTTCGCCTCATGACACAAGGAGCGCCTCCATGGTCGCCGGCAGACGACCATGGGGGCGCTCGGTGACACGGAGGTGCCTCTTCCCCTGTTCCGTTCCAGCGCGAGGGCCGTGGGCTCCCCGCTCCAGCGCCCCTCGGGGCCGGGTCTCCCTCCGCCTGGGACGCAGTGAGGGGGCGCCGTGGTCAGAGATCGGACTTTTGCGGTGTTTTTTCGGGCGTCCCGG
>JAWRIT010000031.1:0-40078 GCA_040268355.1 Atopobiaceae bacterium | reverse complement strand
GCTCGTGGCAGGCGCTCCCGCACCGCGTGTCGTTTTGCCTTGGGTTCGCTAGGCCTGCTCCGAGTGCCGCTCGCCAAGGGAGAGCAGGGCGTTGAGCAGGATGCCGAAGATGGAGGCGCCGGCCACGCAGGGGATGCTCATGCCAAAGAAGGGGATGTTGCCGCCAAACTGGTACTGTCCGCCGAGGCCGATGATCATGATGACGGCGATGACCGCGATGTTTCTGGGCGAGAACATGTCGACCTGCTTGTCGATCATGATGGCCACGCCCTGTGCGGCGATCGCGCCGAACAGGTACACCTCCAGGCCGCCGACGACTGCCAGCGGGATGCCGTAGATCACCTTGATGAGGGGCGTGAAACACGCGATGACCATGGCGATGACCGAGGCGACGGCGAGCACGGGCACGGAGAAGACCTTGGTGATGGCCATGGTCGAGATGTTCTCGCCATAGTTGGTGCCCGCAGGGCCGCCCACCAGGCCGGAGACCATGTCGCACAGGCCGTCGCCGATGAGGTTGCGATCGAGCAGGTCGATGAGGCGATAGCCCATCTTGGTGCCCTTCTTCCGGGCGACGTCGTTCACGTAGATGTCCAGCTGGTACATGTGCGCGGTGGACTCGGGGATCGTGGCGATGGCGATGGGCATGATGGCGACGAGCGCCGTCATCGAGAAGGTGGGCAGGCTGAAGGCCGGAACGGCGAAGGGGCCGAAGCTCGCGAGCGTGCCCAGCGACTCGTCTGCGATGGTGCGGAAGAGGTTGAGATCGGCGCCCCCGATGGCGTAGAAGAGCGCCGCGACGACGCTGCCCGTGGCCGCACCCAGAAGCAGGGGGATCTGTCCCAGAAAGCCTGTGAGGTAGGTGGAGTAGAAGATGGTGGAGAGCATCGTGACGAGCGCCACCACCAACCACGCGCCAGAGAGCGCGCTGCCGTCGCCGGTCCCGATCGCATCGCCCAGGGCGTTGCCCGCCAGCGTGAGGCCGATGATCATCGAGATGGGCCCGGTGATGGAGGGCGGCAGGATCCGCTCGACGGTCTGCTTGCCGAACTTGCGCACGAGCAGGCCGGCGGCAATGGACACGAATCCGCTCATGATGATCCCGAACTGCGCCTTGGAGATGAGTTCGGTGGGAAGGATCCCCGTGGCGTCCCAGGCGGCGAGCTGCTGCGGGGTGCCCTCGGCCACGGCCATGCTGGCCACGGCGGAGAGGTAGGCGAAGCTCGAGCCGTAGTACAGCGGGATCTTCTTGCCGGTGATGAGGATGAAGCAGAGGGTCGCGAGGCCCGATGCGAAGATGGTCGTGGAGACCTGGAACCCGGTGATGAGCGCGACGGTGATGGTCGCCGGGAACATGACGATCACCTGTTGGATCGCGTAGAGGACGAGCTTTCCGGTCTCAGGACGCTCCTCGGGTAGGTAGCCGTAGCTGGCATGTGTTGGGGCCATGGGCCTTCTCCTTTCCGGCATGCCCGATGCACACCGGTACGCCATGGTAGCAGGAGCCGCCCCATGTGTCATTCGTGGTTCTGTATAAAAGAATCTCGCATGTCCGCGTGCGCGGAATGACACACAAGTGCCTCTTCCCCTGTGTCGGTGGGGCGGCTAGCGGTCGTGCGTCATGGCCTGCTTGAGCGCCGCATGCCACCCGGCGACCTTGCGAGTGCGCCACGCCGCATCCTTCATGGGGTCGAAGGCGGTGCGGCGGATCTGATCAAAGATCACGTTGTGATCAAAGATTCCAGCCGTGTGCCCCGCCACGAAGGCGACTCCTGCCGCCGAGAGCTCGGCGACGCTGGAGACGTCCACGCGCACGCCGCACACGTCGCTCTGGAACTGCATGAGGTAGCCGTTCGCCGTGGGGCCTCCGTCC
Organism: Atopobiaceae bacterium; assembly: GCA_040268355.1. Lineage (GTDB taxonomy): Bacteria > Actinomycetota > Coriobacteriia > Coriobacteriales > Atopobiaceae > UBA1367. Next base: position 38,205 of record JAWRIT010000031.1, on the reverse strand, counting down.
ACCCGCAGCTCCTCAGCCGCAAAGCCGGCGTCTTTGCCCATGAGGTCCACGACGTCGCCAATCTGATAGGCGATGCACTCGAGGCACGCCTTCACGATCTCGTCGTGGCCGGTGGTGCGCGTGACGCCCGTCAAGAGCCCGGTGGCCTCGTCGTCCCACCACGGCGCGCCCAGGCCCGTGAACGCGGGCACGAAGTAGGCGCGGTCGGCGGGATTGGCGCGGCGGGCGCACACCTCGGCATCGGCCGGATCCATGATGAGGCGCGCCTCCTCGTGCATCCACGACACGACGGCGCCCGTGTAGTTGAGGTTGCCCTCGAGCACGTAGCAGCGCTGTCCGTCCATCTCCCAGGCGACGCTGGTCACCAGGCCATGGGCGCTGCGCCTCAGGCTGTCGCCCAGCTGCATCATCACCGACGAGCCGGTGCCGTAGGTGGCCTTGACCTGCCCCGGCTCCCGGCAGCCCTGGCCCATGAGCGCGGCCTGGCTGTCTCCCAGCATGCCGCAGATGGGAATGGGCTCGGCAAAGAGCCCGCCGACCGTGGTGGAGCCGAACACCGAATCGGACGGGCGCACCGTGGGGAGCGCCTCGAGTGGCACGCCGAACAGCTCGCAGAGCTCGTCGCTCCACGAGAGACGGGATATGTCGAAGAGCTGCGTCCGGCAGGCGTTCGAGGGTTCGGTGGCAAAGACGCGTCCCTGCGTGAGGCGCCAGAGGACCCAGCTGTCGATGGTTCCCACCGCCAGCGTCCCCGCCCGAGCCGCCTCCTGCACCGCAGGCACGTTGCGCAACAGCCACGCGATCTTTCCCGCCGAGAAGTAGGGCGAGAGGCGCATGCCGCTCAGGCGCTCCACGAGCTCGGCGGCTTGCGCGCGCTCTGCCGCGATCTGCGCGCAGAGGTTCTTGGCCCGCGAGCACTGCCACACGATGGCATGGTAGAGGGGCGCGCCGCTTGCGCGGTCCCAGGCGAGGCAGGTCTCGCGCTGGTTGGATATGCCGAGGCAGGCGATACGCTGCGGCTCGATCCCGCTCGCGTCGAGCAGCTCGCGGCAGGCCAGCTCCACGTTGGCGGCGATCTCCAGCGGGTCGTGCTCGACAAAGCCATTGTCGTGCACGATCTGCGCGTGCGGTCGCGCGACCTTGGCGACCAGCCGACCGTCTGGCGCGAAGAGCACGGCCTTGGTCCCCTGTGTCGACTGGTCGATGGCGATGACGTGGTCACGGACCATGGCTAGCTCCCTCCCTGCGCACGTTCGAGCAGCGCGCGGGCGCTCTGGGCGATGCCCGCCGCATCCAGCCCGTAGTGCGCGAAGACCTCGGCCGACGTGCCGGTGACCACCGGTGCGTCGGGAAGCGTGAGCTGGTGCAGCGGTCGCGGGCACCGCTCGCCGAGCACCTGCGCCACCATCGAGCCCAGGCCGCCAAAGGGGCTGTGCTCCTCGACCGTCAGCACGGCGCGGGCGCCCTGTGCCGCGCGGACCAGGGCCCCCTCGTCGAGCGGCTTCACGCAGTACATGTCGAGCAGGGTGACGCCCACGCCCTCGGCCTGGAGCGCCCGCGTCGCGTCGAGCGCCGGCCGCACGAGCTCGCCGGCGGCGACGATCGCCAGGTCGGCGCCCTCTGCGAGCCAGGTGGCATGGTCCATCTGGAAGGGGCGGTCGTCGTCGCGATAGATGTCGGCCACGGCGTTGCGGCCCACGCGGACGTATGCGGGCTGGTCGTCGTCAAGCAGCGCGTCCATGAGCTTGGCCGTCTGCCGCCAGTCGCTCGGCAGATACACCCGCATGGTGGGGATCGCCGCCATGGCGGCGATGTCCTGGGCGGAGTGGTGGCTCATGCCCAGCTGGCCGTAGCTCACCCCTCCCGAGATCCCCACCAGCTTGACGTTCGTGCGCGAGTAGGCGCAGTCGACCTTGCACTGCTCGTAGCTTCGCGTGGTGAGAAAGCAGGCGGGACTCGCCACGACCGCCTTCTTGCCGCACGAGGCCAGGCCGGCGGCGATGCCCACCAGGTCCTGCTCGGCGATGCCCACCTCCACGGCCTGCTTGGGGAAGGCGTCGAAGAAGGGCGTCATCGACGCGGAGCCACGCGAGTCGGAGCAGAGCACCACGATGTCGCGGTCGTCCTTCGCGCGCCGCATGAGCACCTCGCAGATCGCCTGCTTGTTTGCCTTAGGCATCGCAGGCCTCCTTTCTGCGGGCCGTGAAGTCCGCCGTGATTCGCGCGCACTCCGCCTCGTTGGGCAGATGGTGATGCCACGAGGCCTTGTTTTCCATCACGGGGCTGCCGTAGCCCTTGATGGTGTTCGCCACGATCACGGTCGGTTTGCCCTTGGCGCGTCCGGCGCGCTCAAAGGCGTCGTCGAGCGCGGCGATGTCGTGGCCGTCCACGCAGAGCACGTTCCAGCCGAAGGCCTCCCAGCGCTGACGCTGGTCGTCCTGCGCCATCACGTCCTCCGTGTCCCCGCTGATCTGCAGGCGATTGCGGTCGACGAGCGCGCACAGGTTGTCCAGGCCATAGGTGCTCGCGGCCATCGCGGCCTCCCACACCGACCCCTCTGCCAGCTCGCCGTCGCCCATGAACACGTAGCTGCGGTACGCGCGTCCGTCCATGCGTGCGGCCAGGGCCATGCCCACGCCCACGGGCAGCCCGTGTCCGAGCGACCCGGAGTTCATCTCGATGCCTGGCAGCTGGTTGTTGGGGTGCCCGATGTAGGGGGAGCGAAACGCGTTGAAGCGCGCCTTCACGTCATCGAGGTCAAGGAAGCCCCGCTCGCAGAGGACCGCGTAGTAGGCCTCCATGGCATGGCCCTTGGAGAGCAGGAAGCGGTCGCGGTCCGGGTCGTCCGCGCACGTCGCCTCGATGCGCAAGTGGTTCAGGTAGAGCACCATGAGTGCGTCGATCACGCTCATGTCGCCGCCGATGTGGCCCCCACCTCCGGCCATGATGATGTCGAGGACGTCCTGGCGCAGCTTCCAGCGAAGCGCCTCCAGCTCGCGTATGGATGCCATGCGCCTATTCCCCCCTCAGGTAGGCCTTGACGTCCTCCTCGACGGGATCGTACAGGTCGGGCTCGATGCCCAGGTACTTGCACGCCTCGAAGAGGACGGGGACCACATTGGCGTGGATGCCGGTGCAGTGGTGGATGTAGGGGCCCTCCACGACCTTGGCCTCGAGCCGCTTGATGTTGTCGACCTCGACCCACAGGTAGGTGCCCATGCCCTTGGGACCGTCGATGCCGCGCGCGTTGCCCAAAAGCAGCGAGTATGCGCCGTTGTCGCCGTCGAAGCGGCAGAGCGTCACCTCGCCGTGCTTGGCCTCGGCCGTCACGGCCCCGTTGTCGTCGAAGGCGAGCGGCACGGTGATCCGGGGGCGCTCGCACGCCACCGAGCAGGGCCACGGTCCGCAGTGCTGCAGCAGCTCGCCGTTCTCTACGTCCGGGTGCCGGATGGTCCAGTCGGCGAAGAAGCTGCGCCGCTCGCCCAAGGTGGCCGCCTCGGCCATGAGCGAGGTGATGGCGCCGTGGACGTCGGTCTCGCAGGTGATGGGCGTGCCCTCCTCGTTGAGGATGGAGTTGGCGGCGCAGGGCATGATGCCCAGCTCGTGTTGCAGCTCGTTCCAGCACTGGATGCAGCCGGCCGTGCAGTGGTATTGCTTGAGCATGCGGCGCATGGCGACGGCCATGGCCGCCACGGTGCGCACCTGCTCGCGCGTGCAGTCCATGTCGTAGCGCTCCGCGATCCAGGCGAGCTGCGCCTCGATGTCGGAGCTGCCGTCTCCGACGTCCTCGACCTTGACTGCCTCGACGGTGCGCGTCAGCTCGGGGAGAGGCACGGGCACGCACTCGATGTTGAAGCGCTCGAGCAGCTCGCCCTCGTTGCACATGGTGGAGTAGAACTCGTAGGGGCGTGGCCCTATCTGCAGGATGCGCGTGGCGCGAAAGACCTTGACCACGTTGCACACGGCCATGAAGTCGTGCACGCCGCGTTCGAAGACGGGATCGTCCACGCGGCAGTTCGTCATATAGGTGAAGGGGACCTGGAAGCGCCGCAGGACCTTGCCAGTCGCGAACAGGCCGCACTGCGTGTCGCGCAGGCGCGTGCCGTCCGGCTCGGGGCGCTCGTCGAGCGGCCCCCACAGCAGCACGGGAACGCCCAGGTCCTTGGCCAGCCGCGCGCAGATGAACTCGGTGCCGAAGTTGCAATGGGGGAGAAAGAGGCCGTCCACCTGGGCGTCCCGGAACTTCTCCAGGACACGCAGACGGTCCGTCTCGTCAAAGAGCAGCCCCTCGTCGTTGATGTCGTCGATGTCCACGAACTCGACGCCGAGCTCGCGCAGACGCGCCGCGATGATGTCCCGGTACTTGCGCGCGTCGGGCGCAGAGAAGATGCTTCTCCGTGTCGGAGCGTACCCCAGCCTGATCGATGCCATATGACGCCACCTCTCCCTGTGCCACGCACAGACCCAACGATGCCACCTGGCCGATACTTCAAGGTAAGCAGCTGGCATCTCGCCGTTGGTCGTGCAGAATATTTAGTAAACCGTCAAGTGATTGAGTTGCTCGAATTTAGTAGGGGGACACAGCATGGCCGTTACCGCACGGGACGTCGCTCGCGCGGCGGGCGTCTCGCCCGCCACCGTGAGCCTGGTGTTTCGCAACAAGCGGGGCGTGGGGGACGCGACGCGGCGGCGCGTGCACGAGGTGGCACGAGAGCTCGGCTTCGTCTACCGAGGCTCCGACGCGCCGGCACGCACCAGCACGCTCCACCTGGTCATCTACGAGAAGCACGGACGCGTGGTGGGCGAGACCGCCTTCTTCAAGGAGCTGACGCAAGGCATCACCGACGAGACCTACGCCCAGGGCTTCCACCGTCTGGCGCTCTCCTACTTCTTTGCCGCGCAGAGCCCCTCGAAGCAGCTGCGGAGCATGCGATCGACCAAGTGCGCGGGCATCATCTTGCTCTGCACCGAGATGGACCCCGCCGCCCTGCGGCACTTTCGCGATCTGGACGTCCCCATCGTGCTGCTCGACTCATGGTATCCGGGGGTCATGATCGACTCGGTGGTGATCGACAACCAGTGCGCCACCTGGATGGCGATGCGGCAGCTCACCAAGGCCGGGCACAGCGAGATCGGCCACCTGCGCTGCAAGGTGCCCATTCGCAACTTCCGCGAGCGCAACGACGGCTACCAGGTGGCGATGACGCAGCTGAAGGGATCGACCTTCGACCCTGCGGCCTACACGGTGGAGCTCGGTCCCTCGGTGGACGAGGCCCGCGCCGACATGGCCGCCTGGCTCGCCGCGGGCAACCGGCCCCACACCGCCTACTTCGCCGACAACGACCTCCTTGCCGCCGGCGCGCTGCAGGCGCTGCAAGAGGCCGGCTACCGCGTGCCCGAGGACGTCTCGATCATCGGCTTTGACGACACGCCGCTGTGCACCTTGGTTCAGCCGCACCTCTCCACCATGTGCGTGTCGAAGGAGCGCATGGGGGCGCTTGCCGTCAGGCGGCTCGTCGACCTCATCCGCCACGGGCATCGCGAGCACATACGGCTCACGGTGATGCCCGAGGTCGTGCTGCGCGACAGCATCGCCGCGCCACGGGAGCGCGGCGCGTGAGACAGGCGGCCGAGGCACGAGGGGCGTCCGGGCAGGTGGCGCCTTATGGCGAGCGGGCGCTCGACTAGAGCGTGGAGCCGCGCCGAATGAGGCTGACGCCCACCTCGATGCGCACGGGGAGCTGCTCGCCTGGACCCATGGCACCGAACAGCGCCTCCACGGCCCTGCGTCCCAGGAAGTGCTTGGGCACATGGACCGTGCTGAGCGTCGGATCCGTCAGCCGGGCCAGCTCGATGTCGTCGAACCCGATCACCGAGACGTCCTCGGGCACGCGGTATCCATGCGCCACGAGCGCCCTCACCGCGCCGAGGGCGATCTGGTCGCAGTCCGCGAAGTACCCGTGGACCACGTGGAGCCCCGCCTCCAGCGCCTGCGAGAACTCCTGCTCGGCGCCCTCGACGTCGAAGGCGAGACGGTGCGTCTGCGCGAGTGACGGCGAGAGCCCCCGCGTGTGCATCGCGCCCAGAAAGCCCTCCCTGCGCTCGTCGAAGTTGCGCAGAGGCAGCCGGCAGGACAGGTGCCCCGGGTATCCACGCCCCTCGGCCAGCAGCGCTTCGGCCGCGAGCAGGGCCCCTTGGCGGTTGTTGATGGTGACGCAGTCCGAACGTGCGCCGGCAAAGAACGAGTCCACCAGCACCAGGGGGATCCGCAGCCGCTCGAAGGCCGACACGGTGGCCTCGTCCAGGTCGGTCGCCATGAGCAGGATCCCGGCGTAGCGCCGCTTCTGGATGAGCGCGAGCTGGGAGGCGAGCTCGTCCTCGGCGGCGATCGTCTCGACGACGAGGGTGTATCCCCGTTCGCGCAGCTCCTGCCCCATGCCCTCGATGACCCCCACGAAGAACGGCCCGTCGTGAAGCGCGGAGCGTGAGCGGCGCACGAGGCACACGGTCTTGGTCGTGGCGCTGCTGGGGGCACGCAGGCGCCTCAGGTCGTATCCCAGCGCCTGCGCGCAGGCCAGCACGCGCCTGCGGGTGCGCTCGCTCACGCCGGGCCGCTGGTTGAGCGCCAACGAGACGCTCGCCTCGGATATGCCGAGCTCCTGGGCTATGCGCTTGATGGTCACCGCCATGGATAAACCGCCTAAAGCTCATTTAGTAAATTGATACACATTCCTCTGGCTTCATGTGACGAGCAGAGTAAATCAGCAGGTCAACGACACTTTAGCACATTCGTTAGAAACTTTACTAAAGATGGTCTTGTTCTTAAGTTCGCAGCTCGATACGCTGGCCCCATCGGTAGGTAGGCTCGCGTCTTTGGAGGGGAACATGGCAGTAGACAACAAACAGATTGCCACCGAGGTCCTCGAGCACGTCGGTGGTCCGAGCAACGTGCAGGTCGCCACCAATTGCATGACGAGGCTGCGCCTCACGTTGATCGACAACGAGAAGGTGGACCTCGAGGCGGTCAAGAAGGTCAAGGGGGTCCTGGGCGCCCAGTTCTCGGGCGCGCAGTTCCAGGTGATCATCGGGCAGAACGTGCCCAAGGTGTTGGACGAGTTCGTCGCCATGAGCGGCGTCGCGCGCGGCGAGGTCGTGGACGAGAACCTCGATGCCCCCACGGAGCGCTTCGAGCTCAAGAACCTTCCCAGCATCGCGCTCGACTACCTGTCGGGTTCCATGACCCAGCTCATTCCCATCATCATGGCAGGCGGCCTCTTCCGCACTCTTGCCGTCGTCATCGGGCCGCAGCTCCTCAACATCGTGGCCGAGGAGTCTGCGACCTACCAGTTCTTCTACACGACGCTCTTTGAGGGCTCCTTCTACTTCCTTCCCATCTACCTGGGCTATGCGGCCGCCAAGAAGCTCGGTGCCTCCCAAGGCCTGGGCATGCTGCTCGGGGCCATCCTCATCGCCCCGTCCGTCGTCGCCGCCGCTGGGGTGGGCGAGTGGATAAGCGTGTATGGCATCCCCATCGCGGCGGCCGACTACTCGCAGTCCGTGCTCCCCATGATGCTCTCCATGCCCATCCTGTACTTCGTCGAGCGCTCCATCAAGAAGGTCATGCCGGACGTGCTCTCGACGATCTTCACGCCCTTCCTCACCATGGTGGTCGTGGTGCCCATCGCCTTCATAATCATGGGCCCCATCGGCAATCTCGCTGGTGGCGCCATCGGCAACGCCCTCTTTGGCCTTGCTGACCTCGGCGGCGTGGCGATCCTGGTCGTCATGGCCATCATCGGCGCCGTCTGGCAGCTGCTCGTGGTCGGTGGCATGCACATGCCCATCATCATGCTTGCCATCGTGCAGATCACCGAGGTCGGCTATGACCCGTTCGTGTTCGTCTCGACCAACTGCGCCATGTTCGCCGTGTGGGGCTGCGCCATCGGCGCGTTCCTCAAGATCAGGGAGAAGGACGAGAAGGCCCTCTGCGCCGGCTACATCGTCGCCGCCCTCGCCGGCGGCGTCACCGAGCCGGCCCTGTTCGGGTGCGTCATGCGCTGGCGCCGCGTGATGCTGGGCATGCTTGCCGGCGGCGCCGCCGGGGCCGTGGTGAGCGGCCTTCTGGGCGTCACCTACTACATGGCTGGTGGTGGCACCAACCTGCTCATCTTCCTGAACTACCTCCAAGGAGGCACGCAGAACGTCACGTACGCGGTGATCGGCTGCGTCGTGTCCGTCGTCGTGGCGGCCGTGGTGACCTACCTCTTTGGCTTCAGCGAGGAGGAGCTCAAGGAGCTGCGTCCCGCCGCGTAGACAGACCTGCGCCCACGCCGCCGGCCCTTGTGCGAGCTTCGCGGGGCCTGGCGGCGTGGGTGACCTTGGATCGACGGGCGGGCCAGGTTGTAGGCGCTTCCAGCGAACCCGATCGAGGGCAGACGTATCTGGAGGACGCGCCTGCCACGGGCGCTACGAGGACAACGAGAGGAGCGGTCCATGAAGGCCGACCAGACGCGCGTGATCGTGACCACCGACCTCGAAGTCGACGACATGAACTCGATCATCCACCTCGCGCTGTACCTCAACGAGCTCGATGTGGAGGCGTTCGTATACACCGCCTCGCAGTACCACTTTCTGGGCGACGGCACCCACACGCTCGCGGAGGTCAACCCGCATTGGCGCACCAAGGGGACCGCGGCATACGGGCCCAGTCCCGTGCCCCAGCGTCCTGACCCCGCGGCTGGCTCGCTCACCAGCTATCGGCCGTTTCCCGAGGGCTGGATCGAGCGGCTTTGGCGCAACGAGTACGCCGAGTCCTACCCCTACCTCAGCGCCCACGCGGAGGGTTTTCCGACGCCCGAGGAGCTGGTGACGCGCACCCATGTGGGCAACGTCGCCTTCGAGGGGGACGTGCGCGAGGACAGCCCGGGATCGAACGTGATCAAGGCCGCCATCCTCGACGACGATCCCCGGACCCTCTACCTGCTCTCCTGGGGCGGCATGAACACCATCGTGCGCGCCCTCATGTCGATCGCTGCCGACTGGCAGGACACGCCCGACTGGGAGTCGGTGCGGGCGCGCGTGTACGAGAAGGTGCGCGTGCTGGGCGTCATGGGTGGCGTGGGCCAGGACAACAGCTGGCTCGATCACGGCGTCCAGCTCTTTCCGGACCTTGTGTTCCTGCGGGTGCCGTTTGCCTACGGCGGCTACGTCGATGCGAAGTCGGCGCAGGAGGACGCGATCGACCTGTTCCGTGCGCCGTGGCCCGAGCAAAACCTCACGCGTGGCAACGGGGCGCTCATGGGGCGCTACCTGCTCTATGGTGACGGCACCCATTACGAGGGCGAGCCCGAGAAGTTCCAGTTCGGCGAGCATGCGACCCTGGACTGGGGCATCCCCGGCGTGCCGCCGCTCGTGTTCCAGCCAGGCGACTTCATGGCCGAGGGGGACAGCATGACCTACATCCCCCTGCTGCCGTTCGGGCTGCGCGGCATGGAGGACCCGGCCTTCGACACCGTGCTGGGAAAGCCGTTTCGCGACGGCGAGCGGGGAGCGGCGAGTCTGGAGGGCATGTTTGCCACCATCGGCCAGCCCACCACGGGCAACCCCAACCCCTTCCTGCGCGCCTACCAGGAAGACTTCGCCGCGCGGGCCCAGTGGGCGGCGCACGGCTTCGCGGCGTGCAACCATGCCCCCGTCATCGAGGACGTCACCGAAGACACGCAGGCCGAGGCGGGAGGTGCCGTGTCGCTCTTCGCCCGCGTGAGCGACCCCGATGCCGACGAGCTCGTCTGCCACTGGCACCAGTACGCGCCGGACGGCTCGTCGATGTGGGAGGCGGAAGGTCCCCAGGCGACGTTCGTCGTGCCGGCGGACGCCATGCCGGGAGATCGCTACGTCCTCACGCTCGTGGTGCGCGACGTGGCCGAGCGCCCCATGACACGCTATGCCCAACTTGCCGTAACGTGTAGGTGAGCGTTCGCGCGGCCGACGGACGAACGAGACCCGCGCACGGCCCTGACACAGAGAGGGAGAGACCCGTCATGCTGACCTATTCGACGATCGTCACCGCAGGGGACTTCGGCCCGCACGTGTCCAAGCTCGTGCTCGCCCTGCCCGAGGAGCTGCGCGAGGGCATGGTGGATGGCCGGGCGTTCAACGTGTTCGCGACGCGGACCGTCCGCGCCACCGGCGAGGTGCTGTTGCGCCAAGAGCGCGGGGCCCAGAAGGCGCTGCCCTCCGTGGGCTATGTCGAGGCGGTGCGGGCCTATCCCTGCACGCCGGACGGCACTCCCACCTATGCGGGCAGCCACGTGGTGCTCGAGCTGCCCGAATGCCGCCTCACCAAGACCATCGAGGGCGGGGTGCTTGGGTCGCGCTGCTTGGACAACCGCTATCGCGTGACGCTCGTCGAGGCGCTCTGCGGGGCGGAGGCGCCGCTCGTCGGCCTGGTGTGGGACGAGAAGGCGGGCGAGACGTGCCCCGAGGCGACCGGGTGGCACGAGGCCCGCACGACGGCGGGTGAGCTGGCCCTTGGCTACGGGTACTTCGAGCCCGACTTTGCCGCGCTTGACGCGCCGGGGCGCACCCTGCTCGGCGAGCCCTGCGATCCGGTGCTCGGAGCGGACAAGAAGGTGCCGCTCGTGCTGTGGCTCCACGGCGCGGGCGAGGGGGAGGGCGACGCCCCTGGCGAGGTCGAGCGTGCCTACCTGGGCAACCGTGTGACGGCCCTCTCGCAGCCGCAGTTGCAGGCCCGCCTGGGCGGGGCGGCCTACGTGCTCGTGCCGCAGAGCCCCACCGTGTGGATGGACACCGGCACAGAGCGCCTGGGCACGTCCAACCAGAGCGTCTACACGGCGTCGCTCAAGGCGCTCGTCGACGAGTTCGTCGCCGCGCACCCGCGCGTGGACGCCGACCGCATCATCGTGGGAGGGCTCTCCAACGGCGGCTTCATGACCTGTCGTCTGCTGGCCGACTACCCAGGCTTCTTCTCCTGCGGCCTGGCGTGCTGCGCCCCTTGGTTCGTGGAGAGCGAGACGCCCGAGGAGCTGGCGACCCTGGCAAAGACGCCCATTTGGTTCGTCCATGCGAAGGGGGACGAGCTGGTGCCGCTCGAGCGGACGGCGCTGCCGCTCTACCACGAGCTGGTCGCCGCCGGCGGAGAGGCGCACTTCACCCTGTTCGACCACGTGGAGGACCTGACGGGCGTGCACAAGGAGCCCGACGGTCGCAACCTGCGCACCTTCAACCACGGCGTGTGGATCCACGTGTACAACGACCAGTGCGACCGCGACCTCGACGGATCGACGGTGCAGGTCGACGGGCGCCCCGTGACCTGCTGGGAGTGGGCGGGCGCGCAGGTTCGTACGGAGCGCTAGGGCGGCGCGGGCCGCTGGGGCCGCCGGGACGGGAGCCTGCGGGGCCTGCCTTGCGGTCCACGGGAGCGTTGCGCCGCTTCAGGTATGGTACGGGAAGGGCGCAAAGCGGCCTGGTCCGGGAACGTCTGGTGCGGTCGCGCACCATCTGTGAGGAGACGACATGAGAATCGCTGCCTGCACGGTAAACCACATCGTCAATCCGCTGGGCTTCTGTCTGGGTGACCCCACGTTCGCCTGGACCGTGGAGGAGGCCACGGGCAGGTGCGCCCAGGCGTCGCGCTTGGTGGTCAGTGACGGGGGACAGGTCGTGGCCGACACCGGCTGGGCGGACCTGGACAGCCTGGGCTGTCGCCTGGGGCTGACCCTTAGGCCACGCACCCGCTACGAGTGGCAGGTGTCGGTGCGCAGCGACGCCGGCGAGGAAGCGACGAGCGACGCCCAGTGGTTCGAGACGGGCAAGCTGGGCGAGCCGTGGCAGGCACGCTGGCTCACCTGCGACTCCCAGGAGGAGCGGCATCCCGTCTTCTTCCGCGACCTGCCGCTCTCCGGCGAGGTGGCGCAGGCACGGGCCTACGTGTGCGGCCTCGGCCTGTACGAGCTGCACGTGAACGGCGTGCCTGCCAGCGAGGAGCGTCTGGCGCCCGGCACCTGCGCCTACGACCGCTGGCTCCAGGTGGGGACCTACGACGTCACCCAGCAGCTGCAGGACGGCTCCCTGGTGGAGGTGGCGCTGGGAAACGGCTGGTACAAAGGCCGCTTTGGCTTTGATCCCGAGCGTGGGGGATGGTACGGCGACGACTGGGAGCTCATCTGCGAGCTGCGCGTGCGCTATGCCGACGGGCGCGAAGAGGTGTTCGGCACTGACGTCGACTGGCAGGTGCGGCGCTCGAACGTGACCTTCTCCAACCTCTACGATGGCGAGCGACGTGACGACACCCTGTCCGAGCTGCCCGTCGTCGCGGCCACCCTTCTGGACGAGCGGCGTGCCCAGGAGCAGGCCGACAAGCTGGAGGACCGCTGGAGCCTGCCGGTCATGCCGCAGGAGGAGTTCGATGCCACGCTCGTCACCACGCCTGCCGGCGAGTGCGTGTTCGATTGTGGCCAGAACCTTGCGGGCACCTTCCGGCTCCGGGTGCACGAGCCACGGGGCACCGTGGTTCGCGTGCAGATGGGCGAGGTCCTGCAGGAGGGCAACTTCTACCGAGACAACCTGCGCAGCGCCCAGGCAGAGTACGTCTACGTGAGCGATGGCTCGGAGCACGTGCTCGAGCCGCGCTTCACCTACTTTGGGTATCGCTACGCCAAGGTGGAGGGCCTCGCTCAGCCCGATGCCGCGGACTTCGTTGCCGTGGCGACCTACAGCGCCTTTCCGAGCGACACCGGTCGTGTCGTCACGGGGCATGCGGGCGTCAACCGCCTGGTCGAGAATGCCCGTTGGGGCATGCGCAGCAACTTCGTGGACACCGCCACCGACTGCCCCCAGCGCGACGAGCGCATGGGGTGGACGGGGGACGCCCAGGTGTTCAGCCCGGCGGCGCTGCTGCTGGGCACCCCGACGGCGTTCTTTGCCAAGTACCTGCATGATATGGCCCATGAGCAGGACAAGTTCGCTGGCATGGTCCCTTTGGTGGTCCCGGCCTTCATGCTGGGCGGAACTACGGGCGTCTGGGGCGACGCGAGCTGCATCATCCCCTGGAACGTGTATCGCGCTACCGGCGACGTCTCCGTGCTGGAACGGCAGATCGACCACATGGCAGCCTGGGTGGACTACGTCGAGCGCACAGATGGCGACGACCACGGTTGGGGCCGCACGCACCAACTGGGCGACTGGCTGGCGCTCGACAACTACCTTCCTGGCAAGGAGGAGCGAAAGGGCGGCACCGACGAGGGGTACATCGCCTACGCCTTTTACCTGAACAGCGCTCACATCGTGGCGAAGGCGGCGCGGGTGCTGGGGCGTACGGACATGGCCGACCACTATGACAGGCTCGCTGACCGCCTGTTGGACTGGATCCGCTCCGAGTGGTTCTCGCCCAACGGGCGCTGCTGTGTCGACACGCAGACGGCCCAGGTCGTGAACCTCGCGTTCGGGCTCATGGACGAGGCTCGTGCGGCCGAGCGCCTGGTCGAGCTCATCCGCCTCAATGGGGACAGGCTCTCCACGGGCTTTGTGGGAACGGCCTTCCTCTGCGACGTGCTGTCGGAGGCGGGCCACTCGCGCGTGGCCTACGACCTGCTCCTCAACGAGGGCTTCCCGGGATGGCTCTATGCGGTCAACCACGGGGCGACCACCATCTGGGAGCGCTGGAACTCGCTGGACGAGCAGGGGCGCATCTCGGGCACGGGCATGAACTCGCTCAACCACTATGCCTATGGCGAGGTGGTGGAGTGGATCTTCGCGCATGCGGCCGGGCTGCGCCCGGACGCGCCGGGCTATCGCAGCGCGGTGGTGGCTCCCGAACCGAGCTGGCGGCTGCGCACTCTGGAGATGACGCTTGAGAGCGCCGTCGGGACGTGGCGCGTCGCCTGGTGCTGCGTGGACGAGCGTCGCCTGCGGGTGGAGATCGTGGTTCCCTTTGGCGCCACGGCGCAGGTGCGGCTGCCGTTTGCCGACGAGGCCGCCTATCGTGTGCTGGGTGGTCGCGAGCTCTCTGCGGGCAGCTATCAGGTCGAGTACGAGACGACCGATCCGCTGCGACGGGTCCCCTGCGCCGACTGGCCGCTGCGGGAGCTGGTGGCGAGCGCAGACACCCGATCCGTGATCGCCCGCCACGTCAAGCATGTCGACATGCTGCCACCCGAGACGCTCGACCTGGCGCTGCGCGAGGCGCTACCTCTGCTCTCGCAGGGCGTCCCGGGCATGCGCGGGCTTCCCGAGGACGCGGCCGAGCGGCTCGATGCCGAGCTGCGGGCGTTGGCAGAGTAGGGAGAGGGCACCGCTAGGGCTGGGATGAGGGATCCAACCGAGCGGTCCACGAGGCGAAAGGGACGAGGAGATGGGCGGACGCAAGGCGCGCGCGATTTTTACCAATGACGCAGAGTGCGACGACATGAACTCGCTGCTGCACCTGCTGCTGTGTGCGAACGACATCGACATCGAGGGCCTGGTGCTCTCCAGCTCGATATTCCACTACGAGGGGGACCCAGCCGCAGGCATCGCGCCCAAGCGTTGGGCGGGCGGCCAGTGGATGTGGGACTACCTCGATGATTACGAGCGAGTGTATCCCAAGCTCCTTGTGCACGACGCCACCTATCCCACGCCTGACTACCTGCGGAGCGTGACCTGCATCGGCAACGTGAAGACGACAGGCTGCATGGACGAGGACACGGCGGGTTCCGAGCTCATTCGCCACGCCATCTTTTCGGATGACCCCCGTCCGGTGTATCTGCTGGCAGGCGGGGGAACCAACACCATCGCCCGTTCGCTCAGGCGCATCGAGGAGCAGTACCGGGAGACTGACCAGTGGGAGCGCGTCTACCGGCAGGTGTGCGAGAAGACGATCATCTACATGATCATCACGCAGGACGACACGTACCGCGATTACATCGCCGGCGTTTGGCCGGACGTGCGCATGCTGCACTGCACGAGCATCTTTGGTTTCACGTTCATGTTCAACGAGCAGCTCTGTCCGGCCGACTGCCTGCACACCTACCGCGGTGACTGGCTGCACGCGAACCTCCTCTCCAAGGGCCCGCTCTGCGCCCGCTACCACACGTGGTTCGATGGGCATGTGTATCCAGGCGAGGAGGCTCGCTCGCAGTTCGGCAGCAATCCCGAGCTCGCGGAGGGGAACTGGTGGGGCAAGGAGCCGCGCGAGCGGTATGACTTCATATCAGAAGGCGATTCGCCGGCGTTTCTCCACCTCATTGACAAGGGCCTCCGCTCGACGGAGGATCCGAGCTTTGGTGGTTGGGGAGGCCGCTTCGCGCGGAAGCCGGACAACGAGTTCAATGGCGAAGCCGATTACTGGTGCAGCGCCGTGGACGACGACCACGATGGGGTGCGTGGCGACGTCTACGAGCTGACGCGCTGGATCGCTGACGTGATGAACGACTTCGCCAGCCGTGCGAGCTGGTGCGTCGCCGACCGCTTCGAGGATGCCAACCATGCGCCCGAGGTGTCGGTCGTCGAGGGGCTGGATCTGAGGGCGACGGCAGGGGAGCGGGTGACGCTGCATGCCAAGGCAACCGATCCCGACGGCGACTCGCTGGCGTATGCGTGGCAGCGCTACCACGAGGCGGACACCTGCGAGGCGAGCGTAGAACTCGAGGCAGAGGGCGCAGCATGCTCGTTTGTGGTGCCGCCGGACGCTCGTCCTGGTCAGACTATCCATGTGATCGTGCAGGTGAGTGACGAGCCCATGGGTCGTGCTGCCTACATGGTGAACTATGCCCGCGTGATCGTGACCGTTTCCTAGAAAGGTGGCACGCCGGGGTCGATCGGCCGTGGCCTCGGGCGGGTGCGGCGAGTTCCGCATGGCGAGCTCCGCACGGAGCACGGACTTTGGCGATTCGTAGCCCTCCATCAAGGGCGACAGGTCCATGGCCAGCGCCGGGGGCGTCTCGGCTGGTGGGTGAGCTTTCTCGGCTAAATGCGCAGGGAACATGTGGTGTCCGCACTCCCGCCCCTCTGGATGAAGCCATGGGTGTGTACTGGCTGGCGTCTTCGAACTGTGGCGGCAGGCCTGATGTCGCGCCGATGCCCTGGCCTGCCGTCGCTGCTGCGCAGTGGGGTCGACGAACGCGATCCACATGGCTCCCTTCCGCTAGGGTGTGCATTCGGCTTCCAAAAACGTCCCCATAAGTCCCGATTGATTCAAAAAATAATGTGCTTCCTGGGATTTCATGAAGTGAGCCACACATAAGGGGACGTTTTTTCGCCCTATTTCTGCCCGTCCCTTCTTTCGGGCACCAGCGGAGATCGAGGTAGATAGGCATGTCCGGGGGGCACCCTGCGTGAGCGTAGGAAATCGCACCCCTTTTTTGCCTCGTCTACCTGGGCGTTCACCAGTCACTTTGCGCCACCGTGGGAATACCGGCCTCGGTGGAAGCAGCCTGAAGGGTGGCTACCTGCGCAAATCCGTAGGAGCCGATTTAAGACCCTACTCCTGAGACGCATGTGGTTCTCATCGTTTTGATCTCTAGACGGCCGTCTAGAGGCCTTATGGCAAGCCGTTTACCAGGGGCTTTACCGGTTTCGAGAAAGCGCAGGTCAGCAGCCTCGCTACCATGCATTCCGCTGGCGGACGCGGTCTCGGCGCTTAGCGATGCCCCGCCTCCGCCATGATGCGATCCACGGTCTTGACCCCCTCATATACCAGGCCGTCGCAGTGCTTTTTCTTGATCTCGCCGCGCTCATGCGAGACGCGCAAGAGATCTCGGCAATCGGTGCAGCCGTCGTGTCGTTGGGCGAACTCGCGCATAACCGCGGCGACGGTCGTACGGTCTGCATGGCCTTCGAGTCCGAGCGCCATGATGGTTCCCACCAGGGCGCCACAGGTTCGACCCGAGCACATCCCACCCCCAAAGCCGCTGCACAGCCGGTATGCGAGCTCCTCATCGAGGCCACATTCCTCGGCAAAGGGCACGAGCACGCCTTGGGCGCAGTTGTGGTGTCGTGTTGGGTCGTTGCGAACCTCTACCGCTCGTTCGAGATGACTGCTCATGGCTCTCCGCATCATGGGTCGTGCGCTCCGACGCGCTTCTGATAAGCCTACCGCATCGCAAGAGGAGCTGGCCGGAGCCTTCGTCCATTTGCGCTCGTGGCGAAAGGGAGAGCGCCCTGTGGAACTCTTGGGGCGTGGCGGTCACCTTCATGCAACCACCACACAGCTCCTACGCTCCGTACCGTTCGCAGGAGCCTGCTGCCCTCGTGCGTCCGCCCGTCTGCCCTCTCATGTCATGATATGTGTGGAATTTGACGACTGAGATGAGGTGAGGCAATGAAGCTGCAGGTCACACTCGACACGCTCAGCGCGGAGGCGGGCATTGCCCGACTGAAACCCGTAGCCGAGCACCTTGACATCATCGAGGTGGGAACGCCGCTCCTGCTCGAGGCCGGCATGCAGGCCATCGCCGAGGTTCGTAAGGCATTTCCGGATGTCGAAGTGATGGCAGACACCAAGATCTGGCACGACGGCACGCGGATAGCGGCGGGTGCCTTCTCCCATGGCGCCGACATGGTCACCGTGCTCGGAGGGACGACCGATGCCGAGGTCGAGGCAGTTGTCGCTCAAGCGAATGCGTCCGGGGCCACGGTCTCGGCGGACCTTTCCGGCCTGAGAAGCCTGGTTCAGCGCGCCTCGGAACTGGAGGATCTGGGCGTGCGTTACATGCAGGTGCCCTCGGGCCTGCGAGACGGCATGAGCGAGGAGGGCGACCGGGACGCCTTCCACCGCCATACGCGGGCCATGGGAGGGACGCCGCTTGCGCTCGTGCGTAACGTGATGCGCGTCCTCACCAGGGGTGCGGAGGTTGCCGTGGTGGACAACATCACCTTGGAGAACCTTGAGCAGGTGCTGGCGGTCAGTCCCGGCATCTTGCTTGTGGGCAGGGCGATTCTGTCGGCCCCCGACCCAGCTGCCGCCGCAGCGGAGTTCAAGCGTCGCATGCCGTGACGCCACGGGCGCTGGGCCAAAACGCGGTGGCGTGCGGCGAGTGCGGCGGCCAGCTGTGGGGCTGCGCGGAGGGTGCGCCAACGCACGCATCTGGTGTGGCGGCAGCCCCTGCCGACAGGTGAGCTGACGCGCACGTGGCATCGGCCTTTTCTCAGGTTTCCTTCAGCGGCCCCTTGGCATGATGGGCACAACGAAGGGCACCATGAGAGGAGGATTACTATGAAAGCCACGTTGCAGAAGTTCGCCCGGATGTCCGGGGCCGCAATGGTCGCCCTGACGCTCGCCTTCGGAGGCATGGCCCTCGGTGAGGTGGTAGCGCCGACGCAAGCCACAGCCAAGGTGCTCCCGGCCAAAGCGAAGAGCGTCAAGCGGAAGGCCATCGGCAAGAAGAAGGCCCTCGAGATTGCCCTCAAGCACGCGGGGCTCAAGCGGTCCCAGGTGAGGGACGTCAAGGTCAA
Source organism: Atopobiaceae bacterium (assembly GCA_040268355.1). Taxonomy (GTDB): domain Bacteria; phylum Actinomycetota; class Coriobacteriia; order Coriobacteriales; family Atopobiaceae; genus UBA1367. The sequence continues at coordinate 19,755 of JAWRIT010000031.1, read as the reverse complement.
GCTCGACGTCGAAGATGGTCGCAAGATCTACGAGGTTGAGTTCGAGAAGGGCGCGTATGAGTACGACTACGACATCGATCGCTACACGGGCAGGATCATCGAGTACGAGATCGACCGCGACTAGCAGACGACGGTAAAGCGCGCATGACGCGGGCCTCGCCTCGGCCTCGGCCGGGCGGGGCCCGCCGCACCTGTCGCCACGCGGGGGACATGGGAGGAAAAGGCATGAGGGCACTGATCGTGGAGGACGAACCGGGCATCGTCTCGTATCTCAAGCGCAACCTCGAGGCAGAGGGCTTCTCCGTCGAGACGGCCACTGATGGCAACGCGGCCCTCGACATGCTGCTCACCCGTCCCTATGACGTCGTGACGCTCGACATCATGCTGCCAGGGATGAACGGCTACGAGGTGTGCCGCGCCGCCCGCGCGGAAGGCATCACGGTGCCCATCCTCATGCTGACGGCAAAGGACGGCGAGTACGACGAGGCGGACGCGCTCGAGATAGGAGCCGACGACTTCCTGCGCAAGCCCTTCTCGCTCGTGGTGCTCGTCGCGCGCCTGCGGGCGCTGCTACGCAGGGGCCCTCGGCAGACGGGCGAGGTGCTCGTGGTGGGGGACCTGCAGTTGGATGTGCGCAGCCGAGAGGTGACGCGCGGCGACGTGCCCATAGAGCTGACGCCCCGCGAGTACCAGATTCTCGAGTTCCTGATGCGCACGCCCGGCAGCCCGCGAGCCAAGCATGAGATACTGGACTACGTCTGGGGCCCCGACTTTCTCGGGGGCGAGAACGTGGTCGAGGTGTATGTGGGCTACCTGCGCAAGAAGATCGACGCTCCCTTTGGGACTTCCATGCTCCGCACGGTGCGCGGCAGGGGATATGAGGTGGGGCCGTGAAAGCGGGGAGGGCACTGGTCAGCGGCGTGCGTGCACAGGTGACCGTCATGTGCGCGCTGGTGGTCGCCCTCTCCATGATCGCGCTCACCGTGCTGGTCGGTTATGGGGTCGAGCGCACACTTAGCGCCTCGACGTCGGATTACCTTGAGGAGCGGCTTGAGGCGGCGGTCTCCTCGCTTGCCCGTGGTGACCTGGAGGCGGCGGTCGACGCGACAGGGCCGGTCGTGCTGCAGGTGCTTGACGGGCAGGGGAAGGTCCTGGTCTCGAGCGTGGAGGTGCTCCGAAGCCAGCCCATCGTGGACGCCGCCCATGCCGACCTCGACCTCGATCTCGACGACCTGGTGGAAGACGACCAAGCGGACGATGACGACGGGAACGACGGGGACGACGGAGACGACGGGTCGGACGCCACGAACGGCGCGTCTGCCGATACCAACGCCAACACCGGAGGCGGCTCCGCGAGCGGCACCTCCGACGCTTCTGATGACGGGCCCGACGATGTCGACGAGCCCGACCATGACTGGGATGACCACGACGACTCTCCCGATGACGACGATCGCCCTGATCGCGATGACGATCGCGACGATGACCGCGACGACGATGATGACGACGATGACGACCGTGGAGAGAAGTCCATCTCCTGGCGTGCGTGGCGCGCGGACCGTCGCACGGGCCTGCTCCGTGCGGCGCTCGTTCCCGCCGATTCGCCGCAGTCCCCTCCGCTTGAGGACGCCGCCCTGGCCACGCTCTCCAAGGAGCTTGGCCTGCGTGGGCCGTATCTCTCGGCGGCGCGAAAGGGAGATTACCGCGGCGAGCCGGTGACCATCGTCGCCCTGGCAAGCCTGGCCGCCGCCGCCGATACGGCCCGTTCCGCCGTGCGGCTGCTCGCGTTCGTGTCGGCGCTCGTGGTCGCGGGGGCCGCCGTCTTCACGTGGCACATGGTCGGTCGCACGCTGCGTCCGGTCGAGGAGATGCGGGCGAGCACCGTCTCGATAGCGGAGGGCGGGCTTCCCGAGCGTCTGGTCGTGCCCGAGTCGGACCGCGACCTTCGGGAGCTTGCGGCGACTTTCAACGGCCTGCTCGCGCGGGCGGAGCACTCGCTCGTCGAGCAGCGCCGATTCGTCTCGGACGCCTCCCACCAGCTGAAGAGCCCCGTTGCCGCCCAGCGCACGATGATCGAGACCCTGCGTGCGCACCTCGGGACGGACGACGCTGACGAGGTGCTCGACGACCTCGCGCGGGAGAACGGGCGCCTCCAGCGGATCGTGGAGGACCTGCTCGCCTTGGCGCGCCATGACGAGGGTCACAAGCCCGCGCTGTCGCCGGTCGATCTGATCGATGTCATCTACGAAGAGGTCGGTGCGACCTCCGCGCTGGCGCAGGTTCCCATCGACGCGTCTGCGGTGGAGCCGCTGGTCGTGCGCGGCGATGCGCGCATGCTGGGACAGGTCGTGCGCAACCTGCTGGACAACGCCGTCCGCTACGCACGCGAGTCGGTGCGCGTCACCTGCTCTGCCGTGGCGGGGCGCGCCCGCATCGTGGTGGAGGACGATGGCCCGGGCATTCCCGAGGCGGATCGCGAGCGGGTGTTCGAGCGCTTCGTGCGTCTGGAGGAGGGGCGCGACGCCGCGCGCAACTCGACGGGCCTTGGCCTCTCCGTCGTGCGCAGCACCGTGGAAGGCCACGGTGGGCACGTGTTCTTCGACGAGTCCTCGCTGGGTGGCGCCGCCGCCGTCATCGAGCTGCCCTTGGACTGAGCTCTGAGCTCGACCGTGCCGTCCTGGGCACCGGCCGTGTCCGTGGCGGCGTCCGTTCGCGCGGCCGTCTCAGTGGCGCCCGCTCTCGAGCATGTCGTGCCAGAGCTTGGCGAGCTGCTCGCGATTGGGGGAGTCCGGCAGCCTGTCCGGGGAGACCGCCCCGACCGCACGGTGTACGGCGGAACGGACGAGAACGCCCATCTGTCCAATGTGCGAGTTTCGTAGGCCCTCGGCGAAGCGCTCGCGCTCCCGTGCCGCAGCGGCCGCCCGCTCCTCGCGCCGCAGCGCCAGCCCCTGGGCCGCCTCGGCCCCCTTGCGCTGGATGTCGCTGACGAAGTCGTCCATGTGCGCGTTGATGTCCTCGTTGATGGCGGCCGCCATCCGGGAGACGTGCGCGAGCGACGAGGCCGTGAGCGCGGTGTCGGCCGCGAGGGCGGCCATGGCGACCAGGGAGAGCGCCTCGGTGAGCAGCGGGTCCATCGCGCCCACGGCGCGGACCGTGGGATCGTAGAGCACGTAGACCACCAGCAGGCCACCCAGCCCAAAGAGGACGGAGGCGGGCAGGCAGATGCGTCCGTGGAGGGTGAGGGGCATGTCCGAGTAGTCCCACCACCAGGCATGGAAGAGCTTCTCCAGGGTCCAGTGTGTGGCGTACTCGAGCACGGCGCTGCCGAGCATCGCCCCCAGGAAGACCACCCACCACCTTGGCGTCATCCCTTGGTCCAGGACCTGAGACCACATGAGCATCATCGCCACGACGCCCGTGCCGTAGATGGGGCAGACGGGTCCGTAGAGAAAGCCTCGGTTTTGCCACTTCCGCTCGACGATGGTGCAGTAGGTGGACTCCCAGACCCATCCGACGAAGCTGAACAGGACGTACAGTACGAATACCTGACTGACAAGCATGACATCTCCTCCAATGGGCACAATTATGCGCCATTGTTCATCTCATGTGACCGTGGGGCGCGTGCAAGGCGCTCTTGCGCTACCCTTCCCCTGACACAAGAGGCGACGCGCAGGTGCGGCCGCGCATGGGGGACATCCTAACACGGGGGTCACGGCGGGCTGCCCGGTCCGTGGACAGGGGGACGACGCGGGCACGCGCGATGGCAAGGCCGTGGCCTCGACCGGGCACGGAGCCAACGAGCTCGAGGGGCGACGCGGGCGTGCGCGATGGCAAGGCTGCTGTCTCTTGTCCGGCCTGTGGAGAAGGGGACGCCGCTGTGGCCGCCTGTCCGGCAGACGGGCTGATGTGGCCGCACGCGAGGGAGGGCGCATGATTCAGGACATTGGTGAGCATAGGCTGGAGAACGAGTTTCGTCCCGAGGCGAGGCCACGGCAAGACGATGCGGTGCTCTATGTGCGGGACCAGCAGCTGGCCGTGCGTCGACTCGATAGCGAGCCGGCAAGCTTCGAGCTTCCTCGCGTCGGCGATTCCGACATCTCCGGGAAGGGGCTGACCTACCTCTTCTCGCTCGACGGGCGTGCCTTCTGGCTGGCACCCGATGCGGGCCGCGCCGAACCACCCACAGGGTTCGAGCTGGCGCACAACCGGGCCCTGCGCATGGAGGGCCGTGGTCCGCGCGAGCTGATGTATGTCGCCTATACGGCCGTTCACCTGGGTGGATGGTACGCGACGAACCGCTTCTGCGGCGCCTGCGGCGAGCCGCTGGTCGCCCACGACCACCAGCGCGCCCTGCGCTGCCCCGCATGTGGCAACGTCGTCTTTCCGCGTCTGAACCCGGCGGTCATCGTGTGCGTGCGCGATCCGCTGCGCGACAAGATCGTGGTCACGCGCTATGCCGCCGGTCGCTACGCGCCCATTGACGCGCTGGTCGCGGGGTTCGTCGAGATAGGGGAGACCATCGAGGAGTGCGTGCGGCGCGAGGTCCGCGAGGAGCTGGGCCTTGAGGTGGACAACATCTCCTACTACAAGTCGCAGCCATGGGGCGTCTCGGGCGACATCCTCTCGGGGTACTGGTGCGACGTGGTGGGAGACCCCACGCTTCACATGGACACCACCGAGCTCGGCCGCGCCGCCTGGGTCTCTCCCGAGGAGGTGGTCGGCCAGCCCGACGACCTCTCCCTCACCAACGAGATGATGTGTCGCTGGAGAGACGAGCGTTTGCGCAGGTAGGCGGCAGAGTATACCCTCGCGCAGGAAGAGGCGGAGCGAGTGTCCTCGGCGGTGGGGCGAGCTCACGGGCATCATCGACATCGTGGACCCCACCTTCGGCAACGCATGGACCAACGTTCCCTTCTCGCTGCTGGAGTCGATCGGCGTCTCCTATGGGGGCGTGGCTCGGCTTGAGGTGCGCCACGGGCGGGAGCTCGTCCTTGCGGTCGACCTGCCCGTCTGCCGGACCTTTGGGGAGGTCGCCGTGGGCGAGCCGCTCATCTACCCCAACGAGCTGATGAACGTGGCCCTCTCCCGGAACCAGGGGAGCGTCGTTGCGCGCTACGGCGTCGACTTTGGTGCCGACTGGCAGGTGCGCATCGGCTGCGCCGCGTCCTAGCCACCCGCAACCGCGCCTGAGAGATCGGCTGCTGCCCTGCGGCAGACTCGGTGGCGGGCGCTGGGCTCCGTTCGCACAAGTTCGCGCCTCAGGCGCGGGCCAGCGGGTACGATAGGGACGATGGCCTACGAGGTGAGGGGAGCGCGATGAGCACACGCTTCGGCCGCGACCGCCTTACGGTCGCCCTGCTGGGAGTCCTGCTGGTCTTTCTGGGCGCCACCATCCTTGCGAACCCGGGAGGCACCACCGCGCTCGTGGTGCGGCTCGTGGGCTTTGCCTGCATGGTCTTCGCCCTCATGTCGATCGTGATGCAGCTGCTGGGCGCCCACGCCGCCGACTTCGTCCCTGTGGCTGAGCTCGCGGGCGCCGGCATGCTGCTGTTGGTCGGAACGGTCCTGGCGCTCTACCCGGCGCAGTTCGTCCGGGCGCTCTTCTCGGTCCTGGGCGTGCTCATCGTGCTCTCGGGCATCGACGACGTCATGCGCTCGCACAGGATGGTCGCTGCCGACGACCAGCTCGAACGGGCCACCCTGCGCATCGGGATCGCGACCATCGCCATCGGGCTCTTCGTGACCTTCGTTCCCATGGCGGCCGCCAGCATCGTGCCCATCATCTGCGGCGTCGCCCTGGTCGTCGACGGGCTCTCCGAGCTCTACCTCGCCATGCGCCTGTGAGCGGCCCTTCGCTCGTGAGAAGCCCGCGCATCCGGCGCAGACGCGCAGATGGTCAGGCATCGTTCTCCGACTCGGCGGCGAACTCGTCACGGAACGCCACGTAGTTCTCCTTCTCGTAGGGCATGTGGAACACGGCGAACTCGATGAGGTCGAAGTGGTGGCGAAGCTCCGCCACCGCCTCGTGCCAGGCGCTCGACACCAGGTAGGGATCATTGCGGAAGGCGCCGCACCCAAAGGCCCCCAGCACGAGCGCGTCTGCGCCCGCATCCGCCGCGACCGTGAGCAGGTGCCGGGCACGCCTGCGATGGATGTCGTAGATGCGCGTGAGCGGCACGCCGTCGGTGCGGCTCGCGGCGGGATTGGAGAGGTTCGAGGTGGTGCCGCGCAGGTTGGGGGCGGCGCACGTGACGACGTCGACGACGAGCCAGTCGGAAGGCTCCAGGCGCTGGGGCAGCGCCTCGTCGCTCTTGCACACGGTGACGTCGGGCACCCAGATGCACGCGTCGGTCCCCAGGTTGTCACCCGAGCCTCGGTTGGGAAGGTAGAAGGCGTCCCACATCCGCCTCTGGTCGAGCGCGTCGTAGAGCGTCGAGCAGCGGCAGAGGCTCTCCTCCTGCGCCGAGCTGCCATTCTTTACGCCGCCTCCGGGGTTGGTGGACGAGGCGAAGTTGTGCACGGCGACGCGAGCCCCCGGACGCTCGGTGGCGATCGCGCGAGCCGCCTCGAAGCTGCGACGCCGTGTGACGCGCACGACGCCCGCACGCGTCGGCTCGCCGAACGAGGGCCACCTGTCGGCATCGTAGAAGCGTGCGGCAGCAGCCGAGCGCCTCGACGCCTCCCTGAGCTTAGGGATGGACTCGATCATCTCCTGCGTGTCGGCAAAGATGGCGGCGAGCTGCGACTGGCGGTTCATGGGGATCCCTTCATGCGTCGTAATGCATAAAACAGTAGCAAAGACCACGAGCCACGCGCGCGTGACGTCCCGAGTCGAAACGAACCGGTTGCCGGCCGCCCGTCCCACCCGCCGCCCGTCCCACCCGCCGTCCGTTCCGCTCGCCGCTCCGCCGTCCGCCAGCAGCTCCTGAAAGATTGCGGTATTGCGCTGCCATTGCCGAATGCCGCGTGGGCAAACGCCTCCCAATGGGAGACAATGGGGAACCGACCGTGGGTGGTGCCAGACAGAAGGAGTCGTGCATGGCAGACTACAAGCGTGACATCGAGATCGCACAGGAGGCGTCGCTGCTTCCCATCTCCGAGGTGGCGGCCAAGGTCTCGCTCGCCGAGGACCAGCTCGAGCACTATGGCAGGCACAAGGCGAAGGTCGATGTCGACAGCCTGCGCGACCTGCCCTCGCGCGCCAAGCTCGTCCTGGTGACCGCCATCAACCCCACGCCTGCCGGCGAGGGCAAGACCACCACGTCGGTGGGCCTGGCGGACGCCATGAACCTCACGGGGCGCAAGACCATGCTCTGCCTGCGGGAGCCCTCGTTGGGTCCGGTCTTTGGCGTCAAGGGCGGGGCGGCAGGTGGCGGATACGCCCAGGTGGTGCCGATGGAGGACATCAATCTGCACTTCACCGGCGACTTCCACGCCATCGGCGCGGCGAACAACCTCATCGCCGCCCTGCTCGACAACCACATCAAGTGGGGCAACAAGCTGAACGTCGATCCCCGTCGCGTCGTCTGGCGGCGTTGCGTGGACATGAACGACCGTCAGCTGCGCAACGTGGTCGACGGCATGGGCGGCGTCCCTGATGGCGTCCCGCGCCAAGACGGCTTCGACATCACCGTGGCATCCGAGGTGATGGCCGCGTTCTGCCTGGCGAGCGACCTCGCCGACCTCAAGGCCCGCCTCGGCCGCATGGTGGTCGCCTACACCTTCGACCAGCGGCCCGTGACGGTGCACGACCTGACGGGAGAGGGCGCCTGCGCGGCCCTGCTCAAGGACGCCATCAAGCCGAACCTCGTCCAGACGCTCGAGAACAACCCCGCCTTCGTGCACGGGGGGCCCTTCGCCAACATCGCGCACGGCTGCAACTCCGTCGTGGCCACCACCTGCGCCATGCGGCTGGCCGACTACGTGGTGACCGAGGCCGGCTTCGGCGCGGATTTGGGTGCTGAGAAGTTCCTGGACATCAAATGCCGTGCCACGGGGCTCACGCCGAGCGCCGTGGTCGTCGTGGCGACCGTCCGGGCGCTCAAGTACAACGGCGGCGCGGCGCGCGGGGAGCTGGAGAGCGAGAACCTCGCCGCCCTCGAGGCGGGGCTTCCCAACCTGCTGCAGCATGTGGGCAACATCCGCGACGTCTACGGCCTTCCCTGCGTGGTGGCGCTCAACGCCTTCCCGACCGACACCGCCGCCGAGCTCGCGCTCGTGCAGCGAAGGTGCCAGGAGCTGGGGGTCACTGTGGCCCTCTCCGAGGTCTGGGCCAAGGGAGGCGCGGGAGGGCGCGCCCTCGCCGACGAGGTCGTGCGCCTGTGTGACGAGCCGAGCGCCTTTCGCCACGCCTATGGGGACGAACTGTCCCTCAAGGAGAAGCTGGAGGCCATCGCCACCAAGGTCTACCACGCCGACGGGGTCGATCTGGTGGGGCCCGCCCCCGCCCAGCTGGCACAGCTCGAGGAGCTCGGTTTTGGCAGGCTTCCCATCTGCGTCGCAAAGACGCAGTACTCGTTCTCGGACGACCAGACCAAGCTGGGGGCGCCCCGGGGTTTTCGGATCACGGTCCGCAACCTCAAGGTCAGCGCCGGTGCGGGCTTCGTCGTCGCGCTCACGGGCGACATCATGACGATGCCGGGCCTGCCGCGCGTCCCCGCTGCCGAGAAGATCGACGTGACGGACGACGGGCGCATCGTCGGTCTGTTCTGATAGGGTGGTACGGCGCATCGGATGGCGGAGGGCAAGGAGGACCACCTTATGGCCGAGCATCTGACAGCAAGGTCGTGCGAGGACTTCGTCAGCGCACTTGCGGCGAAGGAGCCGGTGCCGGGCGGCGGTGGCGCGGCGGCACTCGCAGGCGCGATCGGGGTGGCGCTCTGCTCGATGGTGGGCAACTTCACGACTGGCAAGAAGGCCTATGCGGCCGTGGAGGGCGACATCGCTCGGATGCTCGCCGAGGCGACCGACGTGCGGATGCGGCTGCTGCAGCTGGTGGAGGAGGACGCCGAGGCCTTCGCGCCGCTCAGCCAGGCCTATGCCATCCCGCGCGACGACCCGAGCCGTGCCGACGTGCTCGAGGAGGCCACGAAGTGGGCCTGCGCCGCGCCGCTCGAGATGATGCGCCAGACCTGCCGCGCCATCGAGCTGCTGGAGGAGATGGGCGAGAAGGGCTCGCGCATGCTCGTCTCCGACGTGGGCTGCGGGGCGCACCTGTGCCGCGCGGCGCTCGAGGCGGCAAGCCTGAACGTGCTCGTGAACACGGCGGTCCTGCGCGACCGTGCGTTCGCCACGGCCACGGAGGCCGAGTGCGACGCGCTGCTCGCCGAGTTCGTGCCCCGAGCCGAGGCCTGCGCGGCGGACGTCATGCGGCGCATCAGGGCGTAGACGGCGCCCGGGTCTGCCTCCGGCCCTCTTGTGGCGGCTCGGCCCCTGGAACGTCCCGCACGGGCCCCTGAGGCCCCTCACCCACCCACGGAAGGAATCCCGCATGACCCACCTGCTGAAGGGACAGCCTGTCGCGCAGGCGCTGACCGAAGGACTCGCCCGCCGCGTCGCCGCGCTGCGCGAGGCCGGCGTCACGCCGACGCTCGCCATCGTGCGCGTCGGCCAGCGCGAGGACGACCTCGCCTACGAGCGCGGGGCCCTCAAGCGCTGCGAGACCGCCGGCATCGCGGTCCGTTCGCTCGTCCTGGCGGCAGGCTGCTCGCAGGACGAGCTCATGGCGACCATCGCCCGCGTGAACGACGACGCGTCCATCCATGGCTGCCTGCTGTTTCGCCCGCTGCCTTCCGCGCTTGACGAGCAGGCCGCCTGCGCCGCGCTCGACGTCGCCAAGGACGTGGACGGCATCACCGCCGGCTCGCTCTACGGCGTGTTCGCCAACCAGCCGGTGGGCTTTCCTCCCTGCACGGCCGAGGCGTGCCTCCACCTGCTCGACCACTACGGCTACGAGCTCGAGGGGGCCACGGTCACCGTCGTGGGACGCTCGCTGGTGGTCGGCCGGCCCGTGGCGCTCATGCTCCAGGCGCGCAACGCCACCGTCACGATGTGCCACACGCGCACCCGCGACCTCGCGGCGGCATGCCGCTCGGCAGAGCTGCTGGTCGTTGCCACCGGGCATGCGGGCACGGTGGGACCCGATGCCGTGACGAGCGGTCAGACAGTCATCGACGTGGGCATCAACTGGGACGAGACGGCGGGCAGGCTCTGCGGGGACGTGGCCACGGACGAGGTGGAGCCGCTGGTTGGCGCCATCACGCCCGTTCCGGGAGGCGTCGGCTCCATCACCACGGCCGTGCTCGCCAAGCACGTGGTCGAGGCGGCCGAACGTGCGCTGGGCACCCGTGCGCTAGGATAGACCTGCGCGCGAGGCGGACCTGCCTCGCGCCGGTCCGCACGGCCGCAGAAGAGGCGCCGGCACAGCCGATCGGAAGGGAAGCCATGTCAGAGGAGCGAACCACGAACGACCAGGGCTACCAGGCCATCGATCGCCCGCGCATCGAGTCGGCCATCCGAGAGCTGCTCTTTGCCATCGGTGAGGATCCGGACCGCGAGGGCCTCGTCGACACGCCCGAGCGGGTGGCACGGGCCTGCGAGGAGATCTTCGGGGGCATGCAGGAGGATCCGGGCCGCCACCTGCTGCGGCAGTTCCACGAGCCGGGCAACGACGACATGGTCATCGTCAAGGACATCCCCTTCTCGTCGATGTGCGAGCATCACCTGCTGCCGTTTACGGGCAGGGCGCACGTCTGCTACTTCCCCCGCGACGGGCGCATCACAGGACTCTCCAAGCTCGCGCGCTGCGTGACAGGCTACGCGCATCGCCCGCAGGTCCAGGAGCGTCTGACCCAGCAGATCGCCGACGCGCTGGTGGAGCGGCTCGATCCCTTGGGTGTGCTGGTGGTGCTCGAGGCCACGCACACCTGCATGACCATGCGGGGCATCAAGAGCGCCGGCTCCCTCACGGTGACCAGCGCCGTGCGCGGCTGGTTCAAGAGTGACCTCAAGGCGCGCCAGGAGGCGCTGCGCCTCATCGGAATGGGGGAGTAGCATGCACGCGCTCAGGACCGAGGCGAGCTTTGACAGCGCGCACTTTCTGACGGACTACTACGGCAAGTGCGAAAACCTGCACGGGCATCGCTGGCGGGTGGTCGTCACCACCGCGCTGCAGGAGCTGCAGACGTCCGGCACGACGCGCGACATGGTGCTCGACTTTGGCGTCTTCAAGCGCGAGGTGCGCGCGGTGGCCGACTCGCTGGACCACAGCTTTCTGGTCGAGGAGGGCTCGCTCTCGCCCACGACGGTCGCGGCCCTTGAGGCGGAGGGCTTCTCGCTCACGATGCTGCCCTTTCGCACCACGGCGGAGAACCTCGCCCGCTGGTTCGCCGAGCGGCTCGCCGAGCGCGGCCTGACGGTGAGCGAGGTCGCCTGCTACGAGACCCCCAACAACTGCGCACTCTACCGGCCCTCGGACGCGGTGTGCGCCACGACGCCCGCCACCCCCATCATGCCGGCGAGGACCGACGAGGATGCCCGATGACGTACCAGGTGCCCTTCGCCCCTCCCGCGCTCGACTACGACGAGGCCCTGCGCAGGCTGCATGCCACGCGCAAGCTCGGCATCCAGCCCATGCTCGAGACGGTGGTGGACATGCTGGCCGCCTGCGGGAACCCGGACCTGCGCTACCGGTGCCTGCAGGTCGCCGGCACCAACGGGAAGACGTCCACCTCGCGCTACACGGCGGCGATCCTTGCGGGCTGCGGCCTGCGTACCGCGCTGTACACGAGTCCCGAGCTGGTGAGCTACACCGAGCGCATGGAGGTGGACGGTCGCCCCGTCTCGCGCACGACCTTCGCGCACGGGCTTTCCGTCGCCTTCGAGGCGGGCAGGCGCGTGAACGAGGCGCGTCGCGCGCAGGGCCTGCGACCCTACGACGTGACGGAGTTCGACCTGCTCACGGTCGCCGCGCTGGTCGTCTTTGCCGAGGCCGGCGTCGAGGCGGCGGTGCTGGAGGTGGGTATGGGAGGCCGCTGGGACGCGACCTCGGCGGCTGGTGGCATCTGCGCGGTCGCGGTGACCGGCGTCGGGCTCGACCACACGCGCATCCTCGGCGATTCGCTCGAGGCCATCGCCGCCGAGAAGGCGGCGGTCATCCAGGCGGGCCGCAGCTGCGTGCTGGGCGTCGGCACGGCGACGCCCGAGAGCGTCGAGGACGTCTTTCTCAACCAGTGCGCACGCGAGGGCGTGGAGCCGGTGCTGCTCCGCGCGCGGCGCGCAGAGGACGCGGTGGGGGCGATGCACCCCGGCGTGCCGCGCGCGCATGACGAGCGCGCCCATGCGAGCTACGTGGTGGACGAGCGGCCCGCCCGCATCGGTGGGGAGCTCGTGCTGAGCGTGACGACGCCGCAGGCGACCTATACGGGGCTTCGCGTGGTCAAGCCTGCCTTCCAGGCGGCGAACATCGCCTGCGCCATCACGCTCTGCGAGGCCTTCCTCGCCCGTCCCCTTGACGAGCGCGCGCTGCGCCCGTCGCTTGCCGCCTGTCCCACGCCGGGGCGCTTCGACGTGGTGCGCACGGACCCCATCCTGCTCATCGACGCCTGTCACAACCCGCAGTCGGTGGAGACCTTTCTTTCGGCCATACGGGCGATCGCGCCGACGGTGGGGGAGCGCCCCGCCCTTCTGGCCGCCGTGCTCGCCGACAAGGACGTCGAGGGCATCGTCGGCCTTCTGGCCCGGGAGTTCCCGCTCGTCTACACGACCCGCACCCGCTCGCCGCGCGCGCTTGCGGCCGCAGAGCTCGCGGAGGCGTTCGAGCGGGCGGGCGCCACGGTCGCCGGCTCCATCGACACCGTCGAGGAGGCGCTTGACGCGCTGGCGGGGGTGCCGCTGGTCGCCTGCGGCTCCATCACCCTTGCCGGGGAGGTGGCCGGCGCGCTGCGCGGCTCGTTCGGTCACGCCGGCTCCTGCGGACGTCCTGGGGCCGCATAGGACCCTCCGCCCGGCGCCCCACTCCCTGAGCCGCCCACAGCGCCCCCGGATGTCGGCACCTTGTGCACTCGGTAAACTCTGGCAACCACGTGGTGATTGTCAGACGCAACGATGTTTCTGATATAGTTTTCACGGCAATTGGCTCACCCGTGGCGCATCTGTGCGTGTTTGACAGACCTAAGGAGCAAAGGACCGATGCGAGAACTTCTCGACCAACTCATGACCCCCGAGGTCCGCATGGTGCTCTACCTCATGGTGGCATGCATCGTGATGGTGTACATCCTGTCCATCGTCTATGTCATCCGCGATGCGCAGCGGCGCGGGGCGGAGCCTTGGTGGGTCTGGGCGATCATCTCCGTCATCCCCATCGTGGGCATTCTCGCCTATGTCATCCTTCGGCCGTCAAGCTACCTCGTCGACCGCGAGGAGCAGGACCTGGACATCGCCCTGCGCGAGCACCAGCTCTCGCACTACGGCATTTGCCCCAAGTGCAGCGCGCCCATCGATCGCGACTTCGTCGTCTGCCCCATCTGCAACACGCAGGTGCGTAACGTCTGTCCCACCTGCCATCGTCCGCTCAACGCCGACTGGAAGGTCTGCCCCTACTGTCGCACACGCATCCAGTAGGTGTGCGGCTTCCGGTAGTCCGGTAGGGCGCATACCGCTCGTCTGCACCAGAGGGCGTCTGCCGGCAGGCTCGTGGCCGGTGGGCGCTTCTTCGTTACGGATACCTTCAGGCATCGACAAGACACGGGCATCGACGTACGCCCCGGCACGATAGGAGAGACCAGCATGAGCGCTTCGTTCGACCGACACGAGAACGGCCCCGTTCGCGTGCCACGGTGGTTCGGCGGCATGTGGGTCGTGCTTGTGTGCTGTCTGGCCTGCTCGTTCGGATGCACGCCCGCACAGGGCGGCTCCTCCGAGGCCGAGCCCACGCCCACGGAGCAACGGGACGGGTCGCAGACCGAGGTCGGCTCGGGACAGGACGCCGGCAGCGAGGGCGTCGACACCAATGCCTACGTCCCCGAGGGCGAGGTCGTGGAGGAGTGGGACGAGGAGTGCCTCGACCGCAACGGCAACGTGACGGCCTACGCCGTCTCCGAGCTCTCGGGCTGGCAGCTCGAGACCCTGCTGCTCGAGCAGGACTACGTCTGGAGCGGCCAGGACCTCACCTGGCTCATGCAGGATGGCTCTGGCGCCGTGCTGGTCCGTGGGGCCGCCGACGCGATCCTCAGCGACGCCCAGATCGCCGAGCTGGGGCAGGGCTGTACGGAGTCGGTCTCCTATCGCATCGTGTCCAGCTCCTACCCCAGCACCCGTCGCACCTTCACCGCCCTGGTCGCAGAGGTCATGGTGGTCGAGGACGTCGAGTTTGGCGAGGATGGTGTGGTCGCGGTCGCATACGGGCCGAGCATGCGCCGCATGCTCGTGCTGGTCACCGAGAGCAACGACGTCATCGTGCTCTCGCTGTTCTCGGAGCCTTCGCTCGCGGCAGGCGTCCTCGAGGAGGTCGTCGGCCAGCAGCTCGGAACGACGGTCGACGCGGCCTTCGAGAGCCTGACGGGACGGCTGCCGGGCGCGACGGACGACGAGTAGCACAGGGCCCTGACACAGGGACGGGCTCGTCTGGCGCCTGGAGTGGGAATGCCTCCTGGTGCGGGGTGCCTCTCGTACAGGGGCGGGCATCCGGACTCTGGCATGCTTGGCCTCTGGGGTGAGGTCGGCTCCTGTCGCCCCTGAGGCACGCCTCGCCCGCGCGAGCGCGCGAACCCAGGGCGAGCGGCCTTGTGGGGCTTGCCGTTTTTGGGTGGCAGGCAGGCCCTTTTCTGCAATAATCAACGGGTTGGTCATAAGAGCGTCAAGGAGAATCCCATGAAGGTCCTGTACAACGACGGTCACGTGGACGAGTGCCCCGAGGGCGAGGAGCTGCACGTCATCCGTCATAGTGCGTCCCACATACTTGCCCAGGCCATCAAGCGCCTGTACCCCGAGGCGGACTTCGCCTATGGACCCGCAACGGACAACGGCTTCTACTACGACGTCGACCTGCCCGAGGGCACCAAGATCAGCGAGGACGACTTTCCCGCCATCGAGGCGGAGATGCGCAGGATCTGCAAGGAGAACCTCAGGTTCGAGACCTACGAGCTCCCGCGCGAGCAGGCCATCGCCCACATGGTCGAGCGGGGCGAGAAGTACAAGGTCGAACACATCGACGACCTGCCCGACGACGCCCGCATCACCTTCTACAAGCAGGGCGAGTACGTGGACATGTGCGTGGGTCCCCACCTGCTCTACACCAAGGCGCTCAAGGCCTTCAAGCTGACGGGCGTCTCCGGCGCGTACTGGAAGAACGACGCCAACAACAAGATGCTCACCCGCGTCAACGGCATCGCCTTTGCCTCCAAGGCCGACCTCGAGGCGCACCTCGCCTTCCTCGAGGAGGCCAAGAAGCGCGACCACCGCAGGATCGGGCAGGAGATGGAGCTGTTCATGATGGCCGACGAAGGGCCGGGATTCCCCTTCTGGCTGCCCAATGGCATGCGCCTCAAGAACGCCCTCATGGACTACTGGCACGAGATGCAGGACGCCTATCGCTACGACGAGGTGCAGACGCCCGTCATCCTGTCACGCACGCTGTGGGAGACCTCCGGTCACTGGGACCACTACAAGGAGAACATGTACACCACGCTCATCGACGACGAGGACTATGCCGTCAAGCCGATGAACTGCCCCGGCGCCTGCCTCGTCTACAAGAGCAAGCCCCGCAGCTATCGCGACCTGCCCCTGAAGCTCGCCGAGGCCGGCCTGGACCATCGTCACGAGCTGCGCGGCGCCCTGCACGGGCTCTTCCGCGTGCGCTCCTTCACGCAGGACGACGCGCACCTCTTCGTGCGTCCCGACCAGATCACCGAGCAGGTGATGGACACCGCGCACCTCATCACGGCCTACTACGAGCAGTTCGGCTTCCCCTACCATGTGGAGCTCTCCACGCGCCCCGAGGACTCGATGGGCGCCGAGGAGGATTGGGAGCTCGCCGAGGCGGGCCTGCGCGAGGCGCTCGACACCATGGGCGTCGAGTACATCGTCAACGAGGGCGACGGCGCCTTCTATGGTCCCAAGATCGACTTCCACCTGCAGGACTGCCTGGGCCGTACCTGGCAGTGCGGCACCATCCAGCTCGACTTCCAGCTGCCGCAGAACTTCGAGCTCGAGTACACCGGCACCGACGGCGAGAAGCACCGTCCGATCATGATCCATCGTGCGGGCTTCGGCAGCTTCGAGCGCTTCATCGGCATGCTGACCGAGCAGTATGCCGGCAAGTTCCCGACATGGCTCTCTCCGTGCCAGGTCAAGGTGCTGCCCGTGTCCGAGAAGACGCGCGACTACGCGCTCGAGGTGGGCGAGCGGCTGCGTGCGGCGGGCATTCGCGTCAAGGTCGACGAGCGTGACGAGAAGATCGGATACAAGATCCGCGAGGCGCGTGCCATCGACCGCGTGCCCTACATGCTGATAC
This sequence comes from Atopobiaceae bacterium, assembly GCA_040268355.1. Taxonomy (GTDB): domain Bacteria; phylum Actinomycetota; class Coriobacteriia; order Coriobacteriales; family Atopobiaceae; genus UBA1367. The sequence continues at coordinate 3,248 of JAWRIT010000031.1, read as the reverse complement.
TGGGCGAGAAGGAGAAGGAGGCCGGTAACATCTCTGTGCGTGACCGCACCAACGAGACGCACCAGACCTCCCTTGACGAGTTCGTCGCCAGCGTGCGCGCGGAGATAGACGAGCGTCGCGGCTAAGGCATGGGGGAGCAGGACCAGCTACGTGAGCTTGCCGGTGAACTCGCCCGCATGCTCGGCGGGCGCTTTGCCCGCCTGACGCCGCTGTCCGCAGACGAGGTTTTGGCGCAGCTCAAGGAACTGGCTCCAGAGGCGCTCTTCGCGACCATGCTCGGGGAGCGTCCCGTGACCTGCCCTGACCTGCGGGACATCAGCCGCTGCTGCCAGGCGGCCGGCCAGCTGTGCGTGGTCGACGTCACCCGTACGGGTCCGTGGGGCTGTGCCGCCATCGGCTTGGGCGCACAGGTCGCTATCGCGGCGCTGGACGGGGTGGGCACCCTTGTGGCGGGAGCACGCGAGCTGGTCTCGGATGAGCAGGACGATGCCCCGTCGTCCGGGAGGGGCCAGCGCCAGGGCGGCGTTCCATCGACTGAGAGGGACCGACGTCACCGGAAGGGTCGGCGGTGTGCTCAGTCGCCCTCGTCACGAGCGGAAGACTCCGCCCTCTACTCGCATGTCGGCAGCTGGATGTCCCAGCTGCCGGAGCTGTCTGAGGTGGACACAGGCGAGCTGGCAGAGACCCTCCGGCTCCGGGAGCGCGACTGGCGCCTGGCCAGCGACGCCGCCCAGGTGGTGGCGGCGTATCTGCGTTGTCACCCCCATGTCGCCGAGGTCCGCTATCCGGGCCTCACAGGCGATGCGAGCTTTGCGGTAGCCGCTCGCACGCTGCATGGCGGGTTCGGGCCGGTGGTGGACTGGCGCGAGCACGCAGAGCGGCATCGCTGGCACCGCATCACCTGCGATCCGCGTGACGCACGGGAGCAGGTCCTGTCATTGGAGCGCAGCCTGGGCTGAGGGGCGTGCCTGCGGCTCCTGTGGTGCGCCCCGGTCGACCACTCAGCTGGCCCCATCCTGGGAGCAGGCTCCCCAAGCTGCCCGTATGCATGATTTTGTCTAAGATGGTCCTACGTAACCCCACGAAAGGAGCGAGCATGCAGGACTTTGTTCTCAACGACGGCACTGCGATCCCCTCGGTCGGCTTCGGGGTGTTTCGTATCGATCCCGACGGACCCACCTACGAGGCGACCCTCGAGGCCCTGCGGACAGGCTATCGCCACATCGACACGGCGGCCGCCTACTTCAACGAGGAGGACGTGGGTCGCGCCATCCGCGACTCCGGCATCCCGCGTGGCGAGGTGTTCGTCACCAGCAAGCTCTGGCTCTCGGACCACGGCTACGAGGGCGCCAAGCGCGGGCTGGACCGGTCGCTTCGCAAGCTGGACCTTGACTACGTGGACCTCTATCTCATCCACCAGCCCTACGGCGACTACGTGGGAGCCTGGCGCTACCTCGCCGAGGCCAAGGCCGCAGGCACGCTGCGCTCCATCGGCGTGTCCAACATGTCGCCCCGCATCTACCGCAGCTTCCGCGAGCAGACCGATGTCGTGCCCTCCGTCAACCAGGTCAACTACAACCCGCTCTTCCAACAGCGGGAACTGCGCGAGGCGCTGGCGGCCGACGGCGTGGCCATCGAGGCATGGGGCCCGCTTGGCCAGGGCAACGCCGAGCTGCTCGCCGACTCGCGGCTCACAGCCATCGCAAAGCGTCATGGCAAGGACGTGGGCCAGGTCATCCTGCGCTTCGAGCATCAGGAGGGCATCATCTCGCTGCCCAAGTCCACCAATCCCGCACGCATCGCCTCCAACAAGGAGATCTTCGACTTTGCGCTGAGTTCCGCCGAGATGGACCTCATCCGTGCCATGGACACCGGCGTCGGTCATGACCCCGAGCGGGAAGGGCTGGAGGAGATGCTCATGGGCGCCTACGTGATCGAGGACTAGCAAGACGGCCGGGACGCTCGGCGACGGGCGCGTGCCTCGGAAGGCTTCCGAGGCGCGTCTGGGCAGGCCGTGGGCGGATCGCCTTTGGTCTCGTATGGCGCGCCGGCGTGGCCTATGACCGTAGCTAGATGCCCGTGTCCGAGAGCACGTCCACGATCTCGCCGACAAAGGCGGTGTGCGCCTGCCTCTGGTAGAGGCTCGCACCGATGCGATCCATGACCTCGGCAGGCACGCGGGCGAGCTCGATGGGCTGCTCGTAGATCTTGTGGCAGACGATGGTCAGGCGAGCCTCCTCGAAGGTGACGCCGTGCTCGAGCGGCTTGGGCGTGAGCGAGGTGAGCGCCACCTTGTCTCCGTCACGCCCGGACCGAGATCCCAGGATGGCGCAGTCACGCTTGTGCTCCGGCCCGAAGAGCTGCACGGTAAACCAGTCGCTGTCCAGCAGGAACTGGTGCGTGTGACGGTTGGGGTGCACGTAGGTCGTCACGGTGGGCGTGCTCCAGAGGGTGCCCGCCGATCCCCAGCCGATGGTCATCGTGTTCCAGTGGCCTCGCTCTCCGGCAGTGACCAGCGCGAGGCCGTCCTCGACGCTGGTGGCAAAGGTCGCCATGGCGCGTTTGACCTCGTCCGTTGCCTGATGGTACATGCCTGCCTCCATCCGATGCCGCGGTTGTTGGTCCCTATGATAGCCAAGACGCCGGCACGCCCGTCGGCGACGCACCCGCACTTGGCAGGTGTCCGTATCTGCCAAGTGGTCAAAAAAGGGCGCTGCGTTTTGCCGCGCGCCGCCGTCATGGTACAACTGGGAAGGGGAGAGGATTGCCCGCTCGCGCAGCCCCTTGTCCCGGGTGGCGACGCACGGACGCGCGATCCCACGATGTCGAGGTCACCTTTGAGAGGAGCGCAGCATGTCATACCAGCCACAGCTCACAGCAAGCGCCAAGGAGCGGCTCGATCGGCTCTGCCCCGGCTTTGCGGAGGCGCTCGCCACCACCGACCCCGAGTTCGTCGAGCGCCTTGGCAACTTCGCCTTCGACCAGGTGCCCACCGATGCCGACCTGCCCGAGCGCACGCGCCTGATGATCTGGCTCGCCACCTGTCTCGGCAGTCAGGCCATCGACCTGTACGCGGAGCTCGTCGGTGCCGCCTTGGGCGCGGGCGTCACGCCCGTGGAGGTCAAGGAGATCGTCTACCAGGCGAGCGCCTACCTGGGCATGGGCCGGACCTATCCCTTCCTTGCGGCGACCAATGCCGCGCTTGAGGCCGCGGGCGTCGATCTTCCGCTCGAGCCGCAGGCCACCCC
>JAWRIT010000030.1:0-9674 GCA_040268355.1 Atopobiaceae bacterium | reverse complement strand
GGCCCCGCGCCTGCACTCGCGCCGGTGGCCGCGCGTGGCCTACTTGGCGGCCCACTCCCAGATGTGCTCGCCGGCCGCGTCCTCGGGGTTGTTCCGCAGGGTGTAGATCCAGCTCCAGTGGTCGTTGTACTTGACCTCCTCGAGCTCGCCATCCTGGTCGTAGTCCTCGGCAAACACGAGGCTGCCCATCAGGCGCGTGTCACCGAGCGTGCCCTCGGCCTCCTCGGTGTCGACCGTCTGGTACAGCGTGAGCTTGTACTTGTCGTCCGCGGTCTCGTAGGTGGTGAACCCCGAGGCGATGCCCTCGGTGCCTTCGTAGGTGGCCTCGGACGTCTCGGCGCCCTCGGTGATGATGTTCCAGATCCGCTTGGAGCACTCCTCCGGGTTGACGGAGCTGTCGGTCTCGCCCTGGACCAGCCAGATCTTGGTGTCTGAGGAACGCAGCGACGCAAGCTCCTCGTCGGTCGGGGTGCAGCCCTCGGCCTCGGCCCGCAGGTCGGCGACATCGAGCGCCGGGCAGTTGATCATGGCCGCCTTGAAGAGGTCGGGATAGGCGATGATCATGCGCGTGGTCATGAAGCCGCCGGCTGAGCAACCGGAGACGTAGAGCTTCTCGGGGTCAATGCCCTGCTCGGAGATGACCTCTTGGATCTCGTCGTAGGCCTGCTCGAGGAGCCCGTCGAGGGTCGCCCGGTACCACACGTTCGGCGCCTGGAAGGCCATGACCGTGGCATCGCCGAAGACGTCCTGCGCCTCCTCGCTCGCCCAGGCGACGGTTCCGCGGTTTGCCAGGACCTGGGCGATGTTGTTGTTGGTGTCCTTGGTGGGGAAGTCGCCCTCGCCGTTGCCATGGAACCAGACGATAAGGGCGTCGTCCGTGCCCTTGTAGAGGCGATAGTTGATGTCAGCCTGGACGTCCTCGAACTTGGCCACCTCCTCGTCGATGAGGCCCTCGTAGCTCTCGACGTCGCAGGCGTACTCCGCCGTCAGGGCAAGCTCGCGCTTGTCCGGCGTCAGGGTGGTGATCTCCTTGGTTTGGGTGATGGTGAAGGCGAGTTTGCCGGGGTAGTTCCTGCCCTCGTCGAGCCAGGTGAGGGTGGGGGCGGCGTCCTGCCTGAAGAATGCCGTCACAACGCCGCCGTTCACGTCGGTCTTGACGATGGGAACGGGGACGGTGGCGTCGTAGAACGGGTAGGGCTCTCCCTCGAGCTCGCCGTACTGCACGGTCATGTCCATGAGGACCTCATAGGTCTCCACGTCGACATCGGAGACGATGGTGTCGCCGTAGTCAATGACCATCCTGTCGAGGTATTGGCCGGCGTCGGTGACGGTCGCGTACAGCGTGACGGTCGGGGAGTCGCTGGCCGGCTCGGCAGGGCTCTCGCCCGCGTCTTCAGCGGTGCCCCCATTGCAGGCCGCAAGGGCGAACGTGGTCGCGGCGCCAAGTCCGAGGGTCAACGCATGACGACGATCGAGCATGACACTACCGCATGACTTCATGGTGCGCTCCTTCTCTTGGTGGTGCGTGGACGGTCGACAAGGGATCCAAGGCCCCTGTCCATCATGGCATGGCGAGGGTGGGCGGCTGTGCGGGCACACGTCAGGTGTTCGGTTTTGTTCGGCAGGCGAGCAGGGGTCCCACGCGAAAGGCGACGCGACGTTTGACGAACTGGCACCTTACGCCGGACTCAGACTGCCTCACGAGCTTGCCTCGCGCGCCGCCTCGAGCTCGCCATCCCCGCACGCGAGCCATTCCCGCAGGGATCTCTCATGAGCCGTCCGTCTGGGACCCGGACGCCCCGCCCGCTGGCATCCCCAGCCTCACGAAACGGTCGGCGAAGGCCGCCGTGCTCGCGCGATGCGTGACCACCACGATGGTCTTGTCGCCACGGTGCTCGGCCACCGCCCGCATGACCTGCGCCTCGTTGAGCGCGTCGAGGTTGGAGGTGGGCTCGTCGAGCAGCACGAAGGGCGCGTCGGCCAGAAAGGCACGTGCCAGGCCGATCCGCTGTCGCTCGCCACCGGAGAGCCGCTCTCCCAGCTCGCCGACCTGCGTGTCCAGGCCCTGCTCGAGACGCGCCGCCAGCTCGTCCAGCGCCGCCGCCGAGATGGCGGCCTCCAGCTCCCCGCGCGTCGCGTCGGGTCTCGCGAGCAGGACGTTCTCGGCGATCGTCCCTCGGAAGAGGTGGGTCTCCTGGGCCATGAACGCCTCGTTGGCGCGCAGCGAGGCGGTGTTCACCTGGCGGATGTCGTGGCCGGACAGGCTGAGCGATCCGGCGTCCGCGTCCCAGAAGCGCATGAGCAGCTTGAGGACCGTCGACTTGCCGCACCCGCTCGGCCCCGAGACGCAGGTGATGGTGCCCGGCGCAAAGCCCATCGTGACGTCTCGCAGGACCGGGAGCCGGTCATAGGAGAAGGAGACGCGCTCCAGCGCCGCCCCGGTAAAGGCGACGTCCACCCCGTTGGTGACGTCCTCGGTCTGTGGCCGCTCGTCGAGCAGGTCGAGCACGCGCTGTCCGGCGCCGACGGTCTGCTGCAGCGAGGTGCCCAGGCGCGCGACCGCAAAGGCGGGGCCGAACGACGACAGGTAGGCGAGCCCGCAGACGATGGCCGCTGGCACCGAGAGGCCACCATGCCCGATCGTCCCCACGGCGCGCGAGAGCAGCGCCGCCCCCGCGACGAGCACCGCACCGTCGCCGAGCGCGAGCAGCAGGGCGTCGGTCCGTCGCAGCGGCAGCTCCGTGGCCGTGAGCCGCGTGTGGGCAGCATCCAGCGCACGGAGCGCGTCGCCGGTGCGGCCGTACTGGATGGTCTCGCCCAGTCCGCGCAGACTCTCGAGCACGAGCGCGTTGGTGGCACCGACCGTCGTGCGCACCTTGGCGCCCGAACCCCGGGTCAGGCGGTCGCCGACCCAAGGGATGACGAGTCCGACGAGCAGGTAGCCCACGGCGCCTGCAAGGGCGAGCGAGCCGTCGTGCGCGCCCAGAAAGAGGAGCATGCCGGCACAGACCACCAGGGCGATGGCGACGGGCGAGATGGTGTGGGCGTAGAAGACCTCGAGCAGCTCGACGTCGGAGGTGGCGAGCGACACGACGTCTCCCTTGCCTCGACCCTCGAGCTTGGCCGGTGCCAGGCGGCGCAGCGCCGCGAAGATGAGGTCGCGCACGTGGGCGAGCAGCCGGAAGGCGACATAGTGGTTGCAGAGCTGCTCGCCGTAGCGCGCGGGCCCGCGTACGACGCCACAGACGATGGCGCCGACGCACGCGGCGCCGAGCCCGATGGCGAGCGGGCGTCCCGCTGCGGCGACGAGGCCGTAGGCGCCCAGGACGGGGATGGCGATGGCCGCCAGGTGTCCGATGCAGCCGAGCAGCGTGGCGACGCACAGGTGCCCGGCGAGCGGGCGGACCAGTGCCAGCATGCGACGCAGCACGCTTACGGTCGAGGGCGCGCTGGCTCGACCGTCCGACGTGGATGCCGCCGCGGACGTCACCTCCGCCGCTGGCACGACGACCACCTCGTCATCGGCGGCGTCGGCCCCATGGTCGACGAACGCGGCGAATTCGGTCTGCTGTCGCCACAGCCGCGCATAGATGCCGTCTGCGGCGAGCAGGTCGTCATGCGTGCCTCGCTCGGCCACGCGGCCCTGGTCCATGACCACGATCTCCGCGGCGTCGCGCACCAGCTCGAGGCGATGGGCCACCACCAGCACCGCCCGCCGCCGCGCGAGCTCGGAGACGGTGCGGGCGATGGCCGCCTCGCTTGTGGTGTCCACGCTGCTCATGGCCTCGTCGAAGACGTAGGCCTGGCTGTCGCGTGCGAGCGCCCGGGCGAGGGCGATGCGCTGTCGCTGGCCGCCGGAGAGGTTCGCGCCTCCTTCGCCCACGGGCGCGTCGAGGCCTCCCAGCTGACGCACGAAGCCTGCGGCCCGTGCGGAGGAGAGGGCGCCCCACAGCTCGTCGTCGGTGGCGTCGGGTTTGGCAAGCAGGAGGTTCGACCGGACGGTGCCGGCAAAGAGGTGGGCGTTCGTGCCCACGAGTGTGACGGCGCGCATGAGCGACGCTGGGTCGGCCTCGCGCGCCTCGACGCCGCACACGCGTGCCGAACCAGTGTAGGCAAGCTTTCTGCCTGCGATGATGCCAGCGACGGTGGACTTTCCGCTGCCGCTTTCGCCGACCAGCGCCACAAGCCGTCCCGCGCGAAGGGCGAGATCGACGTCTGCGACCACCGTGCGGTCCGCATAGGTGTAGCCGACCCCATGCAGCTCGACGGGCGCGACCTCGGGGCCCGCGGTGGCGGGAACTTCCGTGGTCCCCTGCGCGGGCGCCTCGGCGTCCAGGATCTGGTACATGCGCCTGGCCGACGCGAGACCGCCCATGGCAGTGTGAAAGAGGCTGCCGAGCTGGCGCATGGGCAAGAAGAACTCCTGCGAGAGGAACACCATCAAAAAGCAGCCCAGAAACCCGATGGCGCCGTGGGCGTACTGCTGCAGCGCGATGACGATGCCGACCGCCGCCCCGCAGTACGCGAAGACGTCCATCACCACGATGGAGCGCAGCTGGACCGAGAGCATCTTCATGGTGGCCTGCCGAAATCCCTCCGCCTCACGGTTCATCCTCTCGTGCCAGCGGCCATCTGCCTGGTAGACCTTGAGCGTGGTCAGGCCCTGGACGGCCTCGAGGAAGTCCCCGCCGAGGTCGACGTAGGAGCTCCAGTACGCCTTGGCGGCCGCCCGCGCCGGCTTCTGGACGAAGACGATGGACACCGGGATGAGGGGCACGAGGAGCAGAAGGACCACCGGCGCGCGGCCGGCGATCCGCACGAGCAGGGCGAAGACCGTGAGGGGAGCGAGCAGCGAGTAGAAGAGCTGTGGCAGGTAGGCGCCGTAGTAGACCTCCAGCTGCTGGGCACCCTCCATGCTGGTCTGCACGGCCTCCGCGGTCGAGACCTCTTCGGCAAACGACGGGCCGAGCGCGAGCAGCTTGCCGTAGACCCTCTCGCGGATGGTCGTCCGCGCCCGGCGCGAGAGGGTGTCGGACGCGCGTGCGGAACCGTAGGTCGCCAGCATGCGAAGCCCCAGGGTGACCGCGAAGAGCGCAAGCGTCAGCGGGCCGGGCATGCTGGGACCGCGCTCGACGACATCGCGCAGCCAGACCCCGATGATGGTCATGGTCAGCACGTTCGCGACCAGTGCCAGCCACTTGAGCAGCACCACGAGCGCGACGCGCCATCCGCAGCCAGGAACGAGCGAGAAGAGCCGTTTGTCCATCATGGGGAAGTCCTGTTCGTCTCGTCGGGGGAGTTCGCTGCACCAAACTGTACTCCAAACGAACGGTCAGACGGACCTGGGGTGCCGCCTCGCCACGTTTTCGTCCGGCGGCTCCTCTGGGACCGTCGAGCGAGCGCCCGTCCAAGCCCTCAGACGGGTACGACCCCGAGCGTCTGAGTGGCCGCGTCTCCGACCAGCCGAGCGGACATGCGTCCGAAGGTCCGGCACTGGCTGTCCGAGGCGGCTTCCAGGGGCTTGCGGCCACCCGCTCCTCCGAGCTCGACGCATCGCATGCCACCCGTGTGGTGCGCGGCGGCCGCGAGACCACGCTCGAACCCGGCTTCACCTCTCGCGAACTGGTCTGTGCGTTGCCCGTCGCCTGCGCAGGGCGTCGCTGTCGCCCTTGGTGACCTCGCAGTGACGGGCTAGGGCAGGACGGTGACATCCGGCTGGAGCTCTTGCAGCAGCGAGCGTCGTGCCTCGTGCCAGGCCTTCTCATCGAGCTGCGCGCACCATTCGTCTGTGTCTCGGTGGTCGTGCCACTCGAATTGCCGAGCGAGTGCGCAGGCGACCTGATCCATGCGATGGACGCTCTGTAGGTCAAAGTTGGTGACGGGAATGACCTGCAACCCGAGACATTGAAGGTCACGCAGACGTCGTCGGACGGCGTCCGCCTTCGTGATGAGCCCGCGTCGTATCACCGCAGCTTCGGGATCGGTGAACGTGCTGTGGTCACGCGCGGCAACAAGGCGAGCGGCAAAGAGGGGATCGAGGTGGAACTCCACACTTTCGTACTCAAGGTCGGCGTAGACGTCCTGCCAGAATACGTCGAGCGCATATGAGCCGCCTCCCACCCTGTCCACCTCGTGATCTGGGACGATGAGTTTGGCGTTAAGAGTTGGCATGGGAAAGCCGTATCCGCCTCTCACGCGAGGCAGGCTCATGATGAGCGCAAGGTTCGTCTCGGCGGGAGAGGCGGCCCCTTCCATTGCGAGGCGCAGCGCCGTCTGGAGCACCTTTGTTCCGCCCCGATGCCTGAACTGGTTGGCGTATGCCCGAATACGGCTGAGCGTGGTGACGGCAGGTATTCCATAGGCACATCGTGTCAGCCCGTCGTCATCGGACACAGGACCAAGCGAGTATGAGCCGCACAGCTCCATGATGAGCTGGGCAAGGGCTATCTCGCTCAGGTGCGATGACATGTGAAGGACGATGAGTTCGGGACACACGAAGTACAGCGTAGGGTCGATTCGGATGAGCGCATCAGCTGGCAGATCCCGTGAGAGCACGCATGTTCGCAAGCGCCTACGTCTCTTTACCCTGTCGCTGGAAAATACCCCGAGCTCAAGGGGGCGCTCATCGGTGAAGCCTCCGACGTTGCCAAGCCTCCACAGGTCAACCTTCGCGTTCGTCTCGGCACGCTGCACGTCAAAACCCACGTCTGCAAGCGTCTGCCCCACGATTGGAGAGACGCTGTCGAAGGAGACCTCCACGTGACGTGGCTGGCCGGGGAGGTATGCAGCCCGCTGGCGCAAGTCGGGTTCTGGCAGGACTATCGTCAGTCCCCGCACGCGCGCGGCGCGCATCGCCCTGAGCGCACTCTCACCGGTCAGAATGTGCATGGAGCCTCCCCGCAAAACGGTCGGTTATAGAGTAAATATATAAAATAATGATATCTTATCAGGCGTTATGTGACAGCCTCAGGGGATAACAGGCCGGTTTTTTCGGCGCAATGGTACCCTCACGCAGATCACAGCCTTGCGGATGCCGAGGTCATCGGGCCCAAAATGTGGTGATCATACGGACTGGTGCACGATGCCACTCGATTGCTGCGTCATGTACCTGCGAGTTTGCGAGTGCTTGTACGCCACCGTGGAGGTATCGCACCCTCTCTGGCTGCGCCGCTGAAGCCTCTACCTGCACAAATGGATCTGAGCCGCTGTAAGGCCCTCTCCATTCGTTGTTGGCTTTTTCCTATCGACCTGCCTATCAGAAGGGCGTCTACGGGCCTTACAACGAGCCGTTTACCAGCGCGTATAGAGGACATCAAAAAGCGCTGGTAAACGGCTTGTCACACGACACGGCCGGTGACACGGAGCACCGTGCTGCACGCCCGCGTTGTCGCGCGTCCTTATGCGATGGCACGCGCCGCGTCGTAGCCGCCGGTCACCGCCTCCTGGATGCGTCCGACGCCTGCGGAGTCTCCCGCCACCAGCACGGGCACGCCCAGCTCGGCGGTCCATGCCGGCGCTTCCACCGCATGGGTGCCCAGCGAGAGCACCAGGTGGTCGAAGGTCGCCGTCACTTGCGTGCCGTCACCCTTCTCGAACACGGCCTCGCTTCCGCGCACCTCAAGCAGCTTGTGGTCGGGGTTGAGCGTGGTGTCGGTCTGCCCCAGGCGACCCATGATGTCGATCAGGTTCTGGAAGAAGATGCCGGGGCCGATCGTGTCGACCATCTCGTAGAGGTCCACGTGGTTGCCCTGTTCGGCGAGCATCTCGGCGCACTCGATGCCGGTCATGCCGGAGCCCACCACGCAGATGGTCTCGCCGGTGAGGGCGGGGTCCGCCATGATGGCCTCGGGCGGGGTCAGCACCGTGGCGCCGTCGAGACCGCCGATGCTGGCGGGCTTGATGGGCTCGGACCCCGCGGCCCACACCACGGCCACCGGCGCCAGCTCGCCGATCACCTCGGGCGTCGCCTCGCAGTTCAGGCGAATCTCCACGCCGAGTTTGGCGAGCTGCTGCTCGTACCAGGTACGCAGCCACTCCAGCCGCCATTTTTTGGGAGGGCGCTCGGCGAGCAGCAGCTGGCCGCCCGCCCTTGCGTCCTTCTCGAGCACCACGGGAGCGAACCCGCGCAGGGCGAGCACCCGTGCGGCCTCCATGCCGGCTGGACCGGACCCCACGACGGCCACCACGCGCCCGTCGCCGTCCTGCTCGAGCGGCGCGAGGTCGCACTCGCGACCCGCCTCGGCGTTCACGGAGCACACCATGGGCGAGAACGGGTCCTCGTGGGCGGCCATCAGGCTTTCGATGCAGCGCAGGCAGCTGATGCAGGGGCGGATGTCGTTCGCACGACCCTCGCGCACCTTGTTGCCCCAGTCAGGGTCGGCGAAGAACTGCCGCGCGGAGCCCACCATGGCCACGCCGCCCTCCACGAGGTCCATCGCGGTCTCGGGGTGGCGCACTACCGAGCAGGCGATGACGGGGACGTTCACCGCCGCGGCGATGGTCTTGCCGTTCTCGGACTTCCATCCCTCGTCGAAGCCCACCGGCTCCCATGCCCAGTTCATCGTCTCGTAGTTGCCCGCGCTCACGTCGATGGCGTCGGCGCCCCACTGCTCGAAGAGGCGGCAGTACTCCACCGCCATGGGGAGCGTGATGCCGTCGTCGATGCCGACCATACGCAGGTACTCGTCGGCGGTCAGCCGCACGATGATGGGGAAGTCGGGGCTGGTGCGCTCGCGGATGCCACAGATGATGCGGCGTACGATCTCCGCGCGGCCTTCGAGCGAGCCGCCAAACTCGTCGTCACGGTGGTTGGTGTAGGGGCTCAGGAACTGGCAGAGCAGGTAGCCGTGGGCGCAGTGCAGCTCGACGGCGTCGGCGCCGCTTTTCCACACGCGCACGCCGGCCAATACGAAATCCTCAATGATTCCCTCAACCTCGTCGTGCGTGAGGGCGCGGGTGGGGGCGCCCGTCAGCTTGGACTCCTGGCCGGATGGACTCACGAGCACGCCATCCTCGCACAGCTCCGGCACGCCCTGGCAGCCGGGATGATAGATCTCCACTGCGAACTTGGCGCCGGTCGCCTGGGTGGCCTTGGCCATGGCGGCGAAGCTCGGGATGGCCTCGTCATTGTCGAGCAGGAGGTTGCGGGCGTCGCCTCTGCCGTGCGCGCGGTTGACCGAGCAGATCTCGGTGATGACCAGGCCGCAGCCACCCTCGCCACGCGCGGCGTAGAAGTCGCAGTCGCGCTGGCTGGCCTTGCCGTCCAGTTCGGCGTAATAGTTGCCCATCGGCTCAAACACCAGGCGGTTGGGCACTTCCATTTTGTTAATGGTTACCGGCTCAAAGAGCTTCTCGAACATGATGCGCCCCTCTCCATATTCGTTTGCATCCCCCAGCAGATACCTTCATAGTGTCACATTCACTATGAGCTGGCACGGTCCTGTCGGTGACCTGTGTGCCTCCGGGCACAAGCGTGGAGTCGGGCGAAGCGGGCCCGGGGTGTCGCCGAGCCGCGCACAGGCGGAAGGGGAGACTCGGCTGGGGCCACATGCTGGGCCTGCCGTCTCCCCGCGCGCACGGGCGGAGGGGGAGGGGCCAGGTGCTCGTCATGATCGGCTGGCCACCGTCTCGCGCGTGTGGGCGAAGATGCGGGCGCGCCTGCCACGAGCGAGTGT
>JAWRIT010000029.1:0-16203 GCA_040268355.1 Atopobiaceae bacterium | reverse complement strand
CGGAGTATCTCCGTCCTCCGTCCTGCTGTTTTCTCGTCTGCTACTCCGCCAGTCGCGGAATTTCACCGCAAAAGTCCGATCTCTGACCACGGGTCATGCGGAACTGGGTCCGCGCTGGAACGCAACGGCCCGACGCGCGTTGGTGCGTCGGCTCAGGGTCAGGCCCGCGGGTGGCCTTGACGACCCTCCTATCGCCCCATGCGAGTGCGATACACAGGCACCTCTTCCTGGCCCTGCCGACGGACCGCCCCTTCGCTGCGGTCTCCAGCGCGTGGGAGGCCATGAGATGGGTGGGCTCGCTTGCGTATCGCCGTTCCCCTGGCCTCGCCAACCGATTACTCCGAGCTCAAGACAATGATCGCGCCTCACCCACGCAGGTGACACGTAGGTGCCTCTTCCCTTGTGTCTTCCCCTTGTGTCTTCCCTTGTGTCCTCCTGTGTCCCTCCAGGGTACTGGTCCTGCGGGCGTCATCGCCCTCATCGAGTGCGAAGCTTCGATTGCTTGCGCACGTGCCTATCGTGCTTGAACAGCTCATCTACCAGGTATTTTCGCAATGGTGGTGCCATCTGCGCCGGCAGCGCCTTCGCACTCGATTGGTGGGTGTACGTACATATTGCAGTGCCGTACGAGAGCGTGTCGCGCCGAGGTTTGGCTCCTGTCGTCATACTGGACGAATACAGATTACTGATATGTTAGAAATTGAAATTGTGCAACGTAAAGAAATATGCTACGTTATCAAATATGAATACTTTAATCGACATATCAAACGATGAGGTCAGGCCATCGGACCTTTCCGACTGGCTGCTTGCACGCGGGATCGCGTCCGTCACCACGGAAGATGCTGCCAGGCTGATGCGCGTTGGGGAGGATGACGTCAGGCAGCGCCTTGCCCCGCTGCGAAAGAAGGGGCGTTTCGTCTCGCCTGCACGTGGGCTATGGGTGCCTGTCCCGCCCGACCGTTCGCTCTGGGGTGCGCCCGAGCCCCCGGCCTACCTCGACGATATGATGGTGCACCTCGGCGCGGAGTATTACGTCGGATGGCTGAGCGCGGCGGCCCTTTTTGGAGCGAGCCATCAGGCTCCCCAGACCATGCAGATTGCTGTGTCGAAGCACATTTCCGACAGGCAGGTGGGCAGGTCGAGGCTTCATTTTATGATTCGATCGAGAGTTGGGTCCGTACCAGTGAAAAGAGTTGTCACGGGCGGCGGTGTGGTGACGGCCTCTACCGTCGGCGCGACTATGCTCGATCTTGTCGAGGATATCGACGAGGCCTCCGGTCTGGGAAACGCCGCCACGGCCGTTATCGAGCTCGCGGAGGAGAACCCTGGTTACCTCGACGACGTTCTGAAGGCTGCGTCGCTGCATTCGGATGCCGCGGTTCGCAGGCTTGGCTGGATTCTTGACGAGCTTGCGAAGGCAGGTGACTTGGAACCCTTGCAGAAAGCCGCCGTCGGTGTGGCGAAGGCTCCGTCATTGCTCTCCCCTTACGCAAAAAAGGGCGGCACTGTCAACGAAAGATGGCTGCTCGACATCAACGAGGAGGTCGAGCTGGACATATGGTAGACCAGACCACGGTGACACAATGGGCGGTGACGCATCCCTGGCCGACTGCCGACCAGGTGGAGCAGGACCTCCTGCTTGCGCAAGCGATCTGCGAGATATCGGTGGATCCCGTACTTTCGGATGAGCTCGTGATTCGTGGAGGAACCGCTTTCCACAAGCTGTATCTTCCGAGGCCATACCGCTACAGCGAGGATCTCGACTACGTGCGCACCACTGAGGGCGGTATCGGCGGAATCACGAAAAGACTCACCATACTTGGTGGTGGGCTAGGCTTTGAGGTGCGCACGCAGATGGCGAGGCATCCGAAGGTCTTCTGGCGCTACACGTCCGCCACAGGGACCAGGATGAAGATAAAGATCGAAATAGATACCTACGAGCGTTCACCTATGCTCCCACTCGCAGCGCGAGCCATGGACGTGTCGAGCCCGTGGTACGAGAGGAGCCAGGAGGTGGTGACGTTCCAGCCTGAGGAGCTCGTTGCGACGAAGCTGCGCGCTCTCTATCAGCGTTCGAAAGGGCGCGATCTGTTTGATCTATGGTTGGCGCTCACGGTGCTCGAGCTCGAACCGGAGGGCATTGTCGCGGCGTTTCCCGCCTACAGGCCTGAGGGGCTCACGGCGAAGTTGATGACTGCGAATCTCGACGCAAAGCTTGATACGCACGATTTCTGTCACGACTGTGACAAACTCATTGCTGGTGGACCAGCGGGTCTTGGATATGACGCGCGGAAGGCGGGCGAGCTTGTCAAGGGGGAATTGCTCGCGCTCCTATGAGGCCTTTGCACGTAGGGTGTCGGACCCATAACGGACCCTCTAGGGTACTGGGCCTGCGGGCGTCGTTGTCCTCATCGAGTGCGAAGCTTCGACCACTTGTGCACGTGCCTATCGTGCTCAAGCGACTCATCTACCAGGTCTTTTCGGAATGGCGGTGTCATCCGCGTCGGCGACACCTTCGCACTCGATTGATGGGGGAGCGAGCCGAGTGAAGCGAGGCAGGTGAGTCTCCCGCGCCGAAGCCTCCTCCCGCCGCTCCTCGCCACGACACATACGTGCCTCTTCCCCTGTGTTCTTCTCCTGTGTCACCTGTGTCAGCTCCGCACGTCCGCGAGCTGAGGTTCACAACTTGCACCCCCTTCCCGAAACGACTTGCCTACGCTCTGATGCCAAGGTCAGTTTTCGGAATTTGGGAGGCATCCTATGAAGCACAGCTCCAACCCCATCTTCCCAGAGGGATTCCTTTGGGGAGCCTCGAGCGCGGCTTGGCAGGTCGAGGGGGCGACCACCGAGGGCGGCAGGACCGCCGCCACCATCGACCTCAACTCTCAGACCAAGAAGCCCTTCGCCGACAACTCCGTCGCGGCCGACCACTACCACCACTTCCGCGAGGACGTGGCCCTCATGAAGGAGTGCGGCTTCACCTCCTACCGCTTCTCGCTCTCCTGGTCGCGCATCATCCCCGCCGCCGATCACGTGGTCAATCCCGAGGGCATCGCCTTCTACGACGCGCTCATCGACGAGCTCATCGCAGCCGGCATCACCCCCATCGTCACGCTCTACCACTACGATCTTCCCGTCTGGGTCGACGAGATGGGCGGCTGGCGCGAGCGCTCCGTCATCGACGAGTTCGCCTTCTACTGCCGCACCTGCTTCGAGCACTTTGGCGACCGCGTCAAGTACTGGCTGTCCATCAACGAGCAGAACATGCAGATCTGCTACGGCCACTGGCTGGGCGTCTCCAAGGGGTGCACGGACTGGTTCCGCGAGAAGTGGCAGATCAACCACATCATGAACCTGTGCCACGCGAAGGCCGTCATCGCCTGCCACGAGATGGTCGAGGGCGGCAAGATCGGGCCCGTCCCCGGCTACGTGCCCATCTATCCCAAGACCGCAAACCCCCAGGACCAGATCGCCGTGATGAACGCCGAGGAGCTCACCCAAAAGATCTGGAACGACACCTACGTCTTCCGCGACTACAGTGGCTTTGTGCGCACCTACTGGGCCGAGAACGACATCGACCCCAAGATCATGCCCGGTGACATGGAACTGCTCGCACAGGCCGAGATCGACTTCATCGCCGTCAACTGCTACCGCTCCAACATGGGCATGCAGCCCGACCCCGACCTCACCCGCGAGGAGGGGCTGAACCCCTCCGGCGTGAAGGGGAACTTCGTCTATCCCAACATCGCCGGTGAGTACGCCGAGGATCGCAACCCCTACCTCGAAACCACCGACTGGGACTGGCACATCGATCCGGTCTCCCTGCGCTACTCCCTGCGCTACCTGTGGGACCACTACCGGCTCCCGATGGTGGTCACCGAATGCGGCTTTGGTGCGCACGAGGATCTCGACGAGCATGGCGAGATCCACGATAAGGGACGCATCGACTATCTGCGTGACCACGTCTACAACCTTGGCCTTGCGATCGCCGACGGCGTCGAGGTCTTTGGCTTCAATCCCTGGAGCTTCACCGACCTGCTCTCCACCGGCAACGGCATGGCCAAGCGCTATGGCCTCGTCTTCGTCAACACGACCGACGACGACGTGCGCGACCTCAGCCGCCACAAGAAGGACTCCTTCTTCTGGTACAGCAGGCTCATCAAGTCCAATGGGCAGGAGTGGGGCTACGACATGGACGAGTGGCGCAGCTTCACCAAGAAGTTCGACAAGGTCATCTAGGGCGGGCATGGGAAAGGAGAGAAGCACATGGCACAGAGAGATTATGCTGCCTTGCGCGACGCCATCATCGAGGCATGTGGCGGCACGGACAACATCGCGAACGTCTCGCACTGCATGACGCGACTGCGCGTCAACCTGCGCGATAGGTCCAAGCTCGATCAGGACACGGCAAAGAGCATACCTGGCGTGCTCAACCTCGTCTTGCAGAACGGCGAGTACCAGTTCGTCATCGGCCAGGACGTACCAAGCCTCTACGAGGAGTTCTCCAAGCATGCCGACATCAGGCTTGGTGGCGAGGTCGATGACCCCGAGGCGGCCGCGGCGGATGCCGCTGCCAGCGATGGCAACCTGGTGACCACCGTCCTCTCCTTCATCGGCGGCACCTTCGCGCCGGTCATTCCCGTCCTCATCGCGGGTGGTCTTACGGGCGCGGTGCTCACCATCCTCACCACCTTCTTTGGCGTGACCACCGAGAGCGGCATCTACCGCGTCTTCTTCTCCCTGAACCAGGCGACGTTCTACTTCCTGCCCGTGTTCATCGGCTTCTCCTGCGCCCAGCGACTCAAGTCAAACGGCTTCCTCGGGGCCTTCCTGGGCGCCACCCTGCTCTTCGTGACCATCAACTACACCGGCGCCGCCGAACCCATTCCCCTCGACTTCTTGGGCATCCCCGTCGCGTCCGTCGCCTACAACTCCACCGTCTTCCCCGTGATTCTCGGCTGCGTCTTCATGAGCTACCTGTACCGCTGGCTGCAGAACCACCTGCCCGTATACCTGCGTACGGTCGTCGTGCCGCTCGTCACCATGCTCATCACCGTGCCCGTCACCCTCATCGCCCTGGGACCTTTGGGCAACTGGCTCGGCACGCTTCTCGCCGGGGCCTTCCTTGCCGTCTACCGCAGCGTGCCGGCCGTCGCCGTCTCGCTCATTGGCTCGCTCACCTGCTGGATGGTCTTCTTTGGCATGAACAACGCCACCTACCCCGTGCTCTTCCAGCTTCTCGCCGAGGTCGGCTCCGATCCGCTGATCTGCACCGGCATGGCGCCGGCAAACGTCGCCGTGGGTGGCGCCTGCCTGGCCGCGGCGCTGCTTGCCAGGGACGCCGACGACAAGTCCGTCGCGACCGGCGCGGGCGTCACGGCCCTGTGCGGCATCACCGAACCGGGTGTCTACGGCGTGCTCTTCACCAAGCGCTACCCGCTCATCGGTGCCATGGTCGGCGGTGGCGTGGGTGGCTTCATCGCGGGCCTCTTTGGCTTCACGCAGTACGTGGTCGCAAACCCCGGCTTCGTCTCCTTTGCCGCCTACATCAATCCCGACGGCACGTGGACCAACTTCATCGGTATGATGGCTGTCATGGTCATAGCCGTGGTCGTCGCATTCGTCGTCACCTACGTGCTCGGCAGGCGCGCGCTGGCAAGGCAGGTCGCAGAGCGCGCACGATCGAGCAGCTGATCGGCGAACGCAAAGGCCGCACTGTCTGGCAGGGGACGACCGTCACGGGCGTCTCCTGCCTTTCGTGATGTCATATGGGTGGGAGGGAGCATGACCGAACACGAACCGGTGTACAGCCTCTACAACTTCAATCTCCTGACCTCGCTGCTTGCCGTGCTCAATCGTAATGACGTGGAGGGACCCCAGGCCATACTGGCACACTACCTGCTCTCCCACCTGCACGACCTCAACGAGCTCAACATCTATGACGTGGCCGCCGACTGCTACGTGTCGCGCAGTAGCATCCAGCGATTCGCGAAGTCGCTCGGCTATCGGGGCTTCGCGGACCTGAAGCAGCAGCACGCCGCCATACGGAGCCACTACGACCGGTTCGCCGCCTACACCAACCACCCAAACTTCGCCCACTACCTCTCGGACCAGATGACGGGGATGATCAGCGACGTGAGCGCGATGGCCCAGGCCCAGGGCCTCGCGTGGCTGGTTGACCAGATCGACCGTGCCGGGCAGGTGTGCGTCCTTCATGCCCGAACGTCGAGCACGGGGGTCGAGGAGTTCCAAGAGGGCATGCTCACCGCCGGCAAGCTCGTGCACATCGCCATCGACTCGGTGGAGAGCATCCGCCTGCTGCAGGGCCTCGGCCCGCAGGACCTCCTCATCACGGCATCGGCCACCGGCAATTTCGCGCTCGCAAGCCTCGACGACCTGAGGCCGCTGCATTCCCGGAAGGTGCTCGTCACGCTCAATCGCTCCTCGCGGCTTCTGGAGGTCTATGACCGCATCTTCTACCTCAGCGCCACCGAGTACGACTCCGACGCGGTGAGCAGCATCGGGCTGCGGAACGTGTACACGCGCTATGGCCTGAGCTTCTTCTTCGACCTGCTCTTCCATGAGTACGCCGTGCGCCACTTCGACCGAGGGGATGCCACGTGACACGAGTGGCATGAGAACGACCGCGGGGGTGCTGGGAGGGCCATGGGAGCACCGAAAGGGCCCGCAGGAGCGCAAGGAGGGGGTCGCGCCGTTCGCGGCGCCCGATACCGTACCGCCCGCACGCCTCTATGAGGCATGCGGGCGGCAGCGTGTGGCAGGCGGGCGACAGGAACGATTGGAGACGACGTAAGGAGGGGAGAGGGGGATCCCGTCACCCGCTCGCTACAGAAGCCTGCCGGTGTGTTCGGCGACGGCTACCGGCTACCCCGTCACCTTTGCCCAGTCGGCCGCGAAGGAGGCCAGGCCCTGGTCGGTCAGCGGATGGTGCACGCACTTCTTGAGGGCGGCGAAGGGCACGGTGGCGATGTCGGCGCCCATGAGCGCGGCCTGCACGACATGGTTGGGCGTGCGGACGGACGCGGTGATGATCTCGGGACCATCCTCCTCGTCCCAGTACCCGTAGCGGTAGTTCTTGACCGCGGAGACCATGGTCTCGAGCTGTGCCAGGCCGTCGTCGCCGATGTCGTCGAAGCGACCCACGAACGGCGAGATGTAGCGTGCGCCGGCACGCGCGGCCAGAAGCGCCTGCGCGGCCGAGAAGATGAGCGTCATGTTGACGCGAATGCCCTCGGAGGCAAGCTGACGGCAGGCGGGCAGGCTCTCCTCGCAGATGGGAAGCTTGACCACGATGTTGGGTGCGAGCCCTGCCAGGCGTCGTCCCTCGGCGATCATGTCATCGGTGGTCTCTGCGGTCGACTCGGCGGAGACCGGCAGACCCTCGCAGATCTCGCAGATCTTGACCATATGGGGCTCGAAGTCGGCGAGCTTGCCGCCGGTCTTGGCATAGAGGGTGGGATTGGTGGTGACGCCCGAGAGGCATCCCCAGCTTGCGGCGGTGCGGATGTCATCGAGATCAGCGGTGTCGACGAAGAACTTCATGGCAGTTTCTCCTTTTCTGTCTGGCAATGACTATCTGTCGCATCGAGACGAACTATGGTGGCGCCAAGTCCAGCACACCCGCCGTCAGCCCTCGTCAGGATGGGCGCGGCTGGCGGAGAGGGCCGAGGCGTCGCGCGCGATCATCGAGCGGCGTCGGCGCAGAGGTCGCGACCAACCTCGGCGATGTGGTCGGCGCAGAGTCCGAACTGCACGAGCAGCTCGGCGGCGGGGCCAGAGTGACCAAACTCGTCGTTGACCCCCACGCGGCGCACCGGAGTGGGCTGCCGCTCGGCGAGCACCCCGCAGACCGCCTCGCCCAGCCCACCGATCACCGTGTGCTCCTCCACAGTCACGATGCGTCCGCAGTCCTTGGCGGCCTGGACCACCAGCTCGGCGTCGAGCGGCTTGATGGTCGCCATGTTGATGACGCGGGCACTGATGCCCTCCTTGTCGAGCTGTTGGGCGGCCTCGAGGGCCTCGGGCACCATGATGCCGGTCGCGATGATCGCGACGTCCGTGCCGTCCTTGAGCACCTCGCCTTTGCCGATGCGAAAGTCGAAGCCCTCGTCATGGATCACCGGCGTGGCCGCGCGCCCAAAGCGCATGTAGACGGGTCCCTCCATCTCGTAGGCGGCGCGAACCATCGCGCGGGCCTCCACGTCGTCGGACGGGCACATGACCGTCATGCCCGGGATGGAGCGCATGAGAGCGAAGTCCTCGCAGCACTGATGCGACGCCCCGTCCTCGCCGACCGAGATGCCACCATGCGTGGCCCCGATCTTCACGTTGAGGTGCGGGTAGCCGATGGAGTTTCGCACCTGCTCGAACGCACGGCCGGCGGCGAACATGGCGAAGGTCGACGCAAAGGGGACGATGCCCATCGTCGAGAGTCCGGCGGCCACGCCCATCATGTTGGACTCGGCGATGCCGCAGTCGATGTGGCGCTCCGGGAAGGCCGCCTTGAACATGCTGGTCTTCGTGGCCCCAGCCAGATCCGCGTCGAGCACGACCAGGTTCTCGTGCTCCTCGCCCAACTCCGTGAGCGCCCTGCCATAGCTGTCGCGCGTGGCGACCTTCTTGACGTCTGCCATCGTCTATCCCTCCAGTTCGGCGCGCTTGGCTGCGAGCTCGGCCATGCCCTGCGCGTACTCTTCGTCGTTGGGCGCCTTGCCATGCCACCCGACCTGGTCTTCCATGTACGAGACGCCCTTGCCCTTGATGGTGCGGGCGAGCACGGCGGTGGGCTTCTCGCCGCCGATGTTGGCGTGGAAGCGCGCGAAGGCGCCCTCGATCTGGTCGAAGTCGTGCCCGTCGATCTCGATGACGTCAAAGCCGAAGGCGGCGAGCTTCTCGGCGAGCGAGGCGGTGTCCATGACCTCTTCGGTGCGACCGTCGATCTGCAGGCCGTTGATGTCGACGATCAGGCAGAGGTTGTCCAGCTTGTAGTGGGAGGCGAACATCGCGGCCTCCCACACCTCGCCTTCGTCCATCTCGCCGTCGCCGAGGAGCGTGTAGACGCGCAGGTCCTCGCCGCGCAGCTTGGCGCCCTTGGCCATGCCCGCCGCCGCCGACACGCCCTGGCCGAGCGAGCCCGTCGACATGTCGATGCCCGGCGTGGTGTTCATGTTGGGGTGGCCCTGCAGGTGCGAGCCCACGTGGCGCAGGGTGGTCAGGTCCTCGGAGGGGAAGAACCCGCGCAGGGCCAGCACGCTGTAGAGGCCGGGGACGGTATGCCCCTTCGAAAGCACGAAGCGGTCGCGTCCCGGTGCCCTCGGGTCGCTCGGGTCGACCCGAAGCTCGGGACCATACAGGTAGGTGAACAGGTCGGCCGCGGAGAGGCTTCCGCCGGGATGGCCTGACTTTGCCGCATGCGTCGAAGTCAGGATTCCCTCGCGCACGCGCGTCGCGGTCAGTTCGAGTTCGCGCTTCTCGTCGTGTGTCATACGTCCCCCTTTGCTACTTCTGTCCGTAATAGGCGTTGGGCCCATGTTTGCGTAGGTAATGCTTGTCCAGTATACGCTGGGGCGCCGGGAGTGACGATGGGTCCACCTCACGAGTATAGATGGCCATCCGGGCCACCTCCTCGAGCACGACCGCATGGTAGACGGCCTGTGCGGCGTCCTTTCCCCAGGTGAAGGGCCCGTGGCTGTGGCAGATGACGGCCGGCACGGCCGCAGGATCAAGCTTGCGCCTGCGAAACTCCTCCACGATCACCGTGCCCGTGTTGAGCTCGTAGTCCTCGTCCAGCTCCTCCTGGGTGAGATGCCGCGCGAGGGGCACGGGCCCATAGAAGTAGTCCGCATGGGTGGTTCCGTACGCCGGGATGTCGCGACCGGCCTGGGCCCATCCCACCGCATGGGGGCTGTGCGTGTGAACGATGCCTCCCACCTCGGGGAACTCGGTGTAGAGCACCATGTGCGTCTTGGTGTCGGACGAGGGGTTGAGCTCGCCTTCCACCTGGTTGCCCGCAAGGTCCATGACCACGAGGTCCTCTGGCCTCAGCTCGTCGTACTCCACGCCCGAGGGCTTGATCACGAACAGGCCCCGCTCGCGGTCGATGCCCGAGACGTTGCCCCAGGTGTAGGTCACCAAGCCGCGCTTGGGCAGCTCCATGTTGGCCTCGTAGACTTCCTGCCTCAGCTCCTCCAGCATGCCTCTCTCCCGTCCTATTCGGTGATGGTGTACAGGGCTATCTCGTCGATCTCGCGGTTGGTCGCCACGATGACGTCCTGTCCGTCCTTGTTCACGAAGTGCATCGCGTTGGCGCAGCCGGCGTCGCGGTCGACATACTCGGTCGCGTAGGTGCCCTGCTCGTCGTCCCAGGTGATCGCGATGGTGTCTCTGGTTCCCTTGCGCCAGCCCACGATCCAGGTGGGCGTGCCCAGGATGCTCGCCACCCAGGTTCCGTGGATCATCTCGGTCTCGCGCTCGGGTGCCGGGTACTTCCACTGCGGCACGTAGTTGCCGTCGTCGTCAAGGTGATAGATGGTCAGCGACGAGCCGTGGAAGGGGCTGATGCAGCCGAGCTCGAGCTTGCCGTCCCCGTCGAAGTCGGCGAGCACCGAATCGCTCGACGGGATGTCGAGCAGCTGCGTGACCGTCCACTCGCCACCGAGCACGGCGGGCGGCTCGAAGACGAAGCTGCCCTGCTCGCAACCCACGAGCGCCGCGTCGTGCCCGCCGTAGGCGATCTTGCAGTAGCCGTGGTTCTTGAGCATCCCATCCTTGAGGAGCGTGAGGGGCAGGGGGTTGGCCTCGTCATAGGGGGAGAGGTCGCCAGGCAGGACGGCGCCGTAGCAGGCCCCCGCGAAGCGCCAGTCGTCTCGGTGCTCGTGGCCGCTCTTGAGACAGCAGACGATGAGGTAGTTCACGCCGCCACGGGACAGGATGCCAAAGCGGTGCACGAAGGGGGCGATCGCCAGCGTGCGCAGGTCCCACCCGCCCTCGGGACGTGCGGTCGCGATCACGATGCGAGCGTCGGCCGAGTCGTTCGGCGAGTAGAAGCGGTGCGTCGCCAGGAATTGTCCCTCGACGCCGGGGACCGGCGTCATGGTCATCACGCCGCCCGGCTCCTCCCAGACGGTGTCGATCTTGGTGCCGTCCTCTTCGAACAGATAACAGGGGTCGTGCTTCTCGGCGGCCACTAGGAAGCAGTGTCGCCCCTGGTAGGTCAGCTCGCTCAGCGCGTAGCACTTCTCGAGCTTGCCGATGACGCTCTTCTCTACATGCATGTCCGCTCCTTACTCCGACGCGTCCGAATGATGCCTGTCCTGCCTGTCGAGCAGCTCGCTCATGGTGCGGCACGCGAACTGTATGTCCTCTCTCCACGAGTCGTGCCCGATATCCCACATTTCGGTCACGAAGCGACGAACGCCGAGCTCCCACGCCTTCTCGATGGCCGCGGGGAAGTCGACGTGGCCCGTGCAGAAGGGCACCTCGCGAAAGACCCCCGGCACCGTCTCCTTGAGGTGGACGGCCATGAGGTGGCCGCGTCCCGACTCGAGGTCGGCGAGCATGTCGGTCGCGCCGGCCACGGCGGCGTTGGTGAGGTTGCCGACGTCCGGGTAGACGCCCAGGTACGGGCTGTCGATCGCGCGGACGTAGAACATCGACTTCCAAACCGTGTTCATGAAGTCGGTCTCCATGGTCTCGAACCCCAGGAGCACCCCCTTGGCCTCTGCCATCCGCGTGGCACGCTGGAGGTTCTCAAGAAACAGCCGCTTGCTCTCGGCCGTGCTCTCTTCGTAGTAGACGTCGTAGCCGGCGAGCTGGATGATGCGGATGCCCAGGTCGTCGGCGAGCTGGAGGGCCTTCTCCATGATGTCGAGCGATCGCGCGCGAACGTCTGGGTCCGCCGAGCCGAAGGGGTAGGCGCGATGCCCCGAGAGGCACATGCTGCGAATGGGAAGCCGCGCCTCGTGCATGGTCTCGATCAGCTCGCTCCGCTCGGCGGCGCTCCACTCCAGACGCGCGAGGCGCTCGTCGGTCTCGTCGATGCTGATCTCGAGAAAGTCGTAGCCGCACTCACGTGCGCACACCAGCTTCTCGCGCCAGGAGAGGTGCGCTGGCAGCGCCTTTTCGTAGAGACCGATGCTGTACCCCTTCATAACGACCCCCATCCATCCCAATGTGATCGGTACCGTTCGAATGACCGTCCCTCACGAGCTCCCGCTTCCAATACTCACTGTTATAGGGAGATACTGTTTGTTACGCAAGATATAACACTCAAAAAACCGTTCGCTATTCGGTGAAAGGTAGCTCGTCACACCCGAGAACAAATCGATTATACCGCACTTTAACAGCAGATTCCTTAAAACCGGCTCCGATATTGAACACCATTTGCAGATTTGTCAATTGACATTGAAGTGAGCGATTCCTACGATGCAAGGTGTGCAAAATGTTCGATTTCAATAGGGAAACGAACATATAGTCGAGAGGAGTAGGAGATGAGCGTCGTTTCAGAGATGACCCGCGACACGTGGATCGCCAACACATTCCCCGAGTGGGGCACGTGGCTCGTCGAGGACATCGAGAGCGAGGTGGTGGAGCCTGACAGCGTGGCCATGTGGTGGCTCGGCTGCACCGGCATCTGGTTCAAGACGCCCGGAGGTGCCAACATCACCATCGATCTGTGGTGCGGCAACGGGAAGCGCACCCACGGTGACGGCAAGATGGCCGTGGGCCACCAGATGGCCAACATGTGCGGCGCCCGCGCCATGCAGCCCAACCTGCGCAACGTTCCGTTCGTCATCGACCCGTTCGCGTTCAAGCAGGTGGACGCGGTTCTTGCGACCCACTACCACCAGGACCACATGTCCGCCGAGTGGGCGGCCCATGTGCTCCAGAGCGGCATGACCACCACCGACGCCGACGGCAACGAGGTCCCCGTGCCCTTCATCGGCCCCCAGAAGTCCGTGGACACCTGGGTGCGGTGGGGCGTCCCCGAGGACCGCTGCGTCGTGGTCAAGCCCGGCGACACCATCAAGATCAAGGACATCGAGATCGTGGCGCTCGACAGCTTCGACCGCACCATCCTGGTGACGACCGACTCGACCGGCCCCGATCGCGAGGAGCTCTACGGCAAGTGCCCCACCGACATGGACGAGAAGGCCGTCAACTACCTCGTCAAGACCCCTGGCGGCAACATCTACCACTCTGGTGACTCCCACTACTCGATCTACTTCGCCAAGCACGGCAAGGACCACGACATCGACGTCGCCTTCGGCTCCTACGGCGAGAACCCCGTCGGCATGCAGGACAAGATGACCTCCATCGACATCCTGCGCATGGCCGAGTGCCTGCGTTGCGAGGTCGTCATCCCCATCCACTGGGACATCTGGAGTAACTTCCAGCCCGACTGCAACGAGATCGACCTCCTGTACCAGTTCAAGAAGGATCGCAACGAGTACCGGTTCCACCCGTTCTTCTGGCAGGTGGGGGGCAAGTACGTCTACCCGCAGGACAAGGACAAGGCGTTCTACCACCACCGACGCGGCTTCGAGGACTGCTTCGAGGCACCGCAGAACATCCCGTTCCGCTCGTGTCTGTAGGAGCGGCCAAGGGGGTTGGCCCACGACAAGGAGAGCAACCATGAGCAGCATTCTGAGAAAGATCGTCGAGCGCGGCCACTACAAGTTCGTCGACCACGTGGACTCCTGGCAGGAAGCGGTCAAGCTGAGCACCGACACGCTCGTCGAGAGCGGCTACTGCGACGCGGACTACTACGAGCAGATCGTCCAGTGCATCGAGAAGTACGGGCCTTACGTCGTGTTCGAGCACTACGTGGCCATGCCGCACTCCCAGGAGGGCGTCACGGGCGTCCACAAGACCTCCGTCGGCTTCATGCGCGTCAAGGACGAGGTCAGCTTCGGCCCGGACGAGGAGGGCGAGGAGAAGGTCGCGAAGCTCTTCTTCACCATCGCGTCGTGCAACCCCACCGAGCATCTGGCCAACATCCAGTCGCTGATGAGCGTCTTCATGAACGAGCCTCTGCTCGACGCCCTCATTGCGGCCGACACCCCCGAAGACATCCTCGCCGCGGAGCAGCGCTACTACACCGAGGACCTCTAGACGCACTCGTCCGACATTCCTGACGGAAAGGACCCATCGTGGACACGATACTCAATGCGCTCATTGCCATCTGGGACTTCTTTGCCACTTACGTGCTGCAGAAGGCCCCCTACATGGTGGGATTTCTCACCCTGCTCGGCTACACCCTCATGGGCAAGAAGTGGTACGACACGCTGGGCGGAACGCTCAAGGCCATCATCGGCATGCTCATCCTGAACGCCGGCTCCGCAGGCCTCACCAACACCTTCCGCCCCATCCTTGCCGGCCTCAAGGACCGCTTCGACCTCACGGCCACCGTCATTGACCCCTACTACGGCCAGAACGCCGTCCAGGAGGCCATGGATGCGCTCGGCAAGAGCTTCGCAGACACCATGATGCTGCTGCTCGTCGCCTTCCTCATCAACATCCTGCTGGTCCGCTTCAACAAGATCACCAAGTGCCGCTCGCTGTTCACGACCGGTCACGTCCAGGTGCAGCAGGCGGCCACGGCGCTCTGGCTGCTCATCTTCGCGCTGCCGCAGCTGGCAGGCACCGGCTCTGCGGTCAGCATGCCCATGATGATCGTCATGGCCGTCCTGCTGGGGGCCTACTGGGCCGTAGGGTCGAACCTCACCGTCAAGCCCATGCAGGAGCTGACCGACGGTGCCGGCTTCGCGATCGCCCACCAGCAGATGTTCGGCATCCGCCTCGCGCACTTCGTCGCCGACAAGTTCTTTGGCACCGACGGCGGCAAGAAGAAGGATCGCAAGGTCAACAAGATCGGTGGGCTGGAGATGCCCGGCTTCTTCTCGATCTTCAACGAGAACATGGTGTGCACGGCCATCCTCATGACCGCCTTCTTCGGCGTCATCCTCGCCATCATCGGCAAGCCCTACTTCGTGGGCACCGGCGAGATCACCGAGGACGTCAACTACGTCTGGTGGTGCTTCGACAAGTCGCTGAACTTTGCCGTCTACCTGGCCATCCTGCAGCTGGGCGTGCGCACCTTCGTCACCGAGCTCACGGCCTCCTTCCAGGGCATCGCCGACAAGCTGCTGCCCGCCTCCGTCCCCGGCGTGGACTGCGCCGTGTGCTACGGCTTTGGTGACGCCAACGCCGTGACGCTCGGGTTTTTGGCCGGCTTGGTCGGACAGATCCTGGCCATTGTCATCCTCATCGTGACCGGCTCTCCCACGATCATCATCTGCGGCTTCGTGCCGGTGTTCTTTGACAACGCCACCATCGGCCTGGTCGCCAACGAGAAGGGCGGTCTCAAGGCCTGCCTCATCATCCCCTTCTTCTGTGGCATGATTCAGGTCTTTGGTGCCGCGTTCATCGCCGGTTGGACGGGCCTTGCTTCCTACGGCGGCTACCTCGGCATGTTCGACTGGGACACCGTCTGGCCCGCGTTCACCGTCATCATAAAGCACCTTGGCCTCATCGGCGTCGGCATCGTCACCGTGGTGCTGCTGGCCATCCCGCAGATCGAGTACCGCATGGACCCCGAGAACTACTTCCTGATCACCGAGGACTATGAGGCCTACAAGGAGAAGAAGGGCATCGTCTCCGAGTACTAAGCGCCTTGCCACCCTCACCCCAGGCGCATCGCTCGCTCGTCCCGCCGATGCCACGCACCGCGCCCGACCACGGGGCACGCCCGATGCGCCTACCAGCCGTCCTGTACGATTACGCTACAGGCACGTATCCGACGACAGTCATTGAGAGGAGACTGCCATGTCAAAGCTCGACAACAAGAAGTTCATGGTCAGCTGTGCGAACGGCGCCGGCTCGTCGCTCATGATGAAGATGACCCTCGAGAAGGTCCTCAAGAAGCTGGG
Organism: Atopobiaceae bacterium; assembly: GCA_040268355.1. GTDB lineage: Bacteria > Actinomycetota > Coriobacteriia > Coriobacteriales > Atopobiaceae > UBA1367. Next base: position 253 of record JAWRIT010000029.1, on the reverse strand, counting down.
CGTCACGCCCGCCACCATCCACCACTGCGCCCTGTCCGAGGGAAAGAGCGCCGCGCCCCAGTATGACATCGTGTTCTGCGCGCGCAACTTCGTGAACACCTTCGCCGACGCCCAGAAGCGCGGCACCATCGTCTTGGGCCTGCGCAACATCATGTCGGCCCCCGAGATGGAGAAGGCCCTGAAGGACGCCGACCTGCTCGACTAGCCTGATCCGCACTCCGCACGTCCCTTCGCAGAGGTGGGGGGGGGGGGG
>JAWRIT010000028.1:0-34933 GCA_040268355.1 Atopobiaceae bacterium | reverse complement strand
ACGTCCCGCCACCTGCGGCCCCGGCCTCATGCGCATGGGGTGGCAGCGGCAGACGAGCCATGCGGCCCGACCGACCCGTTCTCAGGGACGTTCGATCGAGCCACGAAGCCCCAAGCGACCCGATCCAGGCGGTGTTCGTCTTGTGCAGAACGAGCCCCGCCGTGCTGCGGGAACGTGGGCATGCTATCCTTGCTCGGTCAGTACCCCGTACTTGGAGGCGCGCCAGCACCTTGACGGCCATCTCGGTTCGGGGCGAATCCATGTAGAAAGGTGGAACGTCAGATGATCACCAAGGAACGCAAGGCCGAGCTGGTCAAGCAGTACGGCAAGGACGAGAACGACACCGGCTCCGCGGCCGTGCAGGTCGCCATTCTCTCCGAGCGCATTCGCGAGCTCACCGAGCACATGAAGACCCACCGGAAGGACTTCCATACGCGTCGTGGCCTCCTGATGCTCGTCGGCAAGCGTCGTCGCCTGCTGTCCTACATCAAGAAGGGCGACATCGAGGCGTACCGCTCGCTCATCAAGAGCCTCGGCATTCGCGACAACATCCAGTAAGCACAAGCACGTGGCACGACGGGGAGCGCCGACAGGGCGCTCCCCTCATATAGACGGCCCGCCTGCAAAGGGGCAGGCGGAGATGAGAGGAACAGAACAGCAATGGCAAAGGTTACACACGAGTTCGACCTCTTCGGCAAGCACTACGCCCTCGAGACCGGCGAGCTCGCGAAGCAGGCGACGGGCGCCTGCCTGGTGCGCCAGGGTGACACGACCGCCATCGTGACGGTCGTCGTCTCCAAGGAGCGCAAGGACTACGACTTCTTCCCGCTGACGGTCGACTTCATCGAGAAGATGTACGCGGTGGGTCGCATCCCCGGCGGCTACCTCAAGCGCGAGGCGCGTCCCTCCGAGAAGGGCACCCTCACCGCCCGCATGATCGACCGCCCGCTGCGCCCGTCGTTCCCCGACGGCTTCCGCAACGAGGTCCAGGTCGTGGCGACCTCACTCGTGGCCGACCAGGCCAACCCGATCGACGTGATCTGCACCATGGGCGCCAGCGCCGCGCTCACCACAGGTGGCGTCCCCTTCGAGGGACCGCTCGCCTGCGTGCGCATCGGTCGCGACCGCGACACCCATGAGCTGCTGGTCAACCCCACCTACGAGGAGCGCGACAACTCCGATCTCGACCTGGAGCTGGCGGGCACGGGCGACTTCATCAGCATGCTCGAGGCCGGCGCCGAGGAGATCTCCGAGGAGGAGATGCTCGAGGCCATGATGTTCGGCCAGAAGGCCATCGCCGCCTTCTGCGAGCAGCAGCAGATCTTCTTTGACAAGGTGCGTGCGGCAAACGGCGACTTCCCACAGCGCGAGTACGTGCTCGACGAGCCGGTGGCCGAGGTCCACGACCGCGTCTTCGCGCACATGGACGAGATGTCCGCGGCCCTGCATGACGCGGACAAGGAGTCGCGCATCGGCAAGGTCGAGGAGCTCAAGGCGCGTGTCCGTGCCGAGTTCTCCGACGAGGAGCAGCAGCTGTGGGCGCGCGAGCTGACGGTCGAGCTCAAGGGCCTCGAGAAGCACGCGATGCGCCTGATGGTGGTCAACACCGGCGAGCGCGTGGACGGGCGAGGCGCCACGGAGATCCGCCCGCTCATGGTCAAGCCCGACTACCTCCCGCTCGTGCATGGCTCCGGCCTCTTCCAACGCGGCCAGACCCAGGTGCTCTCCGTGGCCACCCTGGGCATGCTGAACGAGTGGCAGCGCCTTGACACCATCGAGCCGGTCGACGGCAAGCGCTACATCCACCACTACAACTTCCCTCCCTTCTGCACGGGCGAGACGGGTCGCATGGGCGCCCCCAAGCGTCGCGAGCTGGGGCACGGCGCCCTGGCCGAGCGCGCGCTGCTGCCGGTCATCCCCTCCGAGGAGGAGTTCCCCTACACCATCCGCGTGGTCTCCGAGGTGATGGAGTCCAACGGCTCCTCCTCGATGGCGTCGACCTGCGGATCCACGCTCGCCCTCATGGACGCCGGCGTCCCCATCAAGCGCCCCGTCTCCGGCGTGGCCATGGGCCTCATCCAGGAGGAGGGCAAGACGGTCGTCCTGTCCGACATCCAGGGTCTCGAGGACTTCCTGGGCGACATGGACTTCAAGGTCTGCGGCACGACCAAGGGCATCACGGCCATGCAGCTCGACAACAAGGCGACCGGCCTTACCACCGAGATCTTCCGGGAGGCGTTCGCCCAGAGCCACGAGGGCCGCATGCACATCCTCGACGCCATGATGGAGGCCATCCCCGCGCCGCGCGAGGCCACCAAGGGCACCGCTCCGCAGATCATCAGCCTCGCCATCCCGACGGACAAGATCCGCGACGTCATCGGCAGTGGCGGCAAGGTCATTCGCGGCATCCAGGACGACACCGGCGCCACGGTCGACATCCAGGAGGACGGCACCGTCTTCATCGCCGGCGTCGGCGGTGCCGGCGACGAGGCGGCGGAGCGCATCCGTGCCATCGTCAAGGTCCCCGAGGTGGGGGAGGTCTACACCGGACGGGTCGTAGGCATCCAGGCCTTCGGCGCCTTCGTCGAGCTGCTTCCCGGCAAGGACGGGCTGCTGCACATCTCGCGCGTCGCCCAGGGTCGCGTCGACAAGGTGGAGGACGTGCTCTCCGTCGGCGACGAGGTGCGCGTCAAGGTGCTCGAGGTCGACGAGAAGGGCAAGATCTCGCTCGACCGGCTCGACAAGCCCGAGGCGCCGAGCGCCGCTCCGCGCAAGCATGAGGGCGGCAGGAAGCCGGGTGCCGGCGCGACGCGCACCCGCAAGCCGGGCGATGGCCCGCGTGGCAACCGCCAGCCCCGCAGGCATCACGAGGCGTAGAACCCGCCGCTCGCAGAGACTGTCCTGACATGCGTCCCCTCGACCGCGCTCAAGCCGACCGAGGGGACGCATCTTGTTTTGGGCACTTCCTATGGGTGGCCGCACCATTCGCCGCACGCGTCGCCCACACATCGTGGCAATCTCATTGGATTGGGCAGGGTGGCCTGTCCGTACGGACCGGGATTCAGTACAATAAAAGGTCGAAAAGCTCCCGCACACGGTGCGGTGTACGTATTGCAGTTCAAACGCAGCGATGGAAGGAATCATCACAGCATGGCAAAGAAACGCACGCCCCTGAGGATCATCCCCTTGGGGGGACTCGACGGCATTGGCAAGAACATGACCGCCTTCGAGTATGGCAACGACATGGTGCTCGTCGACGCGGGCCTCATGTTCCCCGATGACGAGCAGCTGGGCATCGACCTGGTCCTGCCCGACTACACCTACGTGCTCGAGAACGAGCAGAAGCTTCGGGGCATCATCATCACCCACGGGCACGAGGACCACACCGGCTCGCTGCCCTACCTGCTCATGGACCTCTCCAAGAAGGTGCCCATCTACTCCGCGAAGCTGACGCTCGGCTTCATCGAGGGCAAGCTCGCCGAGCATCGCATCTCCGCGCCGAAGTTCCGGGAGATCAAGGACGGCACGCACGTCAACCTTGGGGCCTTCAGCATCGACTTCTTCTCGATGACCCACTCCATCCCCGACGCGCTCGGCGTCTACATGCGCACGCCGGCAGGCTCGGTCCTGCACACGGGCGACTTCAAGCTCGACCAGACCCCCATCGACGGGGTGCGGCCGAACTACGCGGCCATCAACCGCTTCGCGACGCTTGGGATCGACCTGCTGCTGTCCGACTCGACCAACGCCACCAGCCCCGGCTTCACGCCCTCCGAGGCGGCCGTGGGTCCGCAGCTGCGCCACATCATCAAGAACGCCCCGGGACGGGTCATCGTCGCCTCGTTCTCGAGCCACATCCACCGTCTGCAGCAGGTCTGCGACGCGTCGGTCGCCGTGGGGCGCAAGGTCATCGTGACGGGCCGCTCCATGGTCACCAATACCAAGGTGGCGCGCGAGCTGGGATACCTCAGCATCGACCAGGACGACATCATCGACGCCTTCGAGAAGACCGACATCCCCGACGAGAAGATCGTGGTGCTGTGCACCGGTAGCCAGGGCGAGCCGCTCTCGGCGCTCTCGCGCATGGCGAACGGCGACCACAAGTCGCTGACCATCACCTCAGACGACACCGTCATCATCTCGGCGACCCCGGTTCCCGGCAACGAGAAGAGCGTCGCGGGTGTCATCAACGCCCTCTCCAAGATCGGCTGCACCATCTACGACAAGTCGAACACCCTGGTGCACGTCTCGGGCCACGGCAGCCAGGAGGAGCTGAAGCTCATGCTGACGATGGCGAAGCCCCGCAACTTCGTGCCCGTGCACGGCGAGGCGGTGCACCTGCGCGCCCATGCCCGGTTGGCGCGCGAGGTCGGCATCCCGTCCGACCACATCCTCATCGCCGACAACGGCGACACCCTTGAGATGCGCGACGGCACCGTCACGCTTGGCGAGGCGGTCGAGTCGGGCGTGGTCTACGTCGACGGGCTCTCCATCACCGACGCCGACCCCTACGTGTTCCGCGACCGCAAGAAGCTCTCCACCGACGGCATCGTCACCTGCGTGGCCACGGTGTCGCGCCGACGGCACGCGGTGGGGGAGATCGAGATTGCGAGCCGTGGCGTCTCCTTCGCCACCGACGACGAGCTGAACAGCGAGGCGCAGGCCATCGTGCGCGAGCAGCTTGAGAAGCTGCAGCGCTCGGGCAGCCCCAGCGTCGAGCAGCTGCGTCGCGGCGTGCGCCAGGCGCTCTCGAACTTCCTGTGGAACAGGACCCGCACCAGGCCCATGGTCGTCCCCACGGTCATGGAGGTCTAGCACATGGCGGCACGCAGGAAGACAGGTGGTGGCTCGCGGGGCCGCAGGCAGGCTGCGGCACCCGTGCGCAGACCGCTGCTGACAGGCGTCGCCAACGACATCGTCGGGCTGCTCGTCGTCATCGTCGCCATAGCGATGGCCGTCTCATTGATGCTCCCGAGCTCGGCCCCCGTGACGCATGTGACCGGCGAGATCCTCGTGATGCTCTTTGGCGCTGGGGCTCTGTTGTTCCCTGCGGCGCTGCTCATCTTCGCGCTGACCTTCTTCATCGATGACGAGCGGCCGCTTTCCGGTCGCATCGCCTTCGGGCTGGCCCTCATCACGCTCTCGGTGCTGAGCATCGTCTCGATCACCTATCCCGGCGCGTCCACGAACCTCACCCTGGTGCTCGACCACGAGATCCTGCGGGCGCGCGGCGGCTATGTCGGCGGGGGCATCGCCTGGGCGCTGCTCTCCACGGTCGGCCGGGAGGTCGGCCTGGTGGTGCTCGTGGGATCCATCGTGGCGGGCGTGGTCGTGTGCGGGTTCTCCATCTCCGACGCCGTCACTCGTCTGCGCTCGGGCGCCCGTGCCGCCCACGAGGCGCTGCGTGACGCCGGCGAGCAGCGTCGGGTGCGACGCGAGGCGCGCAGGGCGCAGCGTGCGGCCGAGCTCGAGGCCCGCTCCTTCGTCGCGGCCGACGAGTACGTCGACGAGTGGGAGGGCGGCGGCGCTCCCGACGAGCAGAGGACGACGTATCTGGGGACGCGCACCTCGGCCGTCCTCACCCGTGGCGGCGCCCGGCCGCAGGCCGGCGAGCCGGACGACGATCGCGATGACGGTCCTGCGGAGCCCAGGACATCGCTGCTCTCCGAGGCCGTGACGACGCTGCTTCGGCGCCGTGACAGGGCCGACCGGTCGGAGCTTGCCGAGACGAGCGAGCTGCCCCGTGCGGACGAGCAGGACTCCTTGACCGGCACGGGACCGCTTCCTTGGGACGACCCCGCGGACGAGGCGGTGGAGGAGGAGCCCGAGGCGGCCGCCGAGGCCGTGCCCGACTTCCTCGCCCGGGCAGCCAAGGCCGAGCGCCCCAAGCGGCGGCCGACGAAGCGTGGACGGAAGGGCGCCACGACCAAGCGGGCCGCGGCAGACGCCGGGGCGCGGGTCGCCGGCGCGGCCAGCGCCCAGGGCGTGAGCGACGCCAACGTGCGCGTGCGCACCACAGCCGCACCTCGTCCGGGCGACGCCGACGAGAGCTACGAGCTCCCGTCCTTCTCGATGCTCTCGTCCAACCCGAAGAGCGCCTCCAGCGCGAGCTCGCAGTCCGAGCTCGACCAGACCATGGCAAAGCTGCAGGGGACGCTGCGCGAGTTCGGCCTCACGAGCCACGTGGTCGACTACGTCTCCGGACCTTTGGTCACCACCTTCCGCGTAGAGATGGGGGAGGGCGAGCGCGTCAACAAGATCCGAAACCTCGAGGACGACATCGCCCTCACGCTCGCCGCCGAGAAGGTCCGCATCTTCGCGCCGATCCCCGGCACCTCCTACGTCGGCATCGAGATCCCCAACAAGACGCGCCAGAACGTGCATCTGGGCGACGTGTTGCCCTATGCGAAGGGCGGGCCGCTCGAGGTCGCCATCGGCCGCGACTCGTCGGGCAAGCCCATCATCGCCGACATCGCCAAGATGCCGCACATGCTCGTGGCCGGCACCACGGGCTCGGGCAAGTCGGTCATGATCAACTCCATGATCATGAGCCTGCTCATGCGCTCCACGCCCAAGCAGGTCCGCCTGATCATGGTCGACCCCAAGCGCGTCGAGTTCAAGGGGTACAACGGCATCCCGCACCTCTACGTGCCCGTGGTCACCGAGCCGCGGCAGGCGGCGAGCGCGCTGCAGTGGGCGGTCTCCGAGATGGAGCGGCGGCTCAAGGTCTTCGAGCGGGCGGGCGCCCGCAACATCACCGTCTACAACGACATGTGCGTCAACGGCAAGCTGGCCCAGATGGACAATCCCCCTGAGCCCATGCCCTACCTCGTCATCGTCATCGACGAGCTCTCCGACCTCATGATGGTCGCCGGCAAGGACGTCGAGGCGTCCATCGTGCGCATCGCCCAGCTCGCCCGCGCCGCCGGCATCCACCTGGTCATCGCCACGCAGCGCCCGTCTGCCAACGTCGTGACGGGCCTCATCAAGTCAAACATCGACAGCCGCGTGGCCCTCAAGGTGTCCTCGGGCATCGACTCGCGCGTCATTCTCGACGAGACGGGCGCGGACCGCCTGCTCGGCAACGGCGACATGCTCTTCAAGGACCGGGGGCTGGCCCCCAAGCGCGTGCTGGGCTGCTACACCTCCGACCCCGAGATCGAGTCGGTGGTGGACTTCATCCGCGACCAGGGCGAGCCCGACTACCACGAGGAGATCCTCTCCGCCGTCGTGCCGGGACAGCCGGGCGGCGGTGGGGGCGCCGGCGAGGACGAGGACGATCCGCTCGTCTGGGAGGCCGCGCAGATAGTCGTGGAATCTCAGCTTGGTTCCACATCAGGACTCCAGAGAAGACTCAAGGTTGGCTACGCTAGGGCAGGTAGAATAATGGACATGCTCGAGGCGAAGGGCGTGGTCGGCCCAGGGCAGGGCTCCAAGCCCCGCGAGGTGCTTCTGGACGAGGAGGCCCTCGAGGACCTTCGTGTGCAAGAAGAAAAGTACCGGGAGGTGTAACAGGTGGCGAGGCCCATCTTTAGCGAGATGCTTCTCAACCGCAGGAGGCAGCTTGGCCTGTCCATCAAACAGGCCTCCAACGTGCTGCGCCTCAAGGAGGAGGTTCTGGTCGCCTTTGAGGAGGGCAACTTCGAGAGCATCCCCAAGAGTGGCTATGCGCAGGGCATGCTCTCGTCATACGCCCGCTACCTCGGACTCAACGCCAAGACGGTGGTGAATCAGTTCTCGCAGGACCTCTTCGACCATGAGCGTGGGACGCCTGCGCGCGAGACGCGCCGCAAGAGCCGTCAGGCCCGCGCCGCAGATGACGCCTCGCTCTACTCGGTCCCCGAGGCTGCCGCCCCCCGCTCGCAGCGGGCCTACGTCGACTCGCATGGGTTTCTACCCACCTCCGGCGGCTTTGCCGGAGACCTGGGAGACTTCGCCACGACGTCGGCCGCGCACCCGCGCTTCGGCAACGCGGGAGGCGGCTCTGACGACTCGATGGGCGAGCAGTATCCTCAGGGCAGACCCTACACCGCCCGCATTCCGAGTTCGTCTTCGCCGGCCCTTGGCCACACCCAGCGGCAGCGTCCCGCATCGCGCCGGACCGCGTCCTCGATTCCGGGGGTCTACGAGACGACGCCCTCACGCGTGGCGGGCACCTATGGCTCCTATGACGCGCGGGGGGACGTGACGACCCGCAGGGTCATGCCCACGCAGTACCGCGACGACATGCGGCTCGACAACGATGGCAGAAGCTACGAGGCGGCCTCGAGCGCCGCTGGCCGTCGCTCGTCGCGCAACATCGCGAGCACGGCACGGCCGAACGTTCGGCGCAGGGACGCCAGACGCTCGCGCGAGCAGCTGCGCAACCGCGACATGCGCCCGATGTCGGCAGGCGGGCTGGCCGGTGCGGTCTCGTCGTTTCTCCAAGACCGTACCCGAGTGATGGTGCTGCTGATCGTGCTTCTGTGCGTGGTGTTGACCGGCACCATCGTCTTCTCGGTCTCCTCGTGCATGAGGGGCCAGGGAACGGGCGGAAAGTCCGTCACGGTGACCGAGACCGACAACGCGGACTCGAAGCAGAGCGACTCGCAGAACATGACGAGCGACGAGGAGGAGAAGGCGCGTGCCGACGCCGCGGCGGCAAAGGCCGCCGAGAACGAGTCCGACGAGACTGAGCGCACCATCGAGGTGACGGTTGCGGACGGCGAGGTCACCTGGATCGAGATCGAGTACGACGGAAGCAGCGACATCGCCGAGACGGTGACGGGACCATGGAACCGGACCTACACCGTCAGGCAGTCCATCTCGATCAACGTGAGCGACACCTCGGCGGTCACGGTCACCGAGGACGGCAAGAAGCTGGAGTTCGATTCGAAGGCCTCGGGCATCGGCACCATCACCATCCAGGTCTCCTCGAAGGCCGGCGGCGAGGGCGCTGACGGCGACGCCGAGGCGCAACCTGAGGGCCAGGACGACGGCGGCGCTGCCACCCCGGACCAGTCGGGTGTCCCGTCCGGACAGGGAGAGCCTCAGCAGGTGGACACCTCCGCCTCCGATGGGGGATACGCCACCGGTGGCACCGGCACCTCTGGCACAGGCAGCCAGTTCGAGGGCTACACCCTCGACACGGACGGCTACTACTACGGCGCCGATGGCTACTACGACGCCAACGGCGTGTTCTACCCATACAGTTGATGGCGAGGGGCGCCGGTGCGCCCCTGCGTCGCGAAAGGAGACCCATGGCCAAGGAGTCGAGCTTCGATGTCGTCTCGACCGTTGACCTCCAAGAGGTTGACAACGCCTACCAGCAGACGAGCCGCGAGCTGACCCAGCGCTATGACCTGCGGCAGTCGGGCGCGGGCATAGCCTTTTCCAAGAAGGACGGCACCTTTACGGTGAGCGCCCCCTCCGAGTTCGTCGCCGGGCAGGTCATCGACGTCCTCGGGACGAAGCTCGTCCGTCGCGGCATCGATCTGGCGGCCATCCGGTGGGACGACCCCGAGGCGGCGGCAGGCTCGTCGGTGCGCCAGGTCGGCCATGTGGTGCAGGGCATCGACAAGGACACGGCGCGTCGGATCGCCGCGGACGTCCGCGGTCTCAAGCTCAAGTGCAAGGCGATGGTCGAGGGTGACAAGCTGCGCGTGTCCTCCGCCTCCAAGGACGTGCTTCAGTCGGTCATAGCGGCGCTTCGGGAGAATGACTATGGGCAGCCCCTGCAGTTCGTCAACTACCGATAGGCCGAGCTGCCTGTTCGTGACCCTGGGCTGCGCGAAGAACGAGGTTGACACCGACCGCATGCGCGCCCGGCTCACCTCCAGCGGCTTCGTGGAGGCCCGCGAGGTCGACGACGCCGACCTCATCATCATCAACACCTGCTCGTTTCTCGCCTCGGCGACAAGCGAGTCGATCGAGACGACCCTCGAGATCGCCGAGCGGGTGGCCGAGGGCGTGCGCAGCCGTCCCATCGTCATGTGTGGCTGCGTGCCCTCCCGCTACGGGGCCGAGCTCACCGACGAGCTTCCCGAGGTGGCGGCCTTCGTGCGCGCCGACGAGGAGGATGGCATCGTCGACGTCGTCCGCTCGGTGCTCGGCCTTGAGGCGGCGCCCGAGACGCTGGGCGACGGACGGGTGCTGCGCACCATCGAGGGCGCAAGCGCCTACGTCAAGATCTCTGACGGCTGCGACCGGTTCTGTACCTTCTGCGCCATCCCCTTCATCCGGGGTCGCTACCAATCCCGCACGGCGGAGGAGATCTGCGCCGAGGTGACGAAGCTCATGGAGGGCGGCGTGCGCGAGGTCGTCCTCATCGGGCAGGACACCGGCATCTGGGGGTGCGACCTTGCGGGTGCGCCGACGCTCGCGAGCCTGCTTGCCCAGGTGGCCGAGCGCGTGCGCCCCTACGACGGTTGGGTGCGCGTGCTCTACCTCCAGCCCGAGGGCATGACCGACGAGCTGATCGCCACGATGCGCGACACCGACGAGGTCCTGCCCTACATCGACATCCCCATACAGCACTGCTCCCGCAGCGTGCTGAGCGGCATGGGCCGCAGCGGCTCGCGCGAGGAGCTGCACGAGCTGTTCGCCCGCCTGCGCCGCGAGATGCCGGGGATGGTGCTGCGCACGACGGGGATGGCCGGCTTTCCCGGTGAGACGGACGAGGAGGCGGACGAGCTCGTCAGCTTCCTTGAGGAGGAGGCCTTCGACTACACCTCGGTCTTCGCCTACTCTCCCGAGGAGGGAACCGCCGCGGCCGCCATGGACGCCCAGGTCGACGAGCAGGTGAAGCTCGAGCGCACCCAGCGGCTCATCGACACCGCCGAGCTGCTTGGCTTCCAGGCGACGGCCCGCCACGTCGGCGAGCGGGTACGGGTCATCATCGACGGCGTCGAGGAGGGCGACGACGGCCCCGAGCTGATCGGACACGCCTGGTTCCAGGCGCCCGACAGCGATGGCGCGATCCACATTCTCGAAGGGGAGGCGAGCGTGGGTGACATCGTGACCTGCGAGCTCGTCGACTCGTTCTGCTACGAACTGACGGCAACCATGGTGAGGGGAAGTGACGAGGATCATGAGACACCACGAACCTAGCATTTGGACGCCAGCGAACGTGGTGACGATCGTGCGCATCGTGCTGATGCCCGTGTGGCTGCTCGTCGCCGAGGCGGCGCGCATCGACAACGCCCTTGTGAGCGGGTCCGCCGTCGCCTGGCTGTCCTTCTTGCTGTACGCGGCCATAGCCCTGACCGACAAGCTCGACGGCTACCTCGCGCGCAGCCGGGAGCAGGTGACGACCTTCGGCAAGTTCCTCGACCCGATCGCGGACAAGCTGTGCGTGACGTGCGCCATGCTCTACCTGCTCGAGCTCGAGCTGGTGCCGAGCTGGGCGGTGCTTGTCGTGCTCGCCCGGGAGTTTCTGGTCTCTGGTCTGCGGATGGTCGTCGCCTCTGAGGGCACCGTCATCGCCGCGAGCGACCTGGGCAAGTGGAAGACGGCCGTGACGATGGTCTCCATCGGCGCCTACCTGCTCTCCGTGACGATTCCCGCCGGTGGCGCCGCCATGACGATCCAGCTCTTCGCCAACGTGCTCATGGTGGTCGCCGTGGCGCTCACGGCGTGGTCGGGCATCGACTACCTCGTGAAGTGCTGGCCGGCCATCGCGGGGATGAAATAGCGGTGGGGCGCACGGAGCTCGAGGAGCTTGAGGAGCGGATCTGTGCCTGCGCCCACGACGTCGTGCGGCGTGCCACCCGCGCCCACGTGACGCTCTCGTGCGCCGAGTCGTGCACCGGAGGGCTGGTCAGCGCCGCGATCACCTCGGTCGCGGGCTCATCGGAGCCCTTCTTAGGCGGCGTCGTCAGCTATGCCATCCCCGTCAAGCGCTCCGTGCTCGGCGTGGACGCGAAGGTCCTGGATGACCCGTTCCTGGGGGCGGTCAGCTCCGACTGTGCCGACGAGATGTGTGCCGGCGTCGCGCGGTTGCTCAGCAGCAGCGTCTCGGTCTCCGTGACCGGCATCGCGGGACCCGGGGGCGCCGAGCCGGGAAAGCCCGTCGGCACCGTCTGGTTCGGCCTGTACGTCTGCGGACGTGTGCGCACGACCTGCCACCACTTCTCGGGTGAGCGCGCGGCGGTCAGGCTCCAGGCCACCGCTCGGGCGCTGGAACTGCTCTGTGAAGGAATCGAGGAGCTTTCCTCCTCGGCCGAGTGGGCGGCGGGACGCACGTCATAGGCGGCGATCGCACGGAGGTGCCCTGCTCGCCCCCACGTTCTGGGGAGGGGCCGCGTGCGGAGTGCCCGTGTGGGGGCAGCTCGGTGCGAGCGAACCACGAGGCAGGTGCGAGGGTCGGACAAGCTGTGCCTGCTACGGTCGGCGCAGACCGTTTGACACACGAACGGTTGTTCGTTACTATGGGGACAGTCGATTGATGTGGGGGTACCATGGCAAGAAGCAAGAACGTCACGCGCGAGATCCACGAGCGGACCTTTGGAGAAGAGCGCGACAAGGTGATCCAGAACACGACCACCGAGATCACCAAGAAGTTCGGCAAAGGTTCCATCATGCGCTTTGGTGACGGTGACGTTGAGCTTGAGGTTGAGGCCATCCCAACCGGCTCGATCGCCCTTGATGCCGCGCTGGGCATCGGGGGAGTGCCGCGAGGGCGCATCATCGAGATCTACGGGCCCGAGTCCTCGGGCAAGACGACGCTCTCCCTTGAGATTCTCGCCGAGGCGCAGGCGATGGGCGGCGTGGTCGCCTTCATCGACGCCGAGCACGCGCTCGACCCCGGGTATGCCGCCCGCATCGGGGTCGACATCGACGAGGTGCTCATCTCGCAGCCGGACACCGGCGAGCAGGCGCTCGAGATCTGCGACATGCTCGTGCGCTCGGGCGCCATCGACGTCGTGGTCGTGGACTCGGTGGCCGCGCTCGTGCCACGCGCCGAGATCGAAGGCGAGATCGGTGACACGACCGTCGGCCTGCAGGCGCGCCTGATGAGCCAGGCGCTGCGAAAGCTCGCCGGCTCCCTTTCTAAGTCGAAGACGACCTGCATCTTCATCAACCAGCTGCGCGAGAAGATCGGCATCATGTTCGGGAATCCCGAGACCACCCCTGGCGGCCGGGCCCTCAAGTTCTTCTCGTCGGTCCGCATGGACATCCGTCGCATCGACACGATCAAGAAGGACGGCGAGAACATCGGCAACCGCGTTCGGGTGAAGGTCGTCAAGAACAAGGTGGCGCCGCCGTTTCGACAGGCGGAGTTCGACGTCATGTACGGCACCGGCATCTCCAAGGAGGGCTCGCTGCTCGACATGGCCGTCGACCTCGACATCGTCAACAAGTCGGGCTCCTGGTACACCTACGGCGACGAGCGCCTGGGGCAGGGGCGCGAGGCCGTGAAGGAGATGCTGGCAACCACCCCCGACCTGTATGACGAGCTGGATCACAAGGTCCGTGAGGCACTCGGGCTCGAGCTGGGTGACGAGCGGGTCGGCGAGCCGATCGACATGCGCGAGGCCGAACAGAGCCCGGTCGCGTCGTGAGCGACGCCAGCGGCCAGACCTTGGCCTGGGAGGTCGTCCTTCCAGGCCGTGCGCGTACCGAGCTTGGCGGCAGGCGCCCGCGAGCGACGCTCGTCATCAACCCACAGACTCCCGAAGAGGAGCGGGTCGTGGTGCCCGTGCGCGTCGGACGCCTGCTCGACGCCAAGCTTCAGTCGGGCGAGGTTCGCCCCCAGACGCGCGGCGAGCTGCGCCAGATGACCGGCGAGCTCTGTCGCAGCTGCGCTGTGGCACGTATCGAGCGCCTGGTGAACCAGCGCGACTACTCCGCCGAGGAGCTGCGCCGCAAGCTTCGTCTCGACGGGTACGCGCAGACGACGGTGGACGCCTGCGTCGAGCGGGCGCAGGAGACGCACTTGGTCGATGACGGTCGATATGCAGAGGTCTTCGTACGCACCAAGGTCGCCTCGGGGTGGGGGATCTCGCGCATCGAGCGTGAGTTGTCCAACCGCGGCATCAAGGTGGAGGACATCAGCGGTTGGCCCTACGACTTCCTCGACCCCGAGGAGGAGTTCGACCGCGCGGTCGAGGTGGCCTCCCGCAGACGAGTGCGCGAGCCGCACGCCTATGAGAAGCTCGTTCGATTCCTGTCCGGTCGTGGCTTTGCCGGGTCTGTGGCGCACGGCGCCGCGCGCACGGTGCTGGCCCAGCGCATCGAGGCGTGAGTGGCCCTCTCGCGCGCGTCCAGAGGCGCGGCGTCGGGCGGCTTGCGCGGACGTGGTGGCAACAACCTGAAGCAGGCTTCGCGACCGGTTGGCGGGACACACGCGTTATCTTCTTTTGATGGTGAGCGAGACGCTACCTGCGACGATGAGCATGAGTCATTTGACAGCTCGAACGATCGAACATACGATTGGAAGTGCCGTTTGAGTCACTTCGCGTCTGCTGGCACATCAGCTGATGATTTATATTTTTACATGAACCATCAGGTGTCCAATTCTGGGCCATCAGCCAACATGCCTCGAATGGCGATCGCCATGGCGGCGCCATGGTTTGACACCTACAAACGATGCACGCTCATTCGAGGAGACAGCATGAACTTCCTAGCAATCGCCGTTGGCATCGCATGCCTGGTGGTTGGTGCGCTGGTCGCGTACCTCTACCTTGGCAACAAGAACAACGCACGCGTCCGTGAGGCCGAGCAGCAGATCGCGGACGCACGTGCCACCGCCGAGCGCATCACCAGCGAGGCGCAGCGCGACGCCGAGAGCGCCCGCAAGACCGCCCTCGTGGAGGCGCGCGAGGAGATCCTTCAGATCCGCCAGAAGTCCGAGGCGGAGGACAACAAGCGCAAGAGCGAGCTGCAGGTGCTCGAACGGCGCATCATGCAGCGCGAGGAGACGCTTGATCGGCGCAACGACTCGCTCGACCGCAAGGAGCACCAGCTCTCGAGCCTGCAAGGCCAGCTCGACCGCCGCAAGAACGAGGTCGACGCGCTCTTTGGCAAGCAGATGAGCGAGCTGGAGCGCATCTCGAGCCTGACCAAGGCCGACGCCCACGACGAGCTGCTCGCTCGGGTGCGCTCCGAGGTCGTGCGTGACGAGGCGCAGATCCTGCGCGACTCGGAGCAGCGCGTGCGCGCCCAAGCCGACAAGACCGCGCGAGAGATCGTCTCGACGGCCATCCAGCGGTGCGCCGCCGACCAGGCCGGAGAGATCACCGTGACCTCCGTCCACATCCCCTCGGACGACCTCAAGGGCCGCATCATCGGCCGCGAGGGTCGAAACATCCGGACCTTCGAGCAGGTCTCCGGCGTCTCGCTCGTCATCGATGACACGCCTGAGACCGTCGTCCTCTCGAGCTTCGATCCGGTCAGGCGGGAGACCGCACGCGTCGCGCTCGAGAACCTCATCGCCGACGGCCGCATCCATCCCGCCCGCATCGAGGAGATGTACAAGAAGGCCGAGCGTCTGGTGGGCGAGCGCGTCCAGGAGTCCGGCGAGCAGGCCGCCTATGACGCGGGCATCCATGACCTGCACCCCGAGCTGGTCAAGACCCTCGGCGCGCTGCGCTACCGCACGTCGTTTGGCCAGAACGTCCTGCAGCACTCGGCGCAGGTCTCTGCCCTTTGCGGCATCATGGCCTCCGAGCTGGGTCTTGACGCGACCCCGGCCAAGCGCGCGGGCCTGCTGCACGACCTTGGCAAGGCCATCGACCACGAGGTCGAGGGGCCGCACGCGGTGCTGGGCGCGGAGCTCTGCCGCCGCTATGGTGAGCGCCCCGAGATCGTGCACGCCGTCGAGGCCCATCATGCCGATGTCGAGCCCTCGTCGGTGCTGGACGTGCTCGTCCAGGCGGCCGACGCCATCTCGGCGGCACGCCCCGGCGCGCGCCGTGAGTCCGCCGAGAACTACATCAAGCGCCTCGAGAAGCTCGAGGACATCTCCAACGCCCACGATGGCGTCGAGCGCACCTACGCGATGCAGGCTGGTCGCGAGCTGCACGTCATGGTCGAGCCCGAGAAGATCTCCGACGCCGAGGCGACGGTCCTTGCCCACGACATCGCCAAGCAGATCGAGGACGAGATGGAGTATCCCGGCCAGGTGCGCGTGGTCGTCATCCGCGAGTCTCGCGCGGTCGACATCGCCAAGTAGCGAGCCCTATGCCTGATTCCCGAGCAGACGAGCTGGCCTCGTTCGTCTCCCAGATGGGGGGCGAGCGAGCCTTGCGCGTCGAGGAGAACCTTGGGGGCGGCTTCGTCCGCCTGCGCGTGGCCGAGGCGGAGCGCCGACAGGCCCGCCACGACATTCGCAGCAGCGAGGACATCGTGATCGAGCTGCTCCGCAACGCACGTGACGCTGGCGCACGGAGGATCTTCGTGGGCACCTGGCGTGAGGGCTCCATCCGCACGATCGTGATGCTCGACGACGGGAGCGGCATCCCGGAGGACCTGCGCGAACGCATCTTTGACGCGCGCGTGACCTCGAAGCTGGAGTCGGTGCACCTGGACCGCTGGGGCGTCCATGGGCGGGGCATGGCCCTGTACTCCGTGCGTGAGAACGTCCTTGAGGCCACGGTGGTCGACACCGCCCCTGACAAGGGCTCCTCCATTCGGGTCGTCACCGACACGAGCGTGTTGCCGGAGAAGTCCGACCAGTCCCTCTGGCCCCACATCGGACGAGACGAGGACGACAAACCCGTGATAGAGCGAGGTCCGCACAACATCGTGCGCACCTGCTGCGAGTTCGCCTTGGAGGAGAAGAATCGGTGCGAGGTGTATCTCGGCTCCGCCGCCGACATCGTCGCAACCGCACGTTCGCGCGTGCGACCTTCCGTCCATGGCAGCGAGCTCGTCTTTCTCGAGCGTCTCGAGGAGCTTCCCATCCTGGAGCGCTTTGCCGTCGCCTCGGACGCGCGCGAGCTGTGCGAGTTGGCCCGCGCAGAAGGTCTGGAGATCTCCGAGCGAACGGCGCATCGCATCCTTGCCGGGCAGATCCGCCCGCAGCGCAGCGTTCTGTTCCGGCTCACGCATGCCCGCTCGCCTCGGGAACGCCCCGTCGACCTCACCCACGACCAGCGGGGTCTGCAGCTCTCCGAGGAGGATGTCGAGGCGTTCTCCCGCATGATGGAGCGCGACTTCGCCTACCTTGCAAAACGCTACTATCTCTCGCTCACCGCCCCGCCGCGCATTCGTGTCTCGGGTACGAGGCTGACCGTCTCGTTCGACTACGAAGGCGAGGACTGACGGAGCACGGGACTTCACAGAAACCCATAAAATCTGTATCATGACTGAACGAGAAAACCTCTGCACTGAATGTTGCAACGTCGCAGTACAACCGCTCCAGGAGACGCACTATGGAATACCTCAAGGTATCGAGTAAGTCATCTCCCGCTTCCGTGGCCGGTGCCATTGCGGGGATGGTCAAAGACGGAGTGCCCGTCAACATTCAGTCCGTGGGCGCCGGAGCGGTCAACCAGGTCATCAAGGCCGTCGCGATCGCCCGTGGGTTTTTGATCCCGACCGGCGTGGACATCTCATGCGCGCCGACCTTCGCCGACATCGACATCAACGGCGAGAGTCGCACGGCCATTCGCATCGCCGTCTACGTGCACAGGATCGTTCCGCCGGCGGCACCAGACACACCGGATGACATCCAGGAGCTGATCGTCTAGATGCACCATGACACGAGGCTTGCCGGACTGTCCTACCATGTGCGGACGTTCGGCTGCCAGATGAACTTCCACGACGCGGAGCGCGTGAGCGGCCTGCTCGACGACTGTGGCTGCTTCGAGGTCGAAAGCTTCGACGAGGCCGACATCGTGGTCTTCATGACCTGCTGCGTGCGGGAGAACGCCGACACGCGCCTCTACGGACAGGCCTCCGCGGTCGTGAGCGCCAAGCCGGCGCCCCATGGCAGGCGTGTCCTGGCGGTGGGCGGCTGCATCGCGCAGCGCGACGGCGTGCGGATTCGCGAGCAGATCCCGCAGGTGAACGTCGTCTTCGGCACGAGCGCGCTGGCGGCCCTTCCCGACCTGCTCGCCCGTGCGCTGGACGATAAGAGCGAGGTGGCCGTGGACACCGACGAGCAGGGACGCGGCTTCTCGACCGATCTGCCGAGCCATCGCGCCCAGCCCTTCCACGCATGGGTCCCCATCATGACGGGCTGCAACAACTTCTGCTCCTTCTGCATCGTCCCGCATGTCCGAGGTCGCGAACGCAGCCGGGTGCACGAGCGGATCGTGGACGAGTGCGCCGCGCTCGCCGCCGATGGCGTGCGCGAGATCTGCTTGCTTGGGCAGAACGTCAACTCCTACGGGCGCGACCTCTATGGCGCGCCACGCTTCGCAGAGCTGTTGCGGGCGGTGGGGGAGACGGGCATCGAACGCATCAGGTTCACCTCCTCCAATCCCAAGGACCTCACCGACGAGGTCATCGCCGCCATGGCGGAGACGCCCAGCGTGCTGCCCCACCTGCACCTGGCCGTGCAGAGCGGCTCCACGCGCGTGCTCAAGGCCATGAACCGCCGCTACACCCGCGAGCAGTACCTTGAGCTCGTCGGGGCGCTGCGGGCCGCCATGCCCGACCTTGCGCTCTCGACCGACATCATCGTGGGCTTCCCGGGAGAGACCGAGGAGGACTTCGAGGAGACGCTCTCGCTCGTTCGCGCGGCACAGTTCTCGTCGGCCTACACCTTCATCTACTCTAAGCGGCCGGGAACGCCGGCCGCGCGCATGGTCAACGACACGCCGCGCGAGGTCATTCAGGAGCGCTTCGACCGACTTGCCAACCTTGTCGCCGAGCAGGCGCACGAGGCGAACCAGCGCGAGCTGGGCGCGCTTGTCGACGTCTTGGTGGAAGGGCCCTCGAAGCGCGATGGGACGGTCATGGTCGGCCACAGCGCAAAGAATCAGACCGTTCACTTCCCGCTGCCCGAGGGCCAGCAGAGCGCCGCGCTTGTGGGCAAGATCGTGGACGTGAAGGTCGACGAGGCACGGACCTGGTACCTGCGTGGCACGTGCCAAGGCGAGCCGCGATGAGCCTTCCCGGACCGCTCGTCGCCATCGTCGGGCCGACCGCATCTGGAAAGAGCGAGCTTGCGGATCGAGTCGCCCAGGCACTTGGGTCCTCGGTGGTTTCGATCGATGCGATGCAGGTGTATCGAGGCATGGACGTCGGGACCGCCAAGACGCCCGTCGACGAACGTCGCCGTCCGCTGCTCATGGTCGACGTCGTCGACATCACCTGTGACTATTCCGCGCAGCGCTTCCAGCAGACGGCGCGTCAAGTCATTGACGACCTGTTGGCTGACGGCGTGACGCCGGTGCTGTGTGGCGGCACGGGGCTGTACCTGAACGCCGTGATCGACGACATGCGCTTTCCGTCCGGTGCGATCGGTGGGACGCGTCGAAGGCACTATGAGCAGCTTCTGGACGCCATGGGCGCGGATGCCCTGCACGCCGAGCTCGCCCGCCGCGACCCGCAGAGCGCGAGGCTGATCCACCCCCATAACGCCCGCCGCGTGATACGCGCGCTGGAGATGCAAGACGAGGGCCGCTCCTATGCGCAGCACCACCAGGGGCTCCATGCTCGAAGGCCATGGTATGATGCACGCATCTGGGGGATCGAGCTGGACCGCGACGAGCTGTATCGTCGCATCGACCGGCGTGTGGACGAGATGTTCGCCCACGGTCTGGTCGAGGAGGTCGAACGCCTGGTCGGGCAGGGTCTGCGCGAGCGCCGGACGGCTTCGCAGGCGATTGGCTACAAGGAGGTGCTGCAGGCCCTCGACGGCGAGCTCACGCTTGACGAGGCTCGTGAGGTGATCAAGCGGCGCACCCGGCGATACGCCAAGCGGCAGATCTCATGGTTCTCCCACGACGAACGCGTACGATGGATACGGGCGGACGACCTCGAGCGCGCAGTCTCCTTGGTGGTGGATGAGGTCTCGAGCGAGGGTCCCGAGGCGAGCAAGGATGAAGACGATGGCACGGTTCAAGCATTTTGAGACGGCACCAGTGCCCGAGCGGGCCATTCTGGTCGGTGTTGACCAGGGAAGGTCCGAGTGGTCGTTAGACGAGTCGCTGGGCGAGCTGCATCGGCTGGCAGAGACCGATGGTGCCGAGGTGGTGCAGGTCGTCACGCAGCGACTCGACCATCCCATACCGAAGACCTACATCGGCAGCGGCAAGGTCGATGAGGTGGCAGGCCTGGTCAAGAGCCTGGAGGCCGATGTCGTCATCTTTGACGATGAGCTCAGCCCCTCGCAGCAGTCCAACCTCGAGCGTGCGTTTGGCGAGCCGGTCAAGGTGATCGACCGGACGGCGCTCATCCTCGATATCTTCGGGGAGCACGCACGAACGCACGAGGGGCGCCTGCAGGTGCAGCTTGCCCAGCTCCAGTACGTCCTGCCGCGGCTGCGTGGCATGTGGAGCCACTTGGTCGGCGAGCAGACGCGCGGTGGGATCGGCAGCAGGTTCGGCCAGGGCGAGAGCCAGCTCGAGGTCGACCGTCGGCTGATCCGCGACCGCATCACGACGCTGCGCGGCGAGCTGCGCCGCCTTGATCGGAGGCGCAGCGTCCAGAGCAAGGCGCGGTGGGAGTCCGGGGTATATCGCGTGGCGCTTGTCGGCTACACCAACGCGGGCAAATCGACGCTGCTCAACCAGCTGACCGGAGCCGACGTGTACGTCCAGGACGAGCTCTTTGCCACGCTCGACCCCACGACGCGCTCGCTCGTGCTTGACGAGGGACGCAAGGTGACCATCACCGACACCGTCGGGTTCATCCAGAAGCTTCCGACCACCCTCATCGAGTCGTTCAAGTCGACGCTGGCGGAGACGCTCGCCGCCGACCTCATTCTGCGGGTCGTCGATGCCTCGGACCCCCATGCCGACAAGGAGCTGGCGGCGGTCGATGGCATCCTGCAGGAGATCGGGGCCCAGCAGATCCGCTCGGTGATCGTCTACAACAAGATCGACCTGCTTGACGAGGACACGCTGCAGGCGCTTACGCTCGCGCATCCCGATGCCGTGACCGTCTCCGCCCTGAAGGGCACGGGGATCTCCGCCCTGCTGTACCGCATCGCGCAGGAGGCCTCCGAAGGAGACGAAACGATCACGGTGCTTCTGCCCTATGACAAGGGACAGCTGATGAACATGATCCACGAGCGCTGCCAGATCGTGCGGGAGGAATATGTCCAGGAGGGCCTGCGGGCCACGATCAGGGCCTCGAAGCGCATCCGAGAGTCACTGGCCCGCTATGTCGTCTCCGAGCCCCTGGAGAGCCACGAGAACGTCTGAGACGACAGGTCGGGGCGAGGGGACGGACGGTCGAAGGCTTGGCGGGAGAGGCGGGGCGCGATCTGAGGGCCCGCTCGCTCGGACCTGGGCCTATCCCGAAAGCGCCGCCGCGCGCCGCAGGACCTCGCATATCCCGAGCAGCACGGGCTGGTGCGCCAGGTAGATGCCGAGCGAGTGCGTTCCCACCCATTCCAGCGGCGCACACGCAACGGTAGAGAACCAGGACGGGAAGCCCCTGTCAGCCATATGGCGGGCCCAAGCGGCTCCGCACAAAAACATGAGGCAGTAGGGGAGAAGCGGATAGTAGTCCCCTGAGACGAAGCCGGGACCAGGAAAGCCGAGCGCGGCGAGCCAGGATGTCTCATAGAGCTGCGCCGGAAGGCGAAGCTGCCATGAGGGGAGTCCAAGATATCCCTGCGGGACGCCTTGCAACAGCAGAAAGGCCACGAACACGACGCCGGCCGCCAGAAGGCCGCGTGGGGCGCACTGGAGCCTTTGCAGTCCGTGCTCGAGCAGCGTGCTCGCCCCCATGCAGAAGATGATCCCAAAGCTGATGGGGGCATCCACCGAGGCGACCGCCGTGACGACGAACACCAGCAGCGCACAGATCAGGTAGCGGAGCCCACGCCTGACGGCGTCGCGTGAAAAGGTGCACATGCATCCGGCCACGAACAGAAAGGTCCACGAGATCGAAGCCCTCCAGATGTCTTGGAGTGGCGCGTGAAAGAACGGAAGCGAGACCCCATAGAGAACCTGGAGGTCGTAACAGAGGTGGAACAGAACCATCGAGACGACCGAAAGCCCGCGCAGGAGGTCGAAGAGCGCCATGCGCTGACCGGACGCCCGCTGAGGCGACCTCTGGTCTGACACCGAACGCCCTGGTCCCACAGATCTCCCAAGAACCACAGAGCTATGAGATGGACCGCACGAGCGCCGTCACGCGACCTAGGATGGTCGGGTTAGTCACGTAGATGGGGTCCATGGTGTCATTCTCAGGCTGCAGGCGGACACGATCCTTCTCACGATAGAAGGTCTTCACCGTCGCGGAGTCATCGACCAGAGCCACGACGATCTCGCCGTCATGGGCATCGTGCTGCTCCTTCACGACGATGTAGTCCCCGTCGAAGATGCCCGCGTTGATCATGGAGTTGCCCCGAACGCGCAGCATGAACGAGCTGGAATCCCCCACGATGCTCGTGGGAAGGGAGAGCAGCTCCTCGACGTTCTGTTCGGCCAGAATGGGGGTGCCGGCGGCGACCCGTCCGACCAACGGAAGCTGCATGACGTTCGACGCAGGGTCCTGGATGGGGGAGACGAGGCCGGAGGCGTCAGCCGTCTGCGAGGACTGCTCGGCGACGACCTCGATCGTACGTGGCTTCTTGGAGTCGCGCCGGATGTAGCCACGCTCCTGAAGCACCTTGAGGTGCATGTGCACCGTTGAGGGCGACGCGAGCCCGACCGCCGCGCCAATCTCGCGCACCGAGGGCGGATACCCACGCTCGCGGGTATAGCTGCAGATGAACTCATAGATGGCCGTCTGGCGCCTGCTCAACGTAGTGCGTGCCATAGATCCTCCTCGCTCCACAAACATCCAAACAATTGTTCTGATTTCTCTTGACCAAACAATTGTTTGAGCCTAGTATAGTACGCGTGTTCGTTCATTGCAAGAACAACCACCGGCTCATTTCTGTCGTGTCTGTCCCTTATACCTAAGGCAGACAGACGAGAGGAGAAGCACATGAGCGCAGTCCATAGCCAAGCGGCCATTGCCTGGGAGGCTCCGTCGCACGACCGACCGATCACGCCGCCACTGCGAGTCATAGAGGGCGGGGCCGCACCGCGTACGGCAGCAGCTCCACGTGCGGCAGAACGATCTTTTGGCATCGGCGCGTTGGTCTCGGCGACCCTCGTTGCGCTTGCGCTTGTCCTTGTGTGGTCATTCGTTGACGGCCTGCGCCACCGTCGTGTCGCAGCGGCGCTCGATGGCACCCAGACGCAGGTTGTCACTGTCATGCCCGGAGACTCGCTGTGGAAGATCGCCGAGGCCCATCCGCTCGATGGGTGCACCACGGCAGAGCTTGTCGGCCACATCAGCCAGGCGAATGCCGTGACGGGCGAGGCGCTTCAGGTGGGCATGCAGCTTGAAATTCCCTGCGATGCCTGATGGTTCTGGCACTCGGAGCTGGCAGTCGGGCACACCCCATGAGGACAAATTTCCATTACGGGGGACAGGCGCGTCTAGCTGTGCTATCTTCGCATGTACCGGAGATAGGGAGGAAGATGCGCTGTCCAACGTGTGGGTGCGAGGAGTCCAAGGTCGTTGACTCGCGCCCGTCAGAGAATAATGACGCAATTCGACGCCGCAGAGAGTGCGTGCAATGCGGCTATCGTTTCACCACCTACGAACGTCGTGAAGAGATGCCGCTCATGGTGGTCAAAAAGGATGGACGCAAGGAGACCTTCGACCGCTCCAAGCTCATGAGGGGGCTGTTGACCGCCACCGTCAAGCGCAACGTGCGGGTCGAACAACTTGACGAGCTCATCAACGGCATCGAGGGCGAGCTGCGGGACAAGGGCAAAAGCGAGCTCTCCTCGCAGGACCTCGGCATGATGGTGCTCCAGCGGCTGGTCGACATCGACAAGGTCGCCTACGTGCGCTTCGCATCGGTGTACCGCGACTTCAAGGACCTGGACGAATTCAACGAAGAACTACGGAGCCTGACCTCATGAACAACCCCCACAAGCAGCCGGCCGATTCCATAACCGTCCAGATCAAGCGACTCGACCCTGCGGTCGAGCTACCTCGTTATGCCTATCCGGGCGATGCGGGCCTTGATCTGAAGGCGAACGAGGACGTCACGCTGCGGCCCCACGAGCGACGGCTCATCTCGACCGGACTTGCCGTGGCCATACCCGACGGCTATGCCGGCTTTGTCCAGCCGCGCAGTGGCATGGCGCTCAAACAGGGCCTATCCATGGCCAACACCCCGGGATTGATCGACGCGCAGTATCGCGGCGAGCTCAAGATCTGTGCCGTCAACCTCGATGCCCACCAGAACATCGAGATCCACGTAGGGGACCGCATCGCCCAGCTCGTTATCCAGAAGGTGCCCATCGTCGAGCTCGTCGAGGTGGCCGACCTGGACGAGACGGACCGAGGGGCCGGCGGCTTTGGTTCGAGCGGTGTCTGACAAGCTCCTTCCGCGGCGTGGTCGCATGCTTTGCCAGGGCCGTAGGTTCGAGCGCACGCCCTGACGGGATCTTGACTCAAAACACCCATATTTATCGTTGCATAAATTTATAGGCTACGATATGATTGTGCACAAACTAAATACGAAGGAGGTATCATGAGCGACACCCACATCTATGACGTGATCATCATCGGCGGGGGACCAGCGGGTCTTTCCGCCGCCATCTACGCACAGCGATCGCTGCTCGATTCGGTCCTGCTTGAGCAGGAGGCCGTTGGCGGGCAGGTGATCATTACCAGCGACATCGACAACTACCCAGGTGTGCCGAACACCGACGGCTTCACCCTGGTAGATGCGATGCAGAAGCAGGCGGAGGGACTCGGCGCCAAGATCGTCATCACCAATGTCGAGAAGGTCGAACGTGACCCCGAAACGGGCCTGTTTTCGGTGAGCACGCCCACAGAGACGCTCGTGGCAAAGGCGGTCATCGCTGGCGGTGGCGCGACCCCGCGCAAGGCGGGCTTTGAGGGCGAGGACACCTTCACCGGCAAGGGCGTCTCGTACTGCGCGACGTGTGACGGCATGTTCTACCGGGGCAAGAAGGTCTATGTCATCGGTGGCGGGAACTCGGCGTGCGAGGAGGCCCTGTTCCTGACGCGCTTTGCCGACCAGGTCGACATCATCGTGCGCAAGGACCATCTGCGCGCGCAGGCGGCCGTCGCACGAGAGGTGGAGGAGAACCCCAAGATCACCGTCCGGTACCTCACGAGTCTTCTGGCCCTTGAGGGAGAGGCGCTGCCGACGAGCGTGACTTTGCGCGATAACGCGACGGGCGAGACCTATCAGGAGCGCTATGACGCAGGTGCTTTTGGTGTCTTCGTGTTCGTCGGGCGGGTTCCGGCCTCCCAGCTGTTGGGAGAGTTAGTCGAGGTAGACGAGAACGGGTACGTCATCGCCGACGAGCGGATGGGGACCAAGACCGATGGGCTGTTCGTGGCAGGAGACGTGCGTCAGAAGCCGCTGCGCCAGATCGTCACGGCAGCTGCCGATGGAGCCATCGCCGCCACTAGTGTTGCTGCGTACCTTGGCCATCCCGTAGAGGGATAAGGAGTCAGAGGAACACGACCTGTCGAGACACGGTTCCTCAAGGTTCCTCAACAGTGATGCGCGAGCCGCTCCTGTGCATAGCGTCGCTACCATCGGGTTGGCAGCGTCTGTGCATGGGAGTGGCTCGTGTTGGAGAGCGGCAAGGTGCCACAAACCCTTTCAAAGTGAGACAGGATACGAGCGCATTTCCGCAAAACAAGGTATCAGAACCCATCAACCAGGATTCTAAGCCCAAATTCGGGCTCCTGTGGCCTCGCTAAAACAGGTGTGGATTCAAGGTATGTGCAACACCGCTGACGGGCGAGCGCATTGATGGACAGGCGCATTGCCGGTCACACCGACCAGAACAGAGACCGCACTAGGGAGCAACGGTCACGTACTGTCAGGGAGCAATGGCCGAAAGCTCAGGCTCTCGTATAGGTTCATCCCACAATGGTCGCAGGCAGAGAATCATCAAGTGGGTGTGGCACGCAAAAGGTCGCTCGGCAGTGACAGTCGAAGGGCGCCTTAGGTGGCGGTGGTCGGGTGCCCACGGATACGGCGGGTTGTGGGGTGAACCTACACGAGAGATCGACACCGCATGACCTGCGACTCCCCTATAAATCCGCGATAATATATCTTATGTAAAGTAGATAGAGAGACAAGAGATCCGGCCTTCTTACTCAGGGTCCTTCCCCTCCAGAGCCGCCCACCTCGTTCCCCAAAGGCGCCTCACGCGCCAAGGGCGCCTCGCGCCGCGCCAAAGACGTCGACTCGCTCCATAGGAAGGTCTCTCACGTGCTCCTCACGTTCTGCCGCCACAGAGCTCGTGCAGGATCTCCTGTGTCTGTGGCTCACCGTCGGCATCCATGATGACGAGCAGTTCGTCCAAAGCCTGCAGGTAGGTGTCTCCTCGCGGGATGACGCGCTGCCCCGCCCGCTCGATCGTCACCACGAGCGTGTTGTGCGGCCAAGCAACGTCGGCCACCGTCTTGCCCTCCACGAGGCTCCCCACCCCCACCACATGGGTGTGCAGCAGCTTCTTATGCTCCGAGGGCTCGTAGCGGCCCTCGTCCGGAAGCGGATGGCGTTCCAGAAGCCTATTGAACAAGTGTTCGTAAAACGGATCAACTTTCAACAGGTTAGCCGTGACGAACGCCACGAGTGACACGGCCGTGACGGCCAGCAGATGCTCCAAGCTCCCCGTGAGCTCGAAGCACAGCACGACTGCGGTCACAGGGGCCCGCACCGATGCCGCAAATAGTCCGGCAACCCCCAACAAAATGAAGTTGTTCAAATAGGAGAACGGCACCCCACCAGCGCCAATCGTTCCCAACCCAAAGAGCGCGCCCACGAGCGAGCCCATGATGACGAGCGGCAACAACGTGCCGCCTGGCGCACCAGACCCAAAGCACAGGCTTGTGAACAGGTACTTCCCTACCAGCAGGCCAAGCACGACACTCACCGAGAGCTGTCGGTGAGCCTCAAGGTACGCGAGGATCGCGTCGCCACCGCAGAGCAGCTCGGGCACCATGAGCGCCACGACGCCGGAGACGAGGAACGGAACGACGAGCGCATGCTCCCCCAGGCACTTCCTCAGGCGGGCGAACAGCGTCTCCTGCGCCATGAACATGCCTCGGTTGTGCGCGGCCCCCACCATCCCGCACACGATGCCCATGAGCAGCACGAGCGCGTAGTCGATGTGCGGAAGCGCGTCGACGAGATCGAAGTGCAACACCGGCTGCACGCCGAGCACATGTGAGGTGACGAAGTCCGCCATGGCCGTGGCCGCCATCGCGGAGATGATCAGTGGCGCATTGAACTCACGATGGATCTCCTCCAGGGCAAAGAGCACGCCCGTCAGCGGCGCGTGAAACGCCGCCGACATTCCTGCGGCTGCCCCACAGGTCACTAGCAGATGCTCCTCGGCGCGATCCTTGCCAAACAGACGGCTGACGGCCTTGCCGGCCATGCCGCCCAACTGCACCGACGGCCCTTCGCGACCGAGCGAGAGGCCACTGATCGTGCAGATGAGCCCCTCAGCGAACTTGCAGACGATGACGCGCGGCCAGCGCATGTCGAGCCGACCAACGACCTCAGCGTCAATCTGGGGGATTCCCGAGCCACGTGTGTCGGGCTCTGTCATCACAAGCCGCGTGACGGCAATTGCGGCGAGCACCAAGATGACGAACCAGCCCAAACAGAGGGCCACATTCGTGCGCAGCAGGGGCACGAGGCGCCTCAGCAGGCCCTCGGCACCCGAGAGCCCCATGCGGTACAAGGTGATGATGACCCCCACGACCGCACCGATCAGCAGACCCTCGCCCACCATGGTGACCTGCAGGCGTCTCGAGAAATGCCGCTCGATGACGCTACGCTCGGACATCCTGTCCCCCTGCGATGCGATTGCCATGGCCCACCCTGCCTGATGCCGACTCCATATGGTGCGTCCACACAAACGTGCGGAGACGCCCCCTTCCAGGGACGCCTCCGCAAGTGTAGGCATGGCTTGTGAAGAACTCGTCTAGTAGGTGCCGCCGCCAATGAACGCGTACACGCTGGCCTGCTCGACGGTGCGGCCAGGCGAGGGTGCGTGGATCATCTGGCCGCCACCAACGTAGATGCCCACGTGACCTTCGCTGGTAAAGACAAGGTCGCCAACAGACAGCTGGCTCATGCTCGTCTTCCAGCTGCCATCTGCCTTCAGCGAGGCAATCATGGAGTACGTGGTGCGTCCGCGCGCGTACCCATAGCAGTAGCAGATCAGGCCGGAGCAGTCGAACGAGCTGGGACCCGTGGCTCCCCACACATAGGGGCAGCCGATGGCGGCGTACGCGGAACTCAGACCGCCGCCAGAAGGAACGTTCTTCGACGGGCTGCTGGTGCTCGGGGTGCTGCTCGGGTTCGTGTTGGTGTTCGTGTTGTTCGATGGCGCGGCGCCACCATCATTCGAGTCATCGGTCGTGGTGGACGGGGTCGTGGTCGTGGGCGTCTGCTGCGAACCCGAGCTGTCGTCCCGGTCGCCCGACTCCTCGGTCTGGTTTGACTCTTCCTGCGGGGTGTCGGACGACTGGTCCTGCTCGTTCTGCTCCGCAGCGGCAACGGCCGCCTCGATCCGAGCGTTCTCCTCGGCGGCCTGCTGCTCCGCAAGAAGCCTCTGGACCTCGGCGTCCAGCGAGTTGTAGTAGCGCTGTGCCTCCGCCACCTTCTCCGTATAGGTGTCGACCTGCCCCTGCAGCTCCGCCACCGCAGCCTGCTGGTTCTGCTCGGTTTGCTCCAGATCGGCCTTCTCGGTGGTCAGGCGCTCCTCGAGCATCCGCACGGCAGCGATGGACTCGGCATCGCTTGTGGCGACCTTGTCCATGTAGTAGATGCGGCTCACGACGTCATCGAGACTCGCGGAGCCCAGCAGCACGTCGACGAGCGAGGACGGGCCAGTCTTGTACGAGCTGCGCATGCGCCCGCCAAGCACCTGCTTGGCTTCCTCAAGCTCTGCGCTGGTCTGTTCGATCTGCTCCTGCTTCTCCCCTATCTGGTAGCTCGTGGCCTCCAGATCTGCCGTCTGAGCTGCAAGGTCCTCCTGAATGGAGGAGAGCTCGCCACCAAGCTGCTCGAGCTGTTGTGAGGCCGCTGCGAGCTCGGTCTGGGGTGAGGCGACGGCCACGGGCAGGCACGTGCCGAACGCGAGCGCGAACGCCAGACCAGCAGAAACCGCACGATTCATAACCTTCATAGGTAAAATCCTTCCGTCTGGACGGTTCCTGCCATTCTAGTTCCCTCAGATTGGATTTCCAGGCAGTTCATACAATGGGCACGCTATGCCAACAATCGTGAAAACCCGGTTGACGTGCGGGCACAGCCGAACGCTCCCCTCTCGCTATGCAAACTCAACCATATACGTACGATTGCGGACCACGAGAAGGAGCACCCATTTGACTGAGCCCGCACATGGGTCAACCGACAGTGAACGCATGCGCCAAGGGGCGGGCGGGCATCCTTCCAGCCTTTGGCTAGCGAATCTGGAAGAGGCTGAAGACCTCCTGGTCGAACTCCTTGCCGATGATGTCGCGCGGCTTGAGGAACGAGAGCTCCATGAGGAAGGCGAAGCCCATGAAGTCCGCGCCCGCCTTCTCGATGATCTTGGCGCAGGCGACGGCGGTGCCACCCGTTGCCACCAGGTCGTCGACCACCAGCACCCGGTCGTCGCCATCGAGGGCGTCCTTGTGGATCTGCAGCTCGTCGGTGCCGTACTCGAGCGCGTAGGACTCGCTGTGCACGTCGCGCGGCAGCTTGCCGGGCTTGCGGGCGGGCACGAAGCCACAGCCAAGCCGGTAGGCGACGGGCGCCCCAACGAGAAAGCCGCGCGCCTCCGCGCCGACGATCTTGGTGATGCCCTTGCCCATGAAGTGCTCGGCTATCTCGTCGATGGCCGCGGCAAAGCCCCGCGGGCTCCCGATGAGCGGCGTGATGTCCTTGAAGACGACGCCGGGCTCCGGGTAGTCGGGGATGTCAACGACGAGGCTCTCGTAGTCGTAGTTCGCCAAGGCAGTTCCCTTTCCCTAAGTACCTAGTCCCTGTCCGAACGGGTGTCATCCTGCTCCCCGTCCATCTCCTTGAAAGTGCTGCGAATCTGCCGCATGATGAGGGCGTCGCGGACCTGGTTGGTGAGCGCGAGCATCTCGTCGCACGCCTGTGTGAAGCGCTCCCGGCGCTCGTTGGTCAGCTCGGCCTCGACTCCCCCACCCTTGCGCGCAAAGACCACCAGCGCCTGCTCGAACATCGCGCTCTCGCGATTGGCGGCCGTCACATACTGGCGAAGGTTGCGCGGGCCGATGCCAAAGCGGCTCAGCTCGTGACATATCCGGATGAGCGCAAGGTCGCGCCCGTCAACCAGATCGCGCCCATGCGGCGAGCGCTTGAGCGTGATGATGTCCACCTCGCTCAGTTGGCGCACGAAGCTCACGGGCGCACCGGCCAGCTCGGGCATGCGGTCGATCGGGTGCAGGCGGTTGGTCGTCTCCTCGTCGTCCTGCTGCGCCACTCCCGGTGGCAGCGCCTGCGAGCGCGAGGATCCCCCGCCCGGCCCGGCCGTCTCGCCGCGCTCGAGCTCCTCCTTGATGACCTGCAGGGGCAAGAAGCGCGTCTTCTGCAGGTGCAGTATGGTCTCAAGACGATTGATGTCGGCTTGGGAGTAGAGCCGGTAGCCTCCGGGCGTGCGCGCGGGATTCAGCAGACCCTCGTCCTCGAGATAGCGAACCTTCGAGACCGAGAGGTCCGGATAGCGCTGTTGGAGTCGTTTGACGACCTTGCCGATGGTGAGGTAGCCGGCATCTGGCATGGACCCTATGCCCCCGTCTCGATCCTGATGGGACGGCGATTGGCGTGGAACACCATGCGGAAGGTGCCGATCTGCACGGTGGAGCCATCCTTGAGCATGGCCTTGTTCACGATGGCGCCGTCGACCCAGGTGCCGTTGAGCGATCCGAGGTCCTCGATGGTGGCAAAGCCGGACTCCATGCCGGACAGGTCGATGCGCGCATGATGGCGCGAGACGGTCATGTCGTTGAGAAACACGCTGTTCGACGGCTCGCGTCCCAGCGAGATCTCGTTGGTGGTGAGTTCGAAGACCGAACCCGTCTGGGGCCCCTTGACGATGGTCAGCGTGGGGTTCGACGGCCGCTGCCCACCCATCAGGTCTGGGAC
The DNA here is from genome assembly GCA_040268355.1 of Atopobiaceae bacterium. GTDB lineage: Bacteria > Actinomycetota > Coriobacteriia > Coriobacteriales > Atopobiaceae > UBA1367. The sequence goes on along the minus strand of JAWRIT010000028.1, from coordinate 3,654 downwards.
GGTGGAGTCAGCGGAGGGCATGCGGAAGATCTCGGTCGATCCCATTGCGTTGTTGTTGGGCTGCATATGAGCTCCAATCGAATGTGTTGTACAGACCTATGATAGCGCTACCGGCATGCCACGCAGTCCATCTCGATGAGCGCCCCCATCGGAAGGCCACTCACGGCGACGACCGACCGCGCGGGCGCGGGCATGGTGAAGTGACGCCCATAGATCTCGTTCATCAAGGGCATGAGCGAGATGTCGGCAAGGTAGACCGTGGTCTGGGCCACATCATCGAGCGTGCAGCCCGCCGCCTCCAACAGCAGGCGGCAGTTGCGGATGACCTGCTCGGTCTGCTCGACGATGCCTCCCTCCACCAGATGGTGCGGATGGGCAGCGTCGACGGGCAGCTGGCCGGAGGCAAAGACGAGGCGTCCGGCGGTGGTCCCTTGCGAATAGGGGCCGATCGACTCAGGCGCGCCGGGCGCGTTGATGGCGTACTTCATGCGGTCTCCCCTCTCTCAAGCCATGCGCGTGCCGTGCGCTGGCTAGGCGTCCAACGCACGACCACCGATAAAGTCCTGAGCTGGGCGGGCGAGGCGCCACGCCTTCAGGATCGTGCCCGCAAGGACCAGGCGGTCCTGCCTCAGGAGGTCATCAAGCCAGGGCAGGAGGTCTCGTGCGGCCTGCCTGAGCCACGTCGTCCCCACCGGCGTCACGACGGGAAACGACAGAAGGCTGCGCCACAGGACGCGGACTGCGGTCGGTGGGACGAACAGCAGGTAACAGGGCTCTTCTCCCAGCTCGGGACGGGCGACGAGGCATGCGATGCGATCGAGCCGCACGTCGCGCACCTGGCCCGCGGCAGGCAGCGTCTCGGCAGTGGCCACGTAGTCCGCCAACACCGCAGGAGCGTCCTGTCCCCACAGCAGCAGCGGCACCAACGACATGCTCACGTTCTCGACCGTAACGCCCCCGTAGGGCCTAAAGCCTTCCTGCTCTATGTCCGCGACAAATCCCAGCCAAGGTTCCAGCAGCTCAGCGCGGTGCGTGGGGTCCCAGGCCAGAAACTCCTTCGCTCCTGTGCGCGCCAGCAGCGGGATGGACGTCACCGCGCCATCCCCGGTCAGCACGGCCGAGGGCGAGCACTCCCCCACCTCCAGCGGCTCACACGCGAAGGCGGCGGAGACGAACGAGTCGCTTTCCGAGCCGGACACGAGCAGCGCCCGCATGCCGGAGAGGTCCGCGACGACGCAACGACGCTCCGCCGCGCCAGCCTGCTCGGCCTCGCCATAGCGCACCGGCGCCGCCAGGCGTGCGTCCAGCGCGTCATAGTGGCCACCGAGCAGCAGATGCTCCTCGTAGAGCGGGGCATCCGAGACCTGCATCCATCCAGCCTGCGTCACGCGGCATCACGGCCTTCCGTGTCCTCGAAGAGCGGAAGCACGAAGGGGTTCCACGCCCCGACACGACGCGGGGTCTCGTCCGTGCGGCAGACGACGCCGGACACGTATCGCCTGCCCTGGCGCCAAAGGGTGATCGTCTGTGGCAGGTCGGTCCGCGCGAACATGCCCGATCCCGTCGAAACCATGGTCGTCTGGACGCCGGCGCCAGAAAACACGCTGCCCGAGACGTCGCGCTCCGCCGTGACGGGCAGGCGCAGCCAGAAGCCGTCCGCCCAGGGCATGACGTCTGTCACCAGGCCGTCTGTGGCCAGCGTCCGCTGCTCGTAAAGCCCAAAGCCCCAGTCGAGCAAAGCCGAGGTGTCGGCGAAGCGCCCCGCTCTGGTCTCGCAGCACAGCACGCAGGCATACAGGGTCACGCGGTCACGCCGCGCGGACGAGAGGAACGACGTGCCGCTCTGGGTGTTGCCCGTCTTGATGCCCCGCAGGCCGGCGTAGGTGTCCATGAGGGAGTCGGTCGAAGGCAGCGTTATGGTCTTGCCGTCGGCGACGACCGTCGTCGAGCGGCTCATGACGGCCGATCGTATGAAGGGATAGTGTTCCAGAGCGTAGCGCCCCATGGTGCACAGGTCGAGGGCGCACGAGTAGTGCCCCTCCTCCTCGAGCCCGTGGGGGTTCATGAAGTGCGTGCGGGACAGCCCCAGCTCGGCGGCCTTCGCGTTCATGAGCTCGGCGAAGGCCTCCTTGCTCCCAGCGACGGCATAGGCGACATTGGCCGCGGCGTCGTTGGCGGAGTAGATGAGCGTGGCGGAGAGCAGCTCGCCAAAGCTCGGGGTGTCGCCCTCCACGTATCCGGCAAGCTGGGCGTCCTCAGGGTATTCGCCCGGCACGTACGCGATGGGCTCGTCCAGGGCGATGCCAGAGTCCAACGCGACCATGGCGGTCATCACCTTGGTGATGGACGCCGGGGGCAGCGTGTCCTCTCCCCCGCGCTCGTACACGACGTTGCCAAAGGCATCGATGAGGGCGACCGCGGTCGCCTCGGTGATGGTAGGCTCGCCCTCGATCGCCTCGGTCGAGATCTCGGCCGACCCTGATCCGTCCTGAGTCGACTCGTCCTCGGCCCCATCGGCGTCTGCCGTGTCATCGGTGCCGGGCGCATCGTCTGCGGCAGGCTCATCGTCAGCCGGGGCGTCAGAGGTCGCGTCGTCATCGGTCGGAGTGGCGTCGGTGTCGGCGGACCCGTCGCTCGACGTGTCCGCGGCATCGTCTGTCGACTCGTCGGTTCCCGTGGTTGCGTCGGCAGAGGCGTCGGCACCGTCCGCCTCATCGGAGGGCATCTTGTCCTCCACCACCACCTCGGGCATTCCTGCCGGCTGACCCTGTGCGCTCGTCGTCCCCGCCAGCGGCAGCACCAGTGCCCCGAGCACCACTGCCACAAGCAGAATCCGCATGAGTCCGATGTCTGTGCCTGTGCGCCTGACCATGGCCTAGCGCTCCTCGCGTGAGGCGATGGCCTCGCCACGGATCGCAAGACCCTGACGGATGTAGACGATCGCGGTGATCGCAGAGAGCACGACGGCCACGTAGACGAAGTAGATCCCCACCGATGTCAGTTGGCCGTTGAAGCCAGGGAGCCAGCTTGCGTCGGTGAGCACCGGACCGGTGACGTTGATGGCGTTCAGCAGCAGCAGGCAGAACCCCGTCATGAAGAAGGCCGTCGCGACCTTGCCGATGTAGACGACGTCGACGGGGCGCTTCCAGAAGCGATGCAGGTAGAGCGATCCGCACAGAAGCACGACGTCGCGTCCGATGACGAAGCTGGCCACCCACAGCGGGAGCTCGCCGGTCAGCACCAGCCCGATCACACCCGTGAAGAGCAGCACGCGGTCCATGACGGGGTCGCTCACCTTGCCGAACCAGCTGACCGTCTGGGTGGCCCGCGCGACCCAACCGTCGAGGAAGTCGGTGACGGCGGCCGTGGTGTAGCAGACGAGCGCCAGGCCTCGGTTGGTGCCGCTCACGAACAGCACCAAAAAGGCGATGGTGAGCGCCAGTCGACAGAGCGTTATGAAATTAGCGAATGTAAGGACTTTGTCTGAAGGATTGTCCGACGTGCCGACGGGAGGCTTGGCCGTTCCATCGAGCTGCGCCTGGAGCACATCGGGAGCGACGTTGGACTTGACCGTCGTCTTAACCCGTTCCTTGACCTTAGTCTGAGCCAACGCATACCTCCGTCACCATACATACGAGTGACTATGGTACCCCA
>JAWRIT010000027.1:0-4597 GCA_040268355.1 Atopobiaceae bacterium | reverse complement strand
ATTCGGCCCCACTGACCTGCGCCTCTCCGGGTGACAATACGCCACCATGGCGACACCCGCCTCGCGGCGCTCTCCGGCGTCGTCCTGCGGGCAGGTGATATATGCCGTCCCCGCCGCGAGAGGGGCCGTAAACGGGCTCTCAGGGCTTCGTTTATATATTGATTAAGAGAAGGAGACCATGTCGCACCAGGTATCAAGCCAGGGGCCTTCGATATGACGTCCTTGCTCAAGCATCGGTGCACCCCAGGGGCATCCAGTTGCCCCAAGGCTCCTGGATCCGCATGATCAGGAGCCGTACGGGTACGGGCTAGGCGAGGAGCAGCGAGCCTGCCTGGCAGGGGAGAGGCCCCGTCCGTCGGTGCTACGCCCTACCATCCGCATCCTCTGCGGGCACCTCGTCCGACGCCACAGCTTCCCTGCGTTAAGCACCGAATCGGCGGCCTGTAGGTGGCGTGCGTGTCGCACAGGCTGGCGCATGGCAGGTCAGCGTGGCGTGGCCCCCGCCCGAGCACCTGCGCGCGTGCCGTACGGGCGGCCGTCTCGTCCTGCTTCTCGAGGCGGACAGGGCAGGGCGCTCCGTCTACAATCTCGGAGGGCCGACCGACGGGCGGCCGGGACAAGAACAGGTACTCGCGGCAGACGAGCTGCGATTCGCCTGTGAGACAGCTGGTGGGGGAGAACGGATGAAGCGCGTGGTGGCTACGGCCCTCAAGTTCGGGGCGTTCTTTGTCGGATGGGCGGTCCTCTCGGGCGTCATAGACGTCCCCAGCAGCAATCCGGCGGTATGGAGGTTCTTTGCCGAGGTGGTTCCCTTTGCCGTGCTGATCGGCTTCACAGCAGTCTTTCTGGCCACAGAAAGGGGCGAGGTGACCATACCGGTAAGGGACGACGCCGGAAGGGGACTGCTTGTTGGCACGTTTGTCGGATGCGTCTGGATAGGCCTTCCCACGGTGATCCTGCTTACAGGGCATCACCTGGAGGTGGTCGGAGCGAAGACCGTGTCGTCGCTGTGGCTGTGGATGGTGTCAGCCTTTGTCAATGTGGTCATGCAGGAGCTGCTCGTGCGAGGGTACCTATATCAGCTCCTGAAAGTCCGGTATGGGCTGAGCATGGCGGTGCTCTTCACAACGGTGCTGTTCACCCTTCTGCACGGAGGGGCGATCGAGGCCGGAGCCCTTGCGGTCGCGAATGTGGTGACGATGTGCCTGTTTACGACGGCCCTATACGAGTCCGAGCGGACGATCCTCGCGCCGATCGCCGCCCATGCCATCTGGAACGTCATCGGGGCAATCGTGCTTGGAGTCGTGAGCCTGGCCGACGACTACCCGAGCGTGCTTTCCATGGCCGCCTCGGGTCCTGCGCTTCTGTCCGGCGGCGCGTACCAAATAGAGGCAAGCGTGGTGGTGACCATCATCAATGTCGCCCTGCTTCTCCTGTTCCTTCTCAGGGCGCGACGGAACGCGAGGACATAGTCCCGCTCCCATCCCAAAGACATGGCCCCGCACCACCCTCCTCGCTCGCCGACCGAAACGCCGCCGTTTTTGTCCGGTGGGCGTGTCATACTATCAAACAGGTGTTCGCTTCTCAGATGACGCCGCGGCTGCCACATCATGCGTCCGGTGAGCCTTTGTGTGGGGTAGGTGAGTGTTCGTGACGAACGGCGCAAATCACAAGAAGAAGTACGTCGAGGTGGTCTCGGACACCTCCCAAGACGGCCTGGTCACCCCGCTGGTGATCGTCTGGGACACGGGCGTGCGCTATCACGTCGATCGCGTGCTCGACCGCAGGCAGGCCCACTCGCTCAAGACCGGAGGGACGGGCGTGCGCTACACGGTGCGGGTGGGCGGCACCACCACGCACCTGTGGTATGAGGGCCCTCGCTGGTTCGTCGAGGCGAAGGGCACGGCCCCGCCACCCACCCCTGATTGGTAGCCACAGTGCCGCCTAGCCGACCGGTGGCCGCATTGCCACCTGATGCGCGCCTGGCCCTCACATAGGATGGAAGCTGGGGCGCGCATCATCGGTTTCCGCACGACCCTGCGATCGGAGGACATATGTGCCGGTGCGAGACGCTGACATGGACGGGCTCGGGAGCGGGCCGCTGCAACGAGGACTATGCGCTCGCCGCCCGCGAGCTGCGCTGTGCCGTTTTGGTCGACGGGGCCACCGGACTGACCAAGGCGCACGTCACGTCAGACGAGAGCGACGCCGCCTGGTTCGCGCGCTCCCTCGCACGCCAGCTCGTTACCCAGCTCTCGGCGGAGGGACGATCGCCGGCCGACGCCTTCCTCGCGGCCGGTCGCGTGGTCGCTTGCGCCTACCGGTCCTTTCCCGGCGCGGACGAGCTCGAGCGCATCGACCAGCCCAACGGCAGCGTTGCGGCCTTGCGCTGGCAGGCTGGCACACTCGAGGTCTGTCTTCTGGGAGACTGCACCGCCATCGTGGTGACGCGCGACGGCTCCTGCGTGGTCCTGCATGACGACACGCTCACGCGGCTCGACGAAGAGAACTACGCGCGCATGTTCGCCTACGCCACGCGGCAGAGGACCACCATGGCCGAGGCGCGTCGGGCCCTGAACGACCGGTTCGTCGAGAACCGCCTCAAAATGAACGAGCCAGACGGCTACTGGGCCGCCGACATCTCGTGTCGGGGCATGGCGCAGGTCACGACCGAGACCTTCTCGCTCGCCGAGGTCCGCGCGGCCGTCATCTGCTCGGATGGCTATGCGAACGCCGTAGACATGGGCGTCGTGGCAGACCCTGGCGAGCTGGCGCGGCGCGTCTGTGCCGGGGAGGGGGCGCTTCTCGGCGAGGAGCTGCGAGGGGCCGAGCGCAAAGACGCCGGCTGCTGGCGCACGCCGCGCTCCAAGACGAGCGACGATGCCACCTACCTCTGCGTCTCGTTCGACGGATAGGGCGCTCCCGCCACCTGAGCCATGCCAGCCGGTCGCCGCATCGGCACCGTTCGTCGTTGCCACCCCCGATCTGGAATCGTTCCCGCATAAGATGGAGACGGGTCTGGACAGCGATCGGGGTGGCCGAGGGCCGCCCTCGTCACACGAGGAGGACACGACATGAGCAACGAATCCTGGCGCCCGCGGCTGCACCTTGCCCCCTTCAGGGGCTCCATCTCCGATCCGAATGGCCTGTGCCAGTTCAAGGGGACCTACCATTTCTTCTGTCAGAACGCCCCCGAGTATCCGGGCAACTTCGACAGCCCGCACGGCTGGGGTCACTTCGCCTCGCGCGATCTGGTCAACTGGGTCTTTCTCGGCTGCCATGTCATGCCAGACGCTCCTTGCGACCGCGACGGCTCTTACTCCGGCGGGGCCTACATCAACGAGGACACCGACGAGCTGTGGCTCTACTACACCGGCAACGTGCGCGAGGGCGACGGGGACGGCACCGTCTCGGGACGCCTCGCCAACCAGACGCTCATGAAGAGCTACAACGGCATCAACCTGGGCACCAAGGAGGTCGTGCTCGACAACTCCGGCTATCCCGCCTACTGCTCCTGCCACGTGCGCGACCCGAAGGTGTGGCGGCAGGACGGCACGCTCCACATGATGCTCGGCGCCCGCACGCTCGCCGACAGCCGTGGCGCCATCATGCTGTATGACTCCGACGACGGCTACGAGTGGAAGATGGCCGGCTCGGTGACGAACCTCAAGGAGCGCCCCTTTGGCTACATGTGGGAGTGCCCCGACCGCATCGTGCTCGAGGGGCGTGAGTACCTCTCCACCTGCCCGCAGGGCATGGTCGGCTCGAACGACCCCGACGATCCCTCCCGCGTCAGCGTCCAGAACGTCCATGCTGCCGGCTACTTCCCCCTGACGGGCACGATCGTCGACCTCATGCGCCAGGACGTCGAGCGCATGGACGCCGCGGCTCCTCGCCCCGCCATCGACGAGGAGACCTTCGTCGACTGGGACTACGGCTTCGACTACTATGCCTGCCAGTCGCTCGTCGACGAGAAGGGGCGCACCATCCTCATCGGCTGGATGAGCCTTCCCCACGACAAGGACGACATCCGCGCCTATGACAACCCCACCGACACCTGGCGCGGCGCGCTCACCACGCCTCGCGTCCTGACGCTCGATCCCACCTCCGGCCGCATCCTGCAGAACCCTGCCGAGGAGTTCGACGCGCTGCGCGGTGAGAGCGCGCCATGGAACGGCACGCTCACCCTGCCCGAGAAGTGCGCCGATGTCGTCATCGAGGGCATCGAAGGCGAGGGCGCCCTGCGCTTCGGCGACTTCCTCACCTTCACGTTCTCAGGCGGCAAGGCGGAGCTGCTCTTTACCGATGACGTCGTCGGCCAAGGTCGCCGAGGCCGCCGGGCGCTCATCCCGCACATCGACAAGCTGCGCGTCGTGGTGGACACCTCCATCCTGGAGATCTTCGTCAACGACGGCGCCTGGGTCTTCTCCACGCGCTACTTTGACGAGGCGGACGAGCTGACCATCACCTCGACCTTCACGAGCGACCACGCGGTCTGGTACCCGATGCGCGACCTTGTCGTCAACTATCTCGTCGAGCGCTGATCTGGTTGACTGGCACGGGGGAGCGGGGCCGACACGGGGGAAGAGGCACCTAT
>JAWRIT010000026.1:0-4648 GCA_040268355.1 Atopobiaceae bacterium | reverse complement strand
AAGCCCACAGGCGCGCCGCCACGGACTTCTCGGTGTGGCCGAACAAGCAAGGGATGGAGCCTAGGCGGCGTTCTCCTTGACCTCGAACCCCGCCTTCTTGTCGGAGTAGGTGAGGAAGGTGAGCACGAAGCCCGCCACCATCATGACCATCGTAATGGCAAAGCAGATGATCATGTTCGACAGGTCGCTGGGATTGGCCGGATCAATGTAGAACGGGAATATGAAGAAGCCCATGCCACCAGGACCGTACACCTTGACGCCCGCAAGGCCAAGCGCCAGGCCTCCGATGGCCGAAAGGACGATGTTCTGGACGAACAGGATCTTCGAGGGGATCTGGATGCCGTAGAGGAACGGCTCGCCGACGCCCAGGGCCTGGGAGATGACGGCGGGAACGGCGATGTCCTTCATCTTCTGGTTCCTGGACTTGATGAGGAAGGCAGCACCCTGGCCGAGTGCGATGAAGCCGCCGATGAGGGTCACTGCGGAGACGTAGTCGAAGCCGAGCGTGGCGAAGTTGTTCATGAACACGGGGACGATGGCCCAGTGCAGGCCGAACATGACGAGGGTGGACCAGGCGCCACCGACGACGAGGCCAGAGAGTGCGGCACCGACGGTCGGGATAGCGTAGATGGTCTGGGCGATCCAGGTGAGCACGCCGGAGATGAGGCCGGCGGCGGGGCCGATCAGCAGGTAGGTGAGCGGACCCATGACGGCGACGCAGATGGAGGGCACGAGAAAGCCGCGCAGCACGCTGGGGATCCGATCCTTGAGGAACTGCTCGAGCTTGGAGTTGATCCAAACGGCGAGGATGATGGGGATGACGCTCATGGTGTAGCCGGCGGTGGGAAGGACAATGGGGATGCCAAAGAACGTGTTGTAGTAGTCCATCTGGAACACGGTGCCCGCAAAGAGCGAACCGATGACCTCGTTGGTGGCAGAGAGGTTCACCATGGACGGGTACACGAGCGCGGCGCCGATGGCCATGCCCACGAACTCGCTGCAGCCGAACTTCTTGGCTGCGGTGTAGCCCAGGATGATGGGCAGGAAGTAGAAGAAGCCGTCGCCGATGGCATACCACACCATGTAGGCGCCGTCGGTCGCCTGCATCCAGCCGAGGGAGACGGCCAGGGAGATGAGGCCCTTGACCATACCGGCTGCGGCGAGGCCCATGAGCGCGGGCGCCATGACGCCGGAGATCACGTTCATGAGCTTGGTGAAGAGGTTGCCGCCCTGTTCGTCCTCGACGGCGTCGTCCTCGGGCACCCCACCCCCACCGACGATGCCAAAGTCCTGCAGGAGCGCGTCGTACACGTCGTCCACCTTGTCGCCGACGACCACCTGGTACTGGCCGCCCGCCTGCATGACGGTGATGACACCGTCCAGCGCCTTGATCTCGTCGGTCTTGGCGATGCTCTCGTCCGCGAGGGTGAAGCGCAGGCGCGTGATGCAGTGCGTGAGACCCCTCACGTTGTCCGCGCCGCCGACCGCATCGAGGATTGCCCCGGCGAGGTCGTGATACGTGCTTGCCATGTTCTCCTCCTGGTTGCTCGTGAGACAAACCGTGAGCACGCCGTCCTCGAGCTCGCAGGCGCGTACGTCGACGAGGTTGTCGATCTCCGCAAGCCTGACGAGACTCTGGTCCTTGACGACGAGCATCAGGCTGCCATCGTCGGGATGCGAGAACGTAATATTCTCGTCGCCACCCGCAAGCACCCTGATGGTCGCCATGGTGTCCGTCACGCTCATGGCTTCCTCCCCTTTCCGTTGCCCGTCGGCGGTTCTGCAGCACCACCGATTCTGCCAGGGCCGCGTACAAAAACGACCAGCCACCGCAGCAAGCGTCTGCTGGGTGTCTGGTCGTTGCTCCCGTAGGATGACAAGCCGCGTACGCCTTGTCTCTGGCGCAGCCCATGTGTGGTGTCTTTCACTATACGGTTTGCATTTCCTTATGTCAATACCTATTTTGGTAATGTTTTTCACTCGCGTGACGGCCGTTGCTAGCCGATGCGGACACGGGGGCAGAGGGTGTCACCCGAAGCCACGGAAAGCAGGCTTTACGCAGGTCGTTGGTCTTTGAACTGCGGGCGGAAGACGCGCTACAGAACCGTCCCCGACCCGAGGGCTTCAAGCAAGGTGCGTCGTCTCTCACGATAGGCATGTTCGTCGAGAGCATCCGACCAGTCGTCCATGCTCGCGCCAGTCGAACGCTCGAAGTTGCGCGCAAGGGACCGGGCGACCTGATCCATGCGACCGGTGGCCTGCAGATCGAAGGTGGTGACGGGAATCACCTTACAACCCAAGTACTGCAGGTCACGTAGGCGCCTGCGATCGGCATCGGCCTTGGAGATGTACGCGTGGCGCCAGCGGACCGCCTCGGGGTCCGCTTTGGTCGCGTCGTCACGAACCGCCACAAGACCCTCGGCGACAAGCGGGTCAAGATGGAACTCGGTGCTTTCGTACTCGAGATCGGTGTATGCGTCCTGCCAGAACGCATCAAGATAGTATGTTTTCGCTCCAACGCGGTCGCGCTCCCCATCTGGAACGTTCAGCTTCGCGTTGAGCGCGGGTTTGTCAAACCCATAGCCGCCCATCTCGGCGGGCAGGCTCATCGCCAACGCCAGCTTGGCCTCACTCGGCGAGGCCGCGCCTTCCAGAGCAATGGAAAGCGCCTGCTTGAGCGTCTGTGCCCCTCCTCGCGATCGTATGAGCTTGGCGTATTGCCGGATGCTCTCGATCGTCGCCACCGGCTCCACACCAAAGTTGCACCGCCTGCCATCTCGTGCAATGGCCTCGGGAGAGAACGTTCCACAGAGTTCCATGATGAGCAAAGCAAGCTCGAGAGCGTCCAATCGCGAGGCAAGCTGCACGGCAATGATCTCCGGACACACGAAATAGAGGATGGGGTTCACACATATTAGGGAGCTGCTCGGAAGCGACTGCTTGAGCACGTGCGTGTGGCATGCCGTGCGCCAGGCCTTTTGCTTCTGAGAAAAGACTGCGAGCTCCAGAGGCCGCCTCGCACTGAACGCGCCGATGTCCCCCAGCGCAAAGAAATCGACCTTTGCGTTCGACTCGACTGCATCAAAAGGAAAGCGCTCCTCCGCAAGCGACCCGGACGCCAGAAGGAAGTCCTGCGGTTCGGCATGCCCCTCAAGCGCTCGCCTCCATTGCCCGGGAAGCCGCACGGCCGCCCTGCTGACCGCCGGCCTAGGAAGGGCGATCGCAAGTTCGCGGAAACGCGCCGCGCGCAGCGCCCTCAGGGCGCTCTCCCCTGCAAGGATGTGCATCCGACCTCCCAAAACGTCCCCATAAGTGCCAAGTGGTTTAGTATTTAATGTATTTAACTGCTTTTTCATCAGAACAGCAACGGATATGGGGACGTTTTTTCGCCTTGTTTTCGGCGATCCGGGGCTTTCGGCACTGACAAGAACCCAGGTAGGGGGATGTGTCTTGAGGGCTTGATACGCCACACGTGCCATATTGAGACGTTTTTTCGGGGTGCTTTACCTGGGAGTTTGTAAGTGAGATTTCCTCACCGGGGAAATCGATGCCCCACCTGAGCGCGAGACGCGACAGAAGCAACGGTCTGAGTCGCTTTTTTCGGGCTATCTAACTGGGAAAACGAACAGGGTCCATTTTACGGCCCGCTTCGCCGGGAATCGACTCCTAGGACTTTTCTCCATACGAACGGGCGTTCTAGAGCCTCCTGTGAGCTCGCCTCTGAAGTGGCCAGAAGAAGCGGAGCTGCGAGCGATGCCGCGCCGTCGGATATGGAGCACGACTGTGCAGACGAGAGGGGACGCAAGCGGATAGGAACCCCTGTCGCAGGAAGATACGAGGCGATGACGCCCTTCTGCGCCCAACCCCACCCGTCGTCACCGCATATTCGCGTTCGGCAAGATGCGAAAAGCCAGCTTCGATGCCATCAACTAGGTCAACCGCATCGTTGAAGATGAGTTGTTCATAAGGGGATGCGCGCGAGGTCTGCCAGCGTCAGCGACAGGGGCCGCCAGTCATGGGGCCGAGGATGGTCCGCTCACCTACTTCTCGTTGGCACGATGCGCCGTATGGCCGTACTGCCGCAGGTACTCCCCCGCATCCAGCGAGTCGTGAAGCAGCAGCTGCGTCAGCACCTCTGCCACAAAGTTAAGCGAGTTATGCGAAAGCACAATGCCTTCGGCCAGCAACTGGTCGCGCACGCGCACGCCGAGCACATGGTCGGCGCGCAAGGCCAGTGGCGATTGGCTGTCTGAGGTGATGAGCGCCGTGGGAATGCTCGCGTCCTCGGCGCTATCCATGATCGACGAGAGGCGACGCGAGGCACCCGAATTTGACACAAAGAGGATGCAGTCTTGTCCGTCCATGAGCAGTGCCGTGACGCCGGCGGCATCCGAGTTGGCCGGCGCAACCGCACGCACGCCCACGTGCGCTAGTTTCGTGGCGACCATCTGGGCAAACGAGAGCGAGGTGCCCACACCTGCCACCAACACCATCTTGGAGCGCTGCAGCAAGCGTGCCACCCGGGCGAGCTCGTCAGCATCGAGCGCGGCAACCGTATCGTCAAGCTCCTCCTTCTTGCGCTCGAGCACGTAGCGCACAGATCCCGGCACATCGTCGAACGAGATGCCAGCCGCTGTCTCCGTCGTCT
>JAWRIT010000025.1:0-23945 GCA_040268355.1 Atopobiaceae bacterium | reverse complement strand
CCCCCCCCCCCCCCCCCCCCCCCCCCCCCCCCCCCCCCCCCCCCCCCCCCCCGCCCCCGTGCCAGCCCCGTTGCGCGCGTGGCTCAGGACCTACGCCAGCGTGAGAAACGCCTGGTAGCCGCAGTACGCCTCGTAGAGGTCGGCCTTGGAGATGGTCTCCCAGGGCGCGTGCATCGAGAGTACCGGCACGCCGCAGTCGATGACGCGGATGCCGTAGTTGGCCAGGATGTAGGCGATGGTCCCGCCGCCGCCTTGGTCGACCTTGCCGAGCTCGGCGGTTTGCCAGGCCACGTCGTGGGCATCCATGCAGGCGCGGATGCGTGCCACGTACTCGGCGTCGGCGTCGTTGGAGCCGCCCTTGCCACCGCGCCCGGTGTACTTGTTGAACGTGAGGCCGTGCCCCAGGTAGGCGGCGTTCTTGGGCTCGAAGGCGCTGGCGAACGAGGGGTCGAAGCCGGCGGAGACGTCGCTGGAGAGCATGTCGGAGTTGGTCAGGCAGCGGCGCAGGGCCAGCGTGCCGTCGCCGTGGCCGGTGAGCGCCAGCAGCTCGGCCACCACGTTCTCGAAGAAGCGGCTCTCCATGCCGGTGGCACCCACCGAGCCGATCTCCTCCTTGTCCACCAGGATCGTGAGCGCGGTCCGCGCGGGCGGCTCGGCAAGGGCGAGCTGGGCGCGCAGGCTGGGGTAGGAGCAGCTGCGGTCATCGTGGCCGTAGCCCAGGATCATCGAGCGGTCAAAGCCCAGGTCGCGCGCAGGTCCGGCGGGCACCACCTCGAGCTCGGCGGAGAGCAGGTCCTGCTCCTCGATGTCGTAGCGCTCCTTTAGAAGCGTCAGCAGATGGCGCTTGACCAGGTCCTTCTTGTCCTTCTCGTCCTCGATCACGACCGGCTTGTGGCCGACGAGCACGTCGAGCAGCTCGCCCTCGATGACCTTGGCGCCGTTCTTCTCGAGCTGCTCGCTCGCCAGGTGGACGAGCAGGTCGGAGATCGTGAAGACGGGGTCTCCCGCGTCCTCTCCCACGACGATGGGCACGACGGTGCCGTCCTTCTTGGCCACGACGCCGTGGATGGCCAGCGGCAGGGCGACCCACTGGTACTTCTTGATGCCGCCGTAGTAGTGCGTGTCGAGATAGACGAGATCGTTCTTCTCCTCGACGGGGTTCTGCTTGACGTCGAGGCGCGGGCTGTCCACGTGGGCGCCCAAGATGTTGACGCCTTCGGTGAGGTCGGCGCGGCCGATCTCCACCAGGATGAGCGACTTGCCGCGCATGTTGGCGTAGACGCGGTCTCCGGCGGTGAGCTGGGCACCTTCGGCGATGCACTCCTCGAGGCTGCGGTAGCCGGCGGCGCGGGCGAGCTCGATGGCGTCGGCGACGCACTCGCGTTCGGTCTTGTTGCGCGAGATGAAGGCGGTGTAGTCGCTGGCGAGCTGCTCGAGCTCCTCGAGTTGTTCGGTGGTGTAGCGGGACCAGGCGTTCGGTCGTTCCATATGGATGCTCCTTAGGTGGGTGGAGGTTTCTTGGACCCTACGATGGTACCCGAACCACGGCGGTGCACACACCCCCGTCAGATGTGCGAGCTTTGGGGGCGCTTCCTGCGGCGACGCGGCCAACTCGCCACCTTTTGACGCGCTGGCGGCATGTCCGATTGCCGTCCTGCGGCTCGGTTAGAATGGGAACCCACACCCTCGCGCGAAAGGCTGCCGCATGGCGTTCGTTCACCTCCACAACCACTCGGACTTCTCGATCCTCGACGGGGCGACCCCCATCCCCGACATGGTCAAGCGGGCCGTCGACCTCAAGATGCCCGCGCTTGCCCTCACCGACCACGGCTATCTGTTCGGGGTGCCCAACTTCGACCTCGAGTGCCGCAAGTACAACAGCGCGGCGGCGAACTACCGGCAGTGGTCGCACGATCGCGAGTGCCTCCAGAAGGGGTGGGAGCTCGACGAGCCCGCGCCGGATGCCCCCGACGCCGGGCCGCACGACCGCGTGCATGCCCAGTGGGAGCGCGACGTGGCCGCTTGGAACGCGGCCGGCGGCTCCAAGGAGCGTGACGCCGCCCTCGCGGCCGTGGACGCCTGCAGGCCCGAGCCCGTCATCAAGCCCATCTTTGGCTGCGAGGCCTACTTCATCACCGACGACACCATCGACCGCGGCACCAAGCAGCGCCGCTACCACCTCATCCTGCTCGCCAAGAACGAGGTCGGCTACGTGAACCTCATGAAAATGATGTCCAAGGCCGCCAACGAGATGTTCTATTACAAGCCGCGCACCACGCTCGCCATGCTGCGGGAGTTCCACGAGGGCATCATTTGCCAGAGCGCCTGCGTGCAGGGCATCATCCCGCAGAACATCCTTGACGGCAACTTTGACGAGGCCGAACGCTGGGCCCGCACCTACCAGGACATCTTCGGGGAGGACTTCTACATCGAGATCCAGGACCACGGCCTGGAGTTTCGCGGGGGTCTCACCGACCGCACCCTCGACGAGCAGCTCGTCAAGCTGGCCCGCAAGCTGGACATCAAGGTCGTGGCCACCAACGACTTCCACTACCTCACGCGCGACGACGCTCCCACGCAGGACATCCTCAGCTGCATCGGCACGGCCGACCAGCTGGACAACACCAACCGTAAGCACATGGAGGGCACCGAGTTCTACCTGAAGACCGAGAAGGAGATGAGGGCCCTCTTCTCGTGGGTCCCGGAGGCGATCGACACCACGGTCGAGATCGCGGACAAGTGCAACTACGAGCTCGACTGGACGGACATGTACCTGCCCAAGTTCCCAGGGCTTGCGGAGGGGGAGACCTCGGAGGAGCGCTTCCGCACGGAGTGCGAGCAGGGTCTCGCCCGCCGCTACGGCGACGACTGGCGCGAGCTGACCATCGGCGGCGTCAGCGTGCGCGAGCGGTTCGAGTACGAGTACGACGTCATCTGCACCAAGGGCTTCGCCGACTACTTCCTGATCGTGCAGGAGTACGTGCGCTGGGCGAAGGAGCGCGGCATCGGCGTCGGCCCGGGACGCGGCAGCGCGGCGGGCGCCATCGTGGCCTACGCCATGGACATCACCACCTTCGACCCGCTCGAGAACGGCCTGATGTTCGAGCGCTTCCTGTCGGTCGAGCGCTCCGAGATGCCCGACATCGACATGGACTTCGACGACGAGCGACGGCTGGAGGTGATCCAGCACGTCCGCGAGCTCTACGGCGCCGAGCGCGTGAGCCACGTCATCACCTACTCCACCATCAAGGCCAAGCAGGCCATCAACGACGCCAACCGCGTGCTGGGCTTCCCGGTCTACATGGGCCAGCGCCTCTCGAAGATGATCTCCAACGACCCCAAGGCCAAGCTCGCCTTCGTGTTGGAGAAGACCCCCGGCAAGGAGGACCTCTTCTCGGCCGACTTCCGCGAGGCGTACGAGCGCGACGCCGACGCGCGCCGCATCATCGACGCGGCCCTGGCCATCGAGGGCAAGACGCGCGGCGAGGGCGTGCATGCCTGCGCCGTGCTCATCGCGCCCACGCCGGTGAACGACCACGTGCCCACCAAGCTCGACACCAAGGGCGGCGTCGAGATCACCCAGTACGAGGGGCACTCGGTGGCCGACATGGGCCTGCTCAAGATGGACTTTTTGGGCCTGCGCACGCTGACGGTCATCTCCAAGGCCCTGCGCAACATCCGTGCCAACTACCCGAGCGCCGCGGACATCGACGCCGTGCCAGAGGCGGTGCGCGCCACCATCAAGCCCGACGCCAGCTGCGTGGACATCGACGTGGACGCGATTCCCTTCGACGACCCGGAGACCTTCGCCCTCATGGGGCGCGGACACACGGCGGGCGTGTTCCAGATCGAGTCGGCGGGCATGACGGCCACCATCAAGGGCATGCAGCCGCGCGAGTACAAGCAGGTCGTGGCCCTGATCGCGCTCTACCGTCCGGGCCCGCTCGGCGCCGGGATGGTCAGCGACTACATCGACCGCATGAACGGGCGCAAGCAAGTGGCCTTCTACGACGACCGCCTGTCCGAGATCCTGGAGGAGACCTACGGCACGATGGTCTACCAGGAGCAGGTCATGCAGATCTCCATGAAGATGTGCGGGTTCTCGGCGGGGGAGTCCGACAGCCGCATCCGCAAGCCGGTGGCCAAGAAGAAGATCAAGATGCTCACCGACGAGATCTTCCACTGGGAGGACGGCAAGGACGAGACCATCTACGACCACTGGATGAACGGCGCCGAGGCCAACCAGTATTCCCGCGCCATCGCCCAGAAGATCTGGGACGACGTGCTGGAGTTTGCCTCCTACGCGTTCAACAAGAGCCACTCGGCCGGCTACGCCATCCTGGTCATGCAGACGGCCTGGCTCAAGGCGTACTTCCCCAAGGAGTACATGGCCTCGGTGCTGACCAGCTACATGGGCAAGACCGAGAAGATCGTCCACTACGTGACGGCCTGTCGGCACGAGGGCATCTCGGTGCTGCCGCCCGACATCAACGAGAGCGGCAAGGACTTCACGGCGACCGCCGAGGGCATCCGCTTTGGCTTCGCGGGGATCCGCGGCGTGGGCGAGGGCGTGGGCGAGGCCATCATGGCCGAGCGGGAGACAGGCGGGCCCTTCAAGACCCTGCACGACTTCGTGGAGCGCGTCGACGCCAGCCAGGCGAACCGGCGCGTGGTGGAGGCGCTCATCAAAAGCGGCGCCTTCGACTCCACCGGCTACACCCGCATGCAGATGATGCACTTCGTCGACAAGAACAACCCGGAGAACATCATCGACGCGGCCATCAAGCGGCAGAAGGACCGCGCGGCGGGGCAGAGCTCGCTGTTTGACATGTTCGCCGACGTGGCGGGATCGGGCTTCGAGAGCGACGTGCCCGAACCCGACGGCGTCGAATGGGACCGTACCTTCAAGCTGGCGCAGGAGCGCGAGGTCCTGGGCATCTACGTCTCCGACCATCCGCTGCGCCCCTACGAGTACGCGCTCTCCAAGGCCCGCGACTACCTGATCTCGGACATCGAGGTGAGCGAGGAATACCTGAACCCCGCCACCGGCACCGCCTCGACGCGCTACCGGGTGCCCGAGGGCAAGCCGATACATCTGGCCGGCATGGTTTCCTCCGTGGCCAAGAAGACCACCAAGAACGGCGACAACATGGCCATCGTCACGCTCGAGGACATGGAGGGCGAGATCACGCTCGTCGTGTTCCCCAAGCTCTACCGGCAGTGCGCCGCCACGCTGTCGGGCGAGGTCGACCGCGAGACCGGCGAGAGCGTGGGCAACGTGTTCGTGCGCGTGACGGGCAAGCTGGAGCGCTCCGACCGTGGCAGCCAGATCATCTGCCAGGACGTGCAGGCGATGGAGCTCTCCGACCGTACGAACCGCCCGAAGGTCTTCGAGGTGTTCATGACCCCGCGCATGCTCTCCTACGATCGCATGCAGGACCTGAGCGCCATCTTCTCCCGCTACGGCGGCATGGATCGCGTCGAGCTGTTCGTGCAGGAGGCCTCGGGCAACACCATGCGCATGGAGCTCCCGATGCGCGTGGACGCGCGCAGCGTCCTGCTCAAGGCTGAGGTGATCGACCTCATCGGCCAGGAGGGCCGCGTGGTCTGCGCGTAGGGGAGGTGCCACCGCTCGCCCCCGTCCCGCATGAAGTCCTGCCAGGGGGCCCAGGCCTGGGGTGACGCCGTATACTGGTTGTAGGAGTCACTGCGACGGAGGCAGCCCATGGGCATCTACCTCAACCCGAACAACCGCATGTTCCAGCGCGCGCTCAACGCACAGTTCTACGTGGACAAGACGGCGCTGGTCTCGTTCATGAACGAACGTCTGGGCACCGACGCCGGCCTCGTCTGCGTGAGCCGACCGAGGCGCTTCGGCAAGAGCGTGGATGCCGACATGCTGGTGGCCTACTACACGCGTGGGGCCGACTCGCGGATGCAGTTCGAGGGGCTTGACATCAGCCGTGAGCCGAGCTTCGACGTGCATCTCAACGCCCATGACGTCATTCGCGTGGACGTGCAGCGGCTCGTCGCGCGTGGCGAGGGAATCTCGAGGCTGCCGGAGACCTTTGCCGAGGAAGTGCTCCACGATCTTGAGGAAGCGTGGCCAGAGCTGATGCCCCAGCACCGTCGCACGCTCTTCAGGGTCTTGGAGCGCATCGCCAACGCAAAGGGCTCGGGATTCGTCTTTGTCATCGACGAGTGGGACTACCCCATGCGCGAGGCCGCCGACGATCCCATCCTCCAGCGTCGCTACCTTGACTTCCTTCGCGGTCTCTTCAAAGGGGCCAGCTATGTGGACGCAGCCTACATGACCGGGATTCTCCCCATCAAGAAGTACGGAAAGCACTCGGCGCTCAACCTGTTCGACGAGTACTCCGTCGTGGACCCGAGGCAACTGGCTGATCTGATGGGATTTGGCGCAGAGGATGTGGAGCGCCTGTGCGAGCGATTCGATGTGGACTTCGACCAGGTGAGACGCTGGTATGACGGATATCTTCTCGGCCCCGATCGGCTGCACGTCTACAATCCCAATTCGGTCGCCCGGGCAATGCTCAGCGGATACTTCTCGAACTACTGGACCAACACCGAGACCTATGAGGCGCTGCAGGTCTATATCGACATGGACTTCGACGGTGTGGCCCAGGATCTGGTGGCCATGATCGACGGCCAGCGCGTTCCGGTCAATGTCGGTCACTTTGAGAACGACATGCGCACCATCCGGTCCAAGAACGACATGTACACGCTGCTCGTGCACCTGGGCTATTTGGGCTACGACCAGGTGGAACAGAGCGTCTTCATCCCAAACGAGGAGGTCAGGCGAGAGTTCGCGGTGGCTCTGGAGACGGGCGCGCGCCCTCAGCTCGCAGCCTTGGTGCGCGACTCGCGCGAGTTGCAAAAGCGTACGCTCGCGGGTGACGCGGCCTACGTGGCCGACGCCATCGCTCGCGCGCACGACTCAGCGGCGGGTCCCCACTTCTATAACGACGAGCAGGCCCTTCGCGCGGCCGTCAAGCTCGCCTACATCTGGAGTGTGGACGACTACCTGCGTGTGGACGAGCTGCCGGGTGGACGCGGCTTCGCCGATCTGGCCTTCATCCCCAAGCCGACAAGCGACCTGCCTCCTCTGATCGTCGAGCTCAAGTGGGACCAGGCGGCAACGGCGGCCATCGAGCAGATCCGTGAGCGGAACTACCAGGCGCCCCTCAAGGGCCTCACGGGCGAGTGCGTTCTGGTGGGCGTCACCTATCGCGATCGATGCGATACGCATGAGTGCCGCATCGAGCGCGTGCGCCTGAGCTGACGCCTGGGGTGAGGGCGGAGGTGAGGCTGCGTCCGCAGGCACGGGAATGCGCCGTGCGAGCGGGCCGACCCGCCTCAGAAGCCGGCGGCCGCCAACACCGTGGCCACCGCCTCGCTCGTCCCCGCAAAGCGACTGACGAGCTCGGTGACGCTGGCGCGCAGCCAGGCCTCGTCGTCGGCGGCCAGAAAGGCTGCGAGCACGTCGACCATCTGCGGGTAGGGGCGCGCTTCCTCGCCAAAGCGGGCGTCATAGATGCGCTCGACATGGGCGCAGTCGTTGCGCAGCTCGCTTAAGGTCTCCATGTCGCGCAACATGCTGGCAGGCTCGATCGGCAGGCCATCTGCCGTGGTGCCGCAGACCTCGGCCATCCGGGCGCACACCGCGCGCTGCTCCTGCTCGCGCATCAGGGCGAAGAAGTAGCGGAGGTTGCCAAAGGTGAGGTCGGAGCACAGGACCCACAGGGGGATGGCGTCGTAGCGCTTCCGGTACCAGGCGATGCGCACGTTGGTGCCGTCGCGTCCGCCCTGTTGACGCTCGTCTGCCGCATGCCCCTCGGCATGGTGGCGAAAGGTGCTGATCATCCACTCCAGGTCGCCCTCATACTGCTTGGGCCCTCGCAGGTAGTGCTTGGCGGTGGTGTAGCAGTGACGGTTGTAGTAGGCCTCCGGACTGCGATGGTGCTCGCAGAAGGTGTGCGAGAGCACCGAGCGCAGGGTTCCCTCCACGCTCATGATGGCGCGAAAGGTCAGGGCCCGCAGCTCACGGTCGAAGCGGAACAGGTGATGGATGTCGGCGAAGCGGGTGCCCGCGCGGTAGCGGTCGTCGCCGGCGCGGGCGGTGGCGTCCTCGTCGAGAAAGGCCTTGCCGTATCCATTGACCACCGCGTAGTAGCCCTCGCGCAGCAGGATGGCGGGCGTCGCCTCGTCGGTGGTGACGCCACGTGCCTCGAGCAGGCGCACCTGCTCGCTGATCGTACGGAACGGCTTGTCCATGACCCCTCCTGCCTCGCGCTCGGACACCATGGTAGCGAAAGCTGACCTCAGGTGACCACGGGCGGGGGGCGTCCGTCCCGCGCGCCGGATGCGCTGGCAGGGACACCCGTCTTCGTCTCGCACGGACGGGCGGAAGAGCTCCGGTCGCACCTCGGGAACACGGGCGGGGCGCCTCCCGTCTGCGTCTCGTACATACCGCGACCGCCTGCTCGTTCACGGGCGGCGCATCGCGTACAATTGGATGCCAGCGATGCCGAGGGGGCATCCAAGGAGAGGTACGACGAAAGGAGCCAATCATGGCCGACGTCAAGTTCTACAAGTGCACCAAGTGCGACAACCTGTTCGCGAAGGTCCTCGAGGGTCCGTGCACGCCTGAGTGCTGCGGCGAGTCCTGCGAGGAGCTCGTTGCCGGCTCGTCCGACGGCGCGACCGAGAAGCACGTCCCGGCGCTCACGCGCGAGGGCGGCAAGGTCATAGCCCGCATCGGCGAGGTCGACCACCCCATGCTCGACGTCCACTACATCCAGTTCGTCGCGCTTGCTACCGACGATCGCCTCGAGATCAAGAAGCTGCACCCGGGCGAGGAGCCGGTCGCGGAGTTCGCCTGCGACGCCTCCGAGCATGTGACGGTCTACGAGTACTGCAACCTTCACGGCCTGTTCAAGGCAGAGATCTAAGTCGTGCGCATCGGCATCGCACAGATAGACACCCATCCAGGCGCTCTCGACGAGACGGTCGAGCGCATGGTCGCCCAGTCGCAACGGGCCGCCGAGCAGGACGTCGAGCTTCTCGTCTTCCCGCTCGCGGCCCTTGCGGGCCTTGACCTGGTTCCGTATGCCGATCGCGTCTCGTACCTGTGGGATTTGACGGAGGCGGTCGCCGAGCTGGGCGAACGCCTCGTCTGTCCCTCCCTTGTCCCGGTGCCCATGGACACGGGTGACGACGCGCCCTCCTTCGAGGTGCTGCTCATGTCCAAGGAGGGCGTCAGGCCCCTGCGCACGGCCGCGCTCGCCTTCGAGGCGCCTGCGACGGACGGTCAGGAGGCCCTCGCCCCCATGCCCGAGGTGCCCGTGTTCGAGGTCGCCGGCACGACGGCCGCCCTGGCGGTCTCGCGCGAGGAGCTGGGTGCGCTGGTCGACTACGACTACGGGGCGGACGTGGTGATCCACATCCCCGGCCACCCCTTTGCCGCCGACGATCCCTCGAGCATGCTGGGAGCCAACCTGGCCGACGGGCGCTTCGTCGCCGACGCGCAGGCTATGGGCGCCTGGATGGTGGTGGCCGGCTCGCTCGGTTGCTACGGCCAGGAGGTCCACACGGGCGGGAGCTTCGTGCTGGGTCCGGCGGGCACGCTCGTCGCCTCGGCCCCCTCCTTCGAGGAGGCGCTGTTGGTGGCCGATGTCGGCGGCTCCCAGGAGAAAGGCCCGCTCGGCGGGCCCACCCCCGACGTGTACAACCAGCCCTTCAACCTGTGGGAGACGATCGCGCTGGGCGTGCGCGACTACGCCGCCAAGCAGGGCTACCAGGACGTGGCGCTCTGTGTCGACGGCAGCCTGTCCTCGCAGGTCCTGGTGGCGCTCGCCTCCGACGCGCTCGGTCCGCTGCATGTCCATGCGCTGGTCGGCGCGTCCTGTGGGACCCGTGCGCCGGCGTGCCGCGAGCTTGTTCGCAGGCTCGGGGTCGACCAGGTCGACGCGCTGGGACAGCTGCGGGGCTTCGACCAGCGTGACGTCGACGAGCTGCAGCTTGCTCAGCTGGCCCGCGAGCATGGGGCGCTCGTGCTCTCGCCGCTCGATAAGACGGGCCTCGCGCTGGGACTGTCGGACGCGCGCCTCAGCGCCGCCGGGCTCTGCCCGCTGGGCGACGTCTACCGCACCGACGTCATCGACCTCGCGCATGTCCGCAACTCCATCTCGCCGCTGTTCCGTCGCGTGCGCCTCGACGAGCACGACGCGCTGTCCCTGAGCTTGGACGATGGCACCGTGCGGTCCATCTCCAGCGAGTCCGAGCTGATGAAGGTCGACCAGATCCTGCTGGGACACCTCGAGTACGACCGCTCGCAGGCGGAGCTGGTGCAGCACGATGGGGCCGAGCGGGAGCTCGTCACCGCCGTGTTGCGCACCCTGCGTGCGACCGAGCCGCTGCGCCGCGCGATGCCACCGGCCTTGCTGCTGAGCGTGCATGCCTTGGACGAGGACCGCTTTCCGCTGGGCGTGCGCTGGGACGACACGCGCTTCGAGACCTTCGAGTCGGCCTTTGGTGCGCCCTGGCCGTGGGGAGAGTCCGATCGGGATGACGCCGCCACCTCTCCCGGATCGGACGCCTCCCGTGAGGAGGACGGACGGCCCGCCGCCCCGACACGCGACGGCGGCGAGCCACGGCGCACGAGCGTCGAAGACACCCTCGCCATGCTGCGCGATCTTGCCGAGCAGGGTGGCTTCGATCCCGCCGCCCTGGAGATGCTGCGACGTGTGGGTGGCCAGCTCGAGCACGAGGACGCCGAGCGGGCGGCCTCCGGCGAGGGCCAGGGAGAGATCCCCTGGTCAAGCCTCTTCTCCGAGAACTAGCAGCCCGTCCCATCCGGCACAGGTCTCTCGCGCGACCATTCCCCACGGCAACGGTGTGCTAGGATAGAACGGTAGTTCGAGAACAGGTCGGATCCTGGGGCATCCGGGATTCTTGGGGCATGCGGGAGGCCGCGTGATCATCCTTGGCATAGATCCGGGCCTCGCCCATACGGGGTGGGGCGTCGTCGAGACACGCGGTGCGCTCTGTCGTGCGCGCGCCTACGGCTGTGTCACCACCAAGGCCTCAGAGTCCATCGACCAGCGCCTGGGCAAGATCTTCCTGGAGGTCGCCCGCGCCATCGAGACCTATCACCCCACGCAGCTGGCCATAGAGAAGATCTTCTTCGGCGAGAACACCCGCTCGGCGCTCGCCACGGCGCAGGCGCGCGGCGCGGCGATCGTGGCCTGCTCGCAGGCGGGGCTCGACGTGGGGGAGTACACCCCAATGCAGATCAAGCAGGCGGTGGTGGGGACCGGCGCCGCAGACAAGCACCAGGTCATCTACATGGTGCGCACGGTGCTCGCGCTCGATCATGACCCGCACCCGGACCATGCCGCCGACGCGCTCGCGGCCGCCGTCTGCCACGCCAACCTCAACCGCACCAAGGAGCTCTCGCGCCGAGGCGCGCACGACCAAATTGCCGAGGCGGAGCGTGCGCAGCGCCAGCTCGCGCGGGAGGAGGCGCGCGAGGTGACGGCCGCCGCCACCGCGGCCAACGTCGCGCGCATGCGTGGAGAAGAGAAGAGACACAGGAGGAACGCATCGTGATCGTCCAGTTGACCGGGAGCCTCGTCGAGGTCATGCCCTCCCATGTCGTCATGGACGTGGGCGGCGTGGGCTATGAGCTCGGCGTGTCGTCCGCGACGGCGGCGTCGCTGCCGCAGGTGGGCTCGGCGGGGGTCACCATGCTCACGCGCCTCATCGTGCGCGAGGACGCCATGGACCTCTACGGCTTCTCGACCAGGGAGGAGCGGGCGCTCTTCGACCGGCTCGTCGCCATCTCGGGCGTCGGCCCCAAGCTCGCCCTCTCGGTGCTCTCCACCTTCGCCCCCGCCCAGCTGGCGACGGTGGTCGCCACGCAGGACGTGGGCCGCATGGCACAGGTCCCCGGCATTGGCAAGCGCAAGGGCCAGCGGCTGCTCGTCGAGCTGGAGGGCGTCTTCGCCAACGATGCCTGGTTGCGGGGCCTGGTCGGCCTCGAGCAGCCGTCGCTTGAGGACGCACCGAGCGCCGCCGCGCCGTCGCTCGTGGCGGAGGCGAGCGACGCCCTGCTCTCCATGGGATTCTCGCCACAGGAGGCCGAGCTGGCGCTGGAAGGCTGTGAGGCATCGGGGGCCACCACGATCGAGCAGGCGCTCTCGTTCGCCCTCAAGCGTCTGGGAGGTGGTCAGTGATGTGGGAGGCCGCCACCGACGACCTGTTCGACGACGACGCGACCTCGCGCGGGGGAGCGGGCATCTCGCCCCAGCAGGTGGGACAGCGCAGCGTCACGGCCGAGTTGACCAGCGACGACCTCGACGTCGACCGCACGCTGCGGCCCAAGTCGCTTGACGACTACTGCGGCCAGGAGCGCGTGCGGGAGAACCTGCGCGTGCTCATCCAGGCCGCTCGCGACCGTTCGGAGGCGCTTGACCACGTGATCTTCTCGGGTCCCCCGGGCCTGGGCAAGACGACGCTCGCGGGCATCGTGGCCAACGAGATGGGAGCCAGCCTGCACACGACCTCCGGCCCCGCCATCGAGCGCACGGGGGACCTCGCCGCCATCCTCACCAATCTGAGCGAGGGGGACGTTCTGTTCGTGGACGAGATCCACCGTCTCAACCATCAGGTCGAGGAGGTGCTCTACCCCGCGATGGAGGACTTCTTCCTCGACATCGTGATTGGCAAGGGGCCGGCGGCGCGCTCCATCCGCCTCGACATCCCACACTTCACGCTGGTGGGGGCCACCACGCGCACGGGGTTGCTCACCGGGCCGCTGCGCGATCGCTTTGGCATCTCCTACCGGCTCGACTACTACTCGACCGACGAGCTCTCCCACATCGTGGCCCGCTCGGCCACCATTCTGGGCGTGGAGATCGACGCCCAAGGTGCCGCCGAGATCGCCTCGCGCTCGCGTGGCACGCCGCGCCTGGCGAACCGCCTGCTCAAGCGCGTGCGCGACTATGCCCAGGTCAAGGCCGAGGGAAGCATTTCCTGGGAGGTGGCGGCGGAGGCGCTCTCCTTCTTTGAGATCGACGAGCTGGGACTCGACTGGATGGACGTCAAGATCCTCGGGGCGCTGACACGCACCTTCCGGGGCCGTCCGGTGGGGTTGACCACGGTCGCGTCGGCCGTGGGGGAGGACCCTTCCACGCTCGAGGACGTCTACGAGCCCTACCTGCTGCAGCAGGGCCTCATCATCCGTACGCCGCAGGGCCGTCAGGCGACCCCGGCCGCCTTCGAGCACCTGGGCATCGTCCCTCCGCCCCAGAAGGAGGCACGGAGGTAGACGCCCCGCGTGGCGGTGCCGGTGCTCACCTGGGGCGCGAGGGCCGTAGGGCCACTTGGACGGGAGCGAGTGCGGTGCCGGTGCTCACCTGGGGCGCGAGGGCCGTGGGGCCACGCCTCACGGACGCTTCAGGCGCGCACGTTCTCCGGGCTGGGCGGCCTGCACAGGGATTGCTACACTGGGGTGGTTGTGCCCCAAAGGAGGACCCATGCTGCATCGCGACTACCTGCTTGAGATCATCGCTCGGTTCGTCGAGGTCGTGACGGCGGCGCTTCGTCAGGCGCTGCTCGAGAAGGACAGCGAGGCTCCCCAGGAGATTGAGGACAGCGTCGCCGCCCTGCTCGACCTCGACCCCGAGACCGCCATGAACCTCTCGCCGGATTCGCTCGTCACCATGATGCTGCTCTCGGGCATGGGCGACTCGATCGCGAGCTACGTCTCCTACGCGCTCGACAAGGTGGGCGACGCCTACGACGACGCCGGGGACGCGGGCAAGGCCGAGCTGCGCTGGGACCAGGCGCAGGCGGTGGCCGAGGCCTTCGGCTGTGCGCCCGATGCCGTTCCCGAGGAGTTCGCTGCCCTCGAAGACGAGCTGCGCGACGCCGAGTCAGAGGAGCGCGCGTAGTACGGCCACCTCACACGCTTTGTGTACCGAGCGCCACGGCGGTGACGAGCGCCATGCCCTCGACGCAGGTGTGCTGCACGGCGATGCGCGTGATGCCCATGGCGTCCATCGCGGCCTGCGCCGCCCCGTTGCGCCCCGTTCCCCGCTCCGTCGTGGGCTCCTCCATCACGAAGTGACGAACCTCATAGCGCAGCCGCTCGTCATGGTGCTCGTACCACCGGCGCAGAGGTGCGGAGGTCGCCTTGAAGGCGGCCTCCTTGGCGCCGAAGAGCACCGCCTTGGCATAGGCCTCGGCGTCGTCGGCAGCGGTCTCGTCCGCATCCGTCCCGGTCTGCGCCAGCGCGTCCGGCTCCGGGCTCAGCTGCCCGATCAGCTCCCGCTCTCGCTCGGTGAACAGCAGCAGCGAGAGGTCCCGCTTTGCCGGTGGCGTCCGCTTGCGAAAGTGCGCCACCCCACAGAGGTCCACGCCCACTCCCACGAGTGGCGACTCCGCGCTCACGCGCGCCCACGCGCAGCAGAGGTAGTCTCCCTCGTCGGTCAGGCTGAGCAGCAGGTCGCGACGCTCTTTCCCATCTGGTCCCACCGCATAGGGCGCCTCGCGCTCGTCATGGGAGAGAGGCACCGTGCATGGTCCCGCATCCGTCGGGAGCTCGATGGATCCCGTGCGGGAGTCCCACGACGACGCCCCGTGCAGCACCACGATGCCCTGCTCGACGCAGCCCAGACCCTCGAAGGTCCTACGTTCGAGGGCGGCGATGCCGTCCGTCCTCACGGGGGTGAGCTTACGCATCCCGCTTCTCCTCTCGCGTGGAGAGCACGATGCCCGCCACCACGATGGCCCCGCCCACCAGCTGCTGCAGGCTGATCTGCTCTCCCAGGATAAGGGCCGAGAGGACCAGCCCGAAGACCGGGATGAGGTTGGAGAGCGAGGTGGCCGTGCTGGGCTCAAGCTCCTCGAGCGCCCAGTTGTAGAGCACGAATCCCACCACGGTGCAGCCGATGACCAGGTAGGCGAGCGACGCCCAGGTGGTGGGGGAGGGTGGCTCGGAGGGAAGTCCCTCGAGCAGCAGGAGGGGGACGAACCCCAGCGCCCCGAAGAGCGTCTGCCAGGTTGTGATGACGAGCGTGGAGTAGCGGCCGATCACCAGGCGCATCGCAAAGTTGTAGAGGGCCCAGCACAGGCCGCCGAACAGCAGCGTGAGGCTCCCCAGCACGACGTCGGAGCCGCCCTCGGCGCTCTCGGTGAGGGCGAGCACCGCCACGCCCAGAAAGGCGAGCACGACGCCCGTCGTCTTGAGCGGGCGCGGGCGGGCGCGATCGATGCCCCACTCCAGCACCAGGGCCATAGCGGGAAAGGACCCCACGATGAGCGAAGAGGTCGATGCGGGCAGCATGGACACGCCGTAGTTCTCCCCCGCAAAGTAGAGCGTGGTGCCCAGGATGCCCGTGAGCGCGATGGCGGCCATGCCACGCGCGTCGGGCACCTCGCGTTCGCCGACGGCCCAGCAGATGAGAAAGAACGCGACCGTGGCCAGCGAGAAGCGGATGATGCCCAAGGACATGGGGGCGAGCGTGTCGTAGCTCAGCTTCGAGGCAATGACCGATCCGCTCCACAGCAAGCACGCGAGGCCGGCGGCAAGGATGTGGGTGGTGCGGGAGCTCGTCACGGGCGTTCCTTGGTGTAGAGTCAGGGGCTGTCTGGTGTCGTGGCCTTTCGGTGCGGCGGCACCGCGTGCGGACGGGTGTCACCGCATGCGAGCGGCACCACAGAAGGATACCATCAGCGTGGCGACGGGTGAGGCGTGGCGAGGGGAGGGTGGCATGGCGCGACCAAGCATGGAAGACGCACGGGCCGCCCTGGCGGAGCACTTCGGCTACCGCGCGTTTCGCCCCGGGCAGGAGCGCGTCATCGAGGCGGTGCTCGCCGGACGCGATACGCTGGCCGTCATGCCGACCGGCGCGGGCAAGTCCGTCTGCTATCAGGTGCCCGCCGTCATCATGGGCGGGCTCACGCTGGTGGTCTCTCCGCTCATCTCGCTCATGGCCGACCAGGTGCGCGCCCTCAAGGAGGCGGGCATTCGCGGCTCGTTCTACAACTCCAGCCTCAAGCCCCAGGTGCGCCCAGAGGTGCTGCGCCGTGCGCTCGCGGGCTGGTACGACCTCATGTACGTGGCGCCCGAGCGTCTTGGCGACCCGGAGTTCCGCGCCTTTGCCGCGAAGGTCGGCGTGCCGCTCGTCGCCGTCGACGAGGCCCACTGCGTGAGCCAGTGGGGCAACGACTTCAGGCCCGCCTACCAGGGCATCGCCGACTTCGTCGCGTCGCTGCCGCAGCGTCCGTGCGTGGCCGCGCTCACGGCCACGGCGACCACGCGCGTGCAGGAGGACGTGCGCGAGCTGCTCGACCTGCGCCGTCCCGAGGTCGTGGTGAGCGGCTTTGACCGGCCCAACCTCACGCTGGCCTCCTTCGAGCTCACGCCCAAGCGACGCGAGCAGTGGACCTGCGCCTACGTGCTCGCGCATCCCGACGAGACGGGCATCGTCTACGCCACCACGCGCAAGAAGGTCGACCAGATCGCCGAGCAGCTGCGCGAGGCGGGCGTCAGGGCGGCGGCCTACCACGCGGGCATGACCGACACCGCGCGCACGCAGGCGCAGACGGCCTTCGTGAACGATGACGTGCAGGTGATGGTGGCGACCAACGCCTTTGGCATGGGCATCGACAAGTCCAACGTCCGCTATGTGATCAACTGCGGCATGCCGCAGACGCTCGAGGAGTACTACCAGGAGGCGGGCCGTGCCGGGCGCGATGGCGAACCAGCGGCCTGCTACCTGCTCTGGAGCAAGGGGGACATCCGCACCTGTCACTACTTCATCGAGCACACCGCGTTCGCCGAGGGTACGCCGCCCGAGCGGGCACGTGCCCTGCGCGCGCATCGCGAGCGGCTGTTGGGCGACATGATCGGCTACGCCATGAGCACGAGCTGCCTGCGGGCGCGGGTGCTGCGCTACTTCGGGCAACGGTTGGCAGTCCCTGCGGACGGCTGCGGCGGCTGCTCGGTCTGCGCGGGAGAGACGCCCGAGCGCTTCCTGTCGGCCGCTCGGGAGCGGGTGTCGTCGGCGGCACCTGGTGCGCGGGATCCACAGGCGCGGCCGACAAGACCGCAGGCATCACCGGTGGCACCGTCCCCGGTGGCGCCAGGGCCAGCCGAGCCGGACGCGGGCGCCGGGGCGCGTGGCGTGCCGGACGAGGAGCTCTTCCAGCGGCTGCGCGTGCTGCGCAAGTCGCTCGCCGATAAGGCTCAGGTGCCGCCCTACGTGGTCTTCTCCGACCGGACCCTCCGGGCGATGGTGCGCGAGCGCCCGCACACGCCCGAGCAGCTGCTGGAGGTGTCCGGCGTGGGGCAGGTCAAGCTCAGGCGCTACGGCGCGGCCTTCCTCGAGGAGATCGCGCGCCCGTGACGTTCGCGGCGTCCGCTACCGGAGGCCTTACCCAAGCAGCATGCGGTCGTTGGCCAGCTCCTCGCCTGCGGCCTCCTCGAACTTCGCCATGAGGTCGGCCCGATGCAGGTTCGCCTTCTCCTGCCCACAGACGTCGTAGATGATGCGTCCGTCGGCCATCATGACGAGCCGGTTGCCCATGCGGATGGCGTCATGCATGTTGTGGGTGACCATCAGCGTGGTCAGGCCCTCCTCGCGCACGATCTGCCCGGTGAGCTCGAGCACCTTGGTGGCCGTCTTGGGGTCGAGCGCCGCCGTGTGCTCGTCGAGCAGCAGCAGGTCGGGCCGCTGCAGGGTGGCCATAAGCAGCGTGAGCGCCTGCCGTTGCCCGCCGGAGAGCAGCCCCACCTTGTCGGAGAGCCGCGTCTCGAGCCCCAGGCCCAGCTTGGCCAGCTCCTCGCGATAGCCCTCGCGCTCCGCCCTGCCGATGCCCCAGCGCAGCGTCCGCGCCCGTCCGCGCCGCGTCGCCAGGGCGAGGTTCTCGTCGATCTGCATGTCGGTCGCCGTGCCGCGCATCGGGTCCTGGAAGACGCGTCCCAAATAGCGCGCCCGCGCGTGCTCGGAGAGCCGCGTGATGTCGCGCCCGTCGAGCGTGATGGTGCCCGAGTCCGTCGGTTGGACGCCTGCGATCATGTTGAGCATGGTGGACTTGCCGGCCCCGTTGCCCCCGATGACGGTGACGAAGTCGCCCCGTTCCAGGTGCAGGTCGATCCCTGCGAGGGCGACCTTCTCGTTGACGGTCCCCCGGTTGAAGGTCTTGCGCACGTTGGTGAGGGTCAGCATCACGCCTCACCTCCCTGCACGTACGAGCGTCGTGGTTGCATGCGCTCCCAGACCACCGGCACCGCCAGTGCCACGGCCACGATGATGGCGGAGAGCAGCTTCATGTCGTTCGCGTCCAGGCCCAGCTGCAGCACGACGGCCCGGATGAGGAAGTACACGACCGACCCGACCACGGCGGCCACGAGCCGGCTCGAGAAGGAGCGCAGCTTGCCCGGGGTGAGCCTGCCCAGCACCTCGCCGATCACGATGGCGGCGAGCCCGATGATGATGGCTCCCGTCCCCATGCCGACGTCGGCGTACTTCTGGCTCTGGCAGATGAGCGCGCCGGCCAGCCCGACCAGCCCGTTGGAGAGCATGAGTGCGATCATCTTGGCCATGCGGGTGTTGATGCCCAGCGCACGGGCCATGTCTTCGTTGTTGCCCGTCGCCCGCAGCGCGCTGCCGATCTCGGTCCCAAAGAACCAGTAGAGCGCCGCGATGGTCACCGTGGCCAGGACGAGCCCCGCCACGATGACCACCATCATGTCGTTCGCCCTCGTGCCCGCGCCCTCCGCGAGGCCTCTGAACACGGTCGTGTGCGTGGTCAGCGGCACGTTGGCCTTTCCCAGGACGCGCAGGTTGATCGACCACAGACCGATCTGCGTCAGGATGCCTGCGAGGATGGCGGGAATGTCGAGCAGCGTGTGCAGGGCGCCTGTCACGGCGCCTGCCGCGACCCCGGCGAGCATGCCTGCGAGCAGCGCCGCCCAGGGGTTCGCCCCGTGCTCGACGATGAGCATGGCGCAGACGCATCCGCCCAGTGCCAGGCTGCCGTCACAGGTGAGGTCGGCGATGTCGAGCAGCTTGTAGGTGATGAACACGCCCAGGACCATGATGCCCCAGAGGATTCCCTGGGCGACGGCCCCCTGCATGGCGATTGGCATGTGAGCGTCCTTTCTCGTTCGATGGGCGCACCCCGGCACGGAGCTCCCGCCGGGGCGCGCAAGAGGTGCCTGTCAGGGCCTAGAGGACCTAGGCGCCGAGCGTCTCCCAGACCGACGCGTCGATGCCCAGGTCCTCGGCCTTCTGCTCGTCATAGAGCAGCGTGAGCTTGTCGGAGGGATAGTGCTCGATGGGCATGGTCGCGGGGTCCTCGCCGTCCACCAGGATGCGCACGGCCATCTGCCCGGCGATCTTGCCCAGCTCCTTGTAGGAGATGGTGTAGGTGCAGAGCGCCCCTGCCTCGAACTCGCTCTCCTCGCCGGCGATGACGGGGATGCCCTGGTCGTCGGCGACCATGGTCACGGTGCTCATGCCGGCGGCGATGGTGTTGTCGGTGGGGGTGTAGATGGCGTCGACCTTGCCGGCCATGCTCTCGACCACGGACTGGATCTCGTTGGAGCTGGAGACGGTGTAGTTGGTGGCGTTGATGCCGTACTGCTGGCACGCCTCGATGGCCATCTCCGCCTGTAGGTCGGAGTTGGACTCGGCGGTGCACCACAGCACGCCGACCTCCTTGACGTCGGGCAGGATGGTGTGGAGCATCTTGATCTGGTCGGCGACGGGCGTGAGGTCAGACGCGCCGGTGATGTTGCCACCGGGAGCGTCGTTGTCCGCGACAAGACCCGAGGCGGCGAAGTCGGTGACGGCGGTGCCCACGATGGGGATCTCCTCGGTCGCACCTGCGCAGGCCTCGACGGCCGGCGTGGCGATGGCCAGGATCAGGTCGTCACCGTCGCCGACGAGCTTGGCGGCGATGGTCTGACAGGCGGACTGGTCGCCCTGCGCGTTCTGCTGGTCGATCTCGTAGGCGATGCCGGACTCCTCAAGCGCCTCGACGAAGCCCTCGTTCGCGGCGTCGAGCGCGCCGTGCTCGACAAGCTGCAGCACGCCGATCTTGTAGGTCTTCTCGCCGCCGCCGTCGGCAGCCGCGCCGTCCGATTCGTTCGATGGGCCGCAGGCGGCAAGGCCGAGCGCGGGGAGCGAGCCGCCCAGCAGGGTGAGTGCGTCTCGACGTGTGATGATGGTCATCTGTCTCTCCTTCGTTGACGTCCGACACCGCCCTCGGGCGGGCCAGACGGAGCGTGTCCCTCTACAGGGTCCGAGACAGCGTAGGTAAGCGAGGTTGCGGAGACGTTACAGGCCCGTGCGTCACGCCGATTCTTAGCGAAGTCGTCACGTGCCGCCGTGGGTCGCCGTGCCCGCGAGGGAGGTGCCGGACGTCGGCGCCAGCCGATCCCCGTCCGATCAGAAGCCCCGATTCTGGATGGTGAAGCGGCCCTCGGGCTCAGGCTCCAGTTCCTCGCAGCTCACGAGTTGCGCACGAATGAAGGCGCCCTTGCGCGCCGTCTCGGCGGCCACGTCGTCCATGAAGCCCTGCACCTGCTCGGGCGTGCCCTGGACCTCGAGCATGACGTCACCGTCGGCGAGGTTGGCGACCCAGCCGGTGAGGCCGCGCGCCTGCGCCCATCCCTGTGCGGTGAAGCGGAAGCCCACGGCCTGGACACGCCCGGTGTAGCGAAGCTTGCGCCGGATCGCTCCTGCGGGGATGGTTGGCTCCTGCTCGGGCTCGCGCTGCCAGAACCACCTCATCTGTGCCTCCTTGCGACGTTTTCTCCACCTTAGCGTATCTGAGGTCCCGCCGACGGGCGCATGCGGACGGCGTGCCAGCGTCTTCCGTCACGTCTTTTGGCGTCCGTCGTCTTCCGACCCTCGCGCGAAAGCCTGTGAACTGCAGGAAACAATACGTCCCTACAATGGTGGGCGCACGTTCGTGCAAGGGGACGCGATACGTCCCGTCAGGCAAGGAAAGGCAGTTTCGATGAAGACACCGCAGGACATCCTGACGATGCCACACGAGGACCTGGAGGCCATCCAGCTCGAGGGCATCAAGAAGACCGTGATCATGTGCTACGAGAACGTGCCGTTCTATCACGATCTCTTTGACGAGGCCGGTTTTGACCCCTACGCGGTCGAGACCCTCGACGACGTCAGGCGTGCCCCCTTCACGACCAAGCAGGACCTGCGCGACAACTACCCCTATGGGCTCTTTGCCGTGCCCACCGACGAGGTCCGCGAGATCCACATGTCCTCCGGCACGACCGGCGTGGCCACCGTGGGCGGCTACACCGACCACGACCTGGACATCTGGAGCGACTGCTTTGCCCGCGGCATCTGGTACGCCAACGGTGGCTCCCATGACATCGCCCACATCTGCTACGGCTACGGCCTGTTCACCGGTGGCCTGGGCGCCCACTACGGCTGCGAGCGGGCGGGATGCATGACCATCCCCATGAGCGCCGGCAACACCGAGCGGCAGATTCGCGTGCTGCGGGAGCTGGGGTCGACCATCCTGCTCTGCACCCCCAGCTACGCCATGCACATCGCCGACACGGCCATCTCCATGGGGCTCGACCCCAGGCGCGACTTCCAGCTGCGTGCGGGCATCCACGGTGCCGAGGCCTTCTCCGACAACTTCCGGGCCGAGCTGGAGGAAAAACTCGACTACAAGGTGCTCGACGTCTACGGCCTCACCGAGACGATGGGACCGGGCGTGGCCATCGAGTGCATGGAGCAGCAGGGCCTGCATCTGGCCGAGGATCACTTCTTTGCCGAGATCATCGACCCCGACACGGGCGAGGTCCTGCCCGATGGCGAATGGGGCGAACTGGTGCTCACGACCGTCGACCGCGAGGCCACGCCGGTCGTGCGCTATCGCACGCGCGACATCACGCGCATCATCCCCGGGCAGTGCGCCTGCGGCCGCACGCACCGCCGCATCGACCGCCTGCAGGGCCGCACCGACGACATGCTCATCATCCGCGGCGTCAACGTCTTCCCGTCGCAGGTCGAGGACGTCATGAAGACCTTCCCGCAGGTGGCGAGCTGGTATCAGATCGAGCTCACCCGCAAGAACCACCTCGACGTGGTCACGCTCAAGGTGGAGGTCAACCCGGACTTCGACTTCGACCAGATCAAGGTCATCGAACAGCTGCAGCATGACATCCAGTCGCAGCTCAAGACGGCGCTGTCGGTGGGCATTCGGGTTAGACTGGTGGAACCCAAGAGCATCCCGCGCAGCAACGGCAAGGCGAAGCGCGTCATCGATCTGAGGGGAGACGACCGGTAATGATCATGCAGCTGACGGTGTTCCTCGAGAACTCCAAGGGTCGGCTTGCGGCGCTGTGCCGCACGCTGGCGGACGCCAACATCAACATGAGCGCCCTGACCATCGCCGAGACCTCCGACTATGGCATCGTGCGCATCATCTGCAACGACGTGTTCCGGGCGGTGGACGTGCTGGAGGAGGCAGGCTTCCGCGCGACCAAGACCAAGGTCCTCGCGGTGGAGCTGCCCGATCGTCCCGGTGCGCTCGCCGAGCTGCATGAGGCGCTCGACGAGGCCGACGTGAACATCGAGTACGGTTACTGCTTCCTGAACGACGGCGCCGTGGCCATCGACGTGCTCAAGATCGCGCACGAGCTGCGCGCGCAGGCCGAGGCGGCCATACGGGGCGCTGGGTTCAAGCTGCTGCACTGGAACGACATCGGCGGGTAGGCCAGACGGCGCCTTTTGGGCGCCCGACGCGCCGCTCCCCGCCCGAGCGCGGCGCCGTGCCTGGGCCGCCCGCTGCACCCCCGTCGCTCCCTGACACTATTGATAGGTGCGCAACCCAATAAACAGGCATTCTCTGGGAATGATCCTGTCAAGAACCGTGGGACCGTTCACATGTTGTGGACGGGTTGTGGTCCCCGTCTGGGGATATGGACGCCCCCTCTGGGAGTGGGTAAAGTACCACAAGTCGTTCTTAGACCTGCAATGAAAGGAAGATGATGAAGCAGATCAAGGACATGAACGCGCTGGAGCGCAAGGTGTTCGATTCGTGCTACAACGGTTGGTACGTGAGCGGCGAGTACAAGGCCGCGTTCTTCGGTCACGAGCAGACCTTCGAGGCCGATACCGTCCGCGAGCTCGCACGCAAGGTCGAGGCCTGGTTCGCATCCCACGCAGAGAAGCACGGTAACGACATCCTTCTCGTTAAGCAGCTGAAGGCGGCGTAAAGCCCACGGGCTGCTGTCGATCCGACAGTTCCGCCTCAGCCACCCTCTCGACACCAAAGAAGACCCACTTGGTAACAAGGGGTCTATTTTTGTGCCGATCGGAGCTGGGGCGCGGGCGGGGAGGGGAGTCGTCCCACCGCCTCTGGGAGCGGATCTCCTCGCTTGAGTTCCTTTTTTTGACACTTCCTGGTATCTGTTGGCCGTATATGCACGATACCGTATAGTGTGAGATACAAGGTACTATTTCGGGGAATACGCGCCGAAGTGGTGAGGCGCCTGACGCCATCTGTCACACGCAAAGGAGGTCGTCCGATGAAGGAGATCGATCCGCAGTATAGTGTTCGCGCTCATCTTCTCGACGCCCACAGGCGCTTCGTCGAGCGGAACAGTCCCGTGTCGAGGGAGGAACATCCCGTTCTGTGGTTCCTCTGCCTCGCATCCACCTATGTTCAGATCGCATTGGCACTCTACGGTCTCACCTTGGCTACAGGGGAAGGCGAGTCGACGATCTTCGGCGTGAGCTTTATACAGGTGTTCTGCCTCTACAGCATCGGCTGCGCCGTGCTTTACGTCGTGATTGGACTGATGTATCCCAAGGGACGAACGGAGCGTCCCTAACCTGGGGATTGGACGAGACGAGCCCCGGGGG
>JAWRIT010000024.1:0-46374 GCA_040268355.1 Atopobiaceae bacterium | reverse complement strand
ACCAGACCATGTGCGACGGACCACAAAAGATGATCCTTTTAACTAGGCAAACGCCTCAGAGGCGGCACAAGGGCCAAAATGCTCGTGCGACGCACAATTTGTCATTGGAGTCGCCTAGAAGGCCGAAAATCGCCTCCTATGCCGTGGCGTAGATCTTGAGACTCGTGATGTTGCGCTGATCCCCCAGACATCAGCGCGCGACGGCTCTAGCGGGCACGAGATGGCGCGGAGAAGCGTGGGCCTACCTTCCGCCTCCTGTGGTCAGCATCGACATGAACTGCTCATATGAGTCGCTTGCGAGTGCCTGCATGCTACGTTTTGGGGACAGGAACAGCTCAATGATTAGGTCGAGTATGTCCTGGAAGAAATGAGTATCCTGAGGACTGAGGCCAATCATGAGCACGAAGTTCACCGATCGGTCGCCCCACGGGATGGGCTCGTCGTTGTGCAACACGCAGACAAATGATCGAAGCGCGAACTTGCTGATGGCGTGCGGTACGGCGAGGATGTCGGTAAAGGCGGTGTTAGACACTCGCTCACGCAGCAGGACATCCTCCACAAAGTCCTCGGTCACGTAGCCCAGATCGCGGCAGTGCAGGCCCAGCAACTTGATGCATTCGGCTGCCCCACTCACATGAACATTGCGCAGATACAGCTCCGGCGTGAGGTACGTCTGCAGATAGCTCAGTGCGGCTGCCTGCCTCCTCTCGCGCCTGATCGCCTCGACTTCGCTTCGGATTTTGCGTATGTTGCGGTTTGAGAGAATGGGACTCACAAGGACCGTGTGCCGATGATGGTGTGGGAACCCGATGGTGGTGACCACCATGTCGCAAGTGGGAAGCAGTTTCAGGTACTCGTCCACGCCAAGCGTGGACAGAACCTCGACCTCTTTTCGCAGCGCTTCGGTAAGGCGGGAAACAAACGAGTTCGCATAGTCGTGATAGGACTCAATGACGAGGACGCAGGTCGTTCGCTGGTTCCCAGGCTTATGAGACTCCAGGTAGGAACCGAGGTGATAGGCGATGAAGCCGATCTCGTCCTCGCTGAAGACGACGCCAACCGCCTGTGACACCTGGTGCATAACAAAGACCGACATGTCATAGACCGGCGCATAGTCCTGCTTGAGCTGCGCGGCGATGGGATTGGGACAGGAAACGTTGTAGGCAATTCGCTGACAGGCGTTATGAAGGTGCAGCGCAAACTGCAGAATGAACTCCTCGTCAAACTCTGGTAACCGATAGCGCGTGCACAACGCCTCAAGGGAATTCACGATCGTGTCGAGAAACTCCTGGCCAAACAACTCTACGAGGCGTTCTCGAGCAAGCCCGTCTTGCACGCGGTAGTCCGATGACAGGGCTATCAGCGCAATTACCTGCAGATAGTCGTTATGGTTTGGCTGGACGTGAAAGGCCTCAAGGCAATAGGTCTGGATACGGTCGGCGCATCTCGCAATGGCCTCACGGTGGTGGCTATCGAGCAGGAGTTCCGGCGCCCGGGGCGCGCTGCCACTTTCCAGCGAATAACCTGCCTGCAGGCGCACGAGAATGATGACCAGGTGCACGAGCAGGTTGTAGAGGGCGTAGTTGTTGAGGAACAGGCCGGAATCCTGGCAGATGTCCACAAATCGTTCGAGCATGTGATCGATGTCGTAGCCGGGAAACATCTGCTTGAGCGCCTGCGTGGAGGTGAAGTAGGCGCCGCTTCCATGGGTTGCGGCGTACCCTATCAGCCGACGGAGGTTCTCCTCGGTGCCGTCGATGGCAACCATGAAGTCGTGTGAGCTGAGCGTGAGGTTGAAGCGCTCGAGAAGCCTGCGCAGTGGCGGGAAGGTGCTGCTTGCGAGCGTGCTCTCGCTCACGGCCAGCTCGTCTGCAAGGTCGAAGACCGATACGGGGCCTCTGGCGTTGATGATGCGCGAAAGCACGAAGTACATGCGGTCGTGAATCCCGATTGATTTGCCGAGCTTCGTGGGGGCAGCAGTGGCTGTAGCGTCACTTCTTCCGACGATCCGGTATCCGAGGCGGGACGACTCGATCCGTGCGCTGCCGCGGGCGTTGATCTCGGTGATGTAGTTGCGCACGGTGCGATCGGTGGTTCCAATGCGCTTCGAGAGGGCGGCCGAGGTGACCCATGTCCCAGAGGCATCGCGAAGCACCGCAAGGAGCTTCTCGATGCGTTCTTGCTTCATCCCAAGCCCCCATATCACAAAAGCGTTGCAACTATTGAAGCTACCACAGGCAATACAGGCATTGATAACTGCGTTCTTTCCAGTAGAGCGGAAAGTTGCGTTTTCCAACATACGGAAAAATGTCAGCTCGCGTGTGGCCATGGGCACTTGCCATCATGACTGTGGGGGCTGTGGGGTCGCTGCCGATGCTCCTCACAGTCGAGCTTCTTATACGCGAAAGGAGCCGCAATGGCAAAACACAATGTCCTACTCGTCTGTGGTTCGGGGGCGTCGTCGGGCTTTCTGGCCGCCAACATTCGAAAGGCCGCCAAGAAGCGCGGTCTCGAGATGTCCGTCAACGCTCGTAGCGAGGCCACCGTTCAGGATTACGTCGAAGAGATCGACTGCCTGCTGATCGGTCCGCACCTGGCCAGCATCGAGGACGAGATGAATGAGGTCTGTGAAGGCTATCCCATCAAGGTCGCCGTCATGAAGCCTGCCTATTACGCCCGTCTCAACGGCGACATGGCTCTCGACCACATCCTCGAGCTCTTTGGCGAGCAGTGACGCCACCTGACTCCGACGTCAACGTTCGCGAGGGTTTTGCCAGCAACCAGGGAGGTATTTCGTGGACACACTAATCAACTGGCTTGAGAACTCGTTTGCGCCGAGACTGCAGAAGCTCACGAGCATGACCTGGATCGTTGTCATCAAGGACTCGCTGCTGCAGATATTGCCCTTCATTCTCGCGGGGTCGCTGTTCTGCGTAGGCGCCATCCTCAACGACTTCATACCGAGCCTTCCGAGCTTCTGGACACCGTTCGGCTGGACCATGGGCAAGATCTCGCTCATGGTGGCCTTTCTCATTCCCTTCAACTACTGCGAGAAGAAGCGCTATCGCAAGCAGCGCATTCTCGCCGGCATCTCTGGCCTGATCCTCTTCATGATCATGGTCGAGCCCGAGGTCGTTGCCGATGGCGTCGCGGGCGCCTTTGGTCAAGGTCACACAGCCTATGGGGCGGGCGGCATGTTTGCGGCCATCTTTGCCGGCATCATCTCTGGACTCATCTTTGGGGCCTTCAGCAAGTTCTCCTTCTTCAAGGAGGACAGCGCCATTCCCGATTTCGTTCGCCAGTGGTTTGACGCCCTGCTGCCGATCATCATCGTCGTCAGCCTGGGATGGCTGAGCGTGCAGGTTGCGGGGCTTGACATCTACAACCTTGTTGTCGCCCTGTTCATGCCGCTGCAGAACTTTGCCGACACTTGGTACGGGCTGACCATCATCCTGTTCCTCTACTGTGTGATCTACTCCATGGGCATCTCAACCTGGGTCCTCACTCCCGTCACCCAGCCGGTGAAGCTCGCGTTCATCGCAGAGAACCTCGCGCTTGTTGCCGCCGGCACCGCCACCATTGCCAACCTGCACGTGTTCACCGAGACCTTCGTCTACACGTGCTACCTCTGGATCGGCGGCGTTGGTGCCACGCTCTCGCTGGTGCTGCTCATGTGCTTCTCCAAGTCGCGCGAGCTCAAGGCCCTTGGCCGCGCCTGCCTCGTGCCCGGCATCTTCAACATCAACGAGCCGGTCGTCTTTGGGGCCATCGCTTGGAATCCGATGCTCATGCTGCCCATGTGGCTGCAAGGCCTCATTCTTCCGCTCCTCACGTGGCTCTTCACCAAGGTTATCCCCTTCGCGCCAATCCCGCACATCCAGTTCGAGCTGTGGTACTGCCCGTACCCCATCTCGACCTTCATCTCCACGCAAGGCTCCATCACCGGTGTCATCTTTGCCATTCTCACTTTCCTGCTTTCCGGCATGATCTGGTTCCCGTTCTTCAAGGCGTACGAGGCCAAGAAGGTCGAGGAGGAGTCCGCGGGGCTTGAGGGCGCGGCGGCCTAACGCGTCTGCCGGTCTGCCATCGCGGTTGTGGTGGCAGGCCGGCAGGTCCTATCCCTACGAAACGAAAGGACTGCCATGGACGACGAGAATCCCATGGGCGGCATGAGCGAAGAGGAGAAGAACGGGTACGTCGTCGAGCAGGCGATGCAGATCATCCTGAGCTCCGGAGACGCGCGAACATGTGCCACCAAGGCATTCGACGCCATCTGTGAGGGCAAGTTCGACGAGGCGGAGGAGCTCCTCAAGGAGGCAGAGAAGACCCAGGTCGTTGCCCACAACATCCAAACGGCCATGATTCAGGGGGACATACGAGGTGGCGAGGAGCGGCTCGGGTACTACGTGCTGTTTGCTCACGCGCAGGACACCCTGATGACCATTCAGGTCGAGCTCAATCTCACCATGAGCATCCTCAAGCTGGCCCGTGCTTGCGACGCACGCATTGCCTCGATAGAGGACAGGCTGTCCTAGCATGGGACGTGACTGTAGCGTTCGGGGCGGAACACGCAGGCTCCGGTCTCCGTTCCAAGCGGACGAAAGGAAACTGACATGAGCATGAGCAAATGGCACGGCCTTCCCGATGACTTCATCTGGGGTGGAGCGCTGGCCGCCAATCAGATGGAAGGTGCCTGGAAGGAAGGCGGCAAGGGATGGTGCCTGGCCGACATCAACCGCGACCAACGCGACATCCCGCCCTCCGAGCGCTACAACATGGAGATCGACACCGCATACATCCAGCGGGCCATGGACGAAGATGACCTGCGATATCCCAAGCGCCGGGGCATCGACTTCTATCACACCTATCCCGAGGACTTAAAGCTGCTTGCGGGCACGGGCATGACCAGCTTGCGTACCTCGATCAACTGGGCGCGCATCTTTCCCAACGGCGATGACGACGAGCCGAACGAGGAGGGCTTGGCCTACTACGACCGGCTCATCGATTGCATGATCGAAAATGGCCTCGAACCGCTGATCACGATCAGCCATTACGAGATGCCGCTCAACCTCGCGCTCAAATACGATGGCTGGTACAGCCGAGAGGTCGTGGACTTCTTTGTGCGCTACTGCAAGGTGGTCTTCGACCGCTACAGCGACCGCGTGAGCAAGTGGGTCATCGTCAACCAGATCAACCTCATCGTCCATGAGAGCTTCAACGCGCTTGGCATTGCCTCCGACCGCGTGGAAAACCTTCTGGAGGCAAAGTACCAGGCCGTCCACAACGAGCTCGTTGCTTGTGCGCTGGCCACCGCGTACTCCCACAAGACGTACCCCAGCAACCAGATTGGCATGATGTTCTGCTCGAACCTCACCTACCCCTGCTCGTACGACCCCGAGGACGTGTTTTGGAACATGCGTCACAACCAGATGGAATACTTCTGCGGTGATGTCATGGTTCGCGGCGCGTATCCGGGCTACGCCCTGCGGTGGTTCGATGACCACGACGTGAGCATCACGTTCTACCCTGGCGACGAGGAGGCCCTGCGCGAAGGAACCGTCGACTTCGTCTCGCTGAGCTACTACTACACGCGCCTGTCGGGCAAGGAGATCTACCTTGGCTCCGAGCTGGGACAGGCACCCAACCCCAAGCTCAAAGAGAGCGCGTGGGGGTGGGCGGTCGACCCCCTTGGCCTGCGCATCGCGCTAAACGAGTATTGGGACCGCTATCAGCTGCCGCTCTATATCCTCGAGAATGGCCTTGGGTCCTATGACACGGTCGAGGAGGACGGCTCCATCCATGACCCCTACCGCATCGAGTACCTGCGCGACCACATCAAAGCCATGATTGACGCGGTCGAAGATGGTGTCGACGTGCGCGGATATTACCCGTGGGGGCCGATCGACATCATCAGCTGCTCCTCATCGGAGATCGAGAAGCGCTACGGCTTCATTTACGTTGACTATGACAACGATGGGAAGGGGACGGGCAAGCGCCTGCTCAAGGACTCCTACTTCTGGTATCAGCGCGTGACGAGCTCGAACGGGCGCGAGCTTGATTAGGAGCGGCTGCAGGGCGCGGCCGTAGGACGATCGGATGCGCTCAGGCGGGGAGCGGGCGGCGGCCAGCTCCCCGCATAGGCGGGCTGGTGTTGGGCGGCAGGCGCGTAGGGACGTTCGTGGGCAGCGCCGTGGTGCTGCCTGGAAGGAGGCGAGATGCGAACGCGCAGGTGCAGAGTCCTCGTCGCCGGTGGGCTACATGCTCGCCCGGCCAGCAGGTTTGTCGCGGCGGCACGATCGTTTAAGTCCGACATCTTTCTGCGGAACGTCTCGCGCGGCATTGACTTTGTCGATGCGAAGCGACCCTTCGACGTGCTGTCGGCAGAGGTGTGGGAGGGCGACGTCATCGAGCTCGAGTCGGAGGGCCCCGACGAGGCGGAGGCCATCGAGCGTCTTGTTGCCATCGTCGAGGGGCGTGAAGGGGAGCGCGCATGAGCATGCCGGCAACGAGCGAGCGGGATTACAAGAAGACGCGGACCTACGAGCGGGCTGACAGCGCCGGTCGGGCGCTCATCAAACGATACGCAAAGGAGCAGGGGGTCGATGCGGACCAGCTGTTTGACCAGCTGTACCTCAATGACCTTAGCTGCGAGATCTCTGCCGAGGAACGGAAGAAGGCCTCTGCGCCTGGCGAGTTCCTTATGGTGGGCGCCATCATCTTCAGCGTGTCCACCGTGGCAACGATGCAGGCCGCCCCCATATTCATCTCGACAGCCTTTCTCTTTTTGATGAGCTTCCTCTTCTTCACGGGACGCTTGAATGCCTACGAACAAGAGAAGCGCCGGGTCCGTAAGGTCTTGAAGGCCAAGCAGCCAAACGTGCAGCGGTACGACGAGTGGTGCCGCGGACGAGGGGGCAAGAGGGCGTCGTAGGGGAGACAGGTAAGGAAAGATAGTGCTCACAACGCATGGGGGCACTACTACTCTGGGATCAGCCCAATGGTTCTATGGGTGGATACGCGAAAACCCTTAGACAGGGGTCCACTGTGCTTCCGGGGTGTCTTTGTGCTCAGCGTCGCGCCTGCCATAAAGCCATTACATCCTCCACCTTTTCGTCCACCCCGCTTGCAGGTCTCGGTCTACCTGGAAGTTCAAGGAGGCCGCATAGCGGCAAAGGACACATAATGCTCCTGCAAGTCACTCACCCAAAACAGCGGCAAGCTCCTGAGGTGCGCTTTTGTTGACCTCGTGTCCTGCTCCGGGGATGATGCGCAGCTTTGCTTGTGGCAGCAGCTCCGCCAGCCTTTTTGACGCCCCTAGATTGGCATGGTCCTTCTCTCCGCATACGACGGTCACTGGACAGGTGATCCGTCCCAGCTGCGCGGTAAAGTCCAAGGATCGCATGGAGTGTGCCAAACCAATCACGTTCTCTTTTGATAATCCCATGCCCGCAAAGGACTTCTCCGGCATGCAGCGGAACAGGATGTTCTGAAGGTCGATCAACAATCGAGGGACTTTGTACTGCGCCCCAATCAGAACCAAAGAATGAACCGCGCTTCCATGCCGCAGCGTAAAGTCAAGCGCAAGCAGCGCACCGAGTGAGAGGCCGCACACACGAAGCGGCTCTGACGCATCGGCATATCGCCGCTCCAGCTTGGCAAGAAGCTGCGGGTAGGACACGTCGTCCTCACCCGCACCGAAGAGCTCCGGACACTCGATCTCAGCATCAGAAGACGGAAACTGTCGAACCACGCCATCCCAGTCCGCCGCCGTCTGCCCGAGGCCATGGAGGAGCACCGTTCTCACCGTTTCGCACGCACCTTCCGCCTAGCCCGCACCTTCCCACATCCCGCCCGCACGCTACTGCAGAATCGCGGGCGTTACGACATTTGCGAGCAACCGTGCGATCTCCGTCTCAGAGGCGTAGGAGTACTCTCCCCG
Organism: Atopobiaceae bacterium; assembly: GCA_040268355.1. GTDB lineage: Bacteria > Actinomycetota > Coriobacteriia > Coriobacteriales > Atopobiaceae > UBA1367. The sequence goes on along the minus strand of JAWRIT010000024.1, from coordinate 38,435 downwards.
CTCCGTGGCCTTGTAGGCGCTCGCGATCGTGGCGTAGTCGATGATGAACTGCGGCTCCCACCTGCTGATGGTGCCGTGAATGATGCCCGCTGTGAAGATGCTCCCGCACGACGAGAGATCGCTGACCGAAACGACCTGCTCCTTCGAGACATAGGTTTCCCCGTCCTTGAGCAGCGTGCCCCGAAAGCGCGCGATGTCGTGACGATTGGTGAGGCGCGTTATGAAGGCGACGGAGCTCATGTTGTACCGTTCGCGGACCTTGTCGCACCACATCTGGCAATAGTCGAACAGGTCGGGACGGGACACCTGGGCGTCGGTGAGGGCGATGATGTCGTCTTCCGAGGCCGTAAGCACGTCGACCATGGGGAGCAGCTGCTCCCAGGCCGCCAGCGCCTCATCTGGTGACCACATGGTATGGCGGTAGTTGAGGTCGCAGACCGTGTGGATGCCCCGGCCCTTGCACTCGCGCAGCGCGTCATGGCATGCCGCGACGAGCTCGCTGGATATGGCCGGTACGATACCGGAGAAGAAGAACACCTCGACGCCGTTCAGCATCCGGTCCCAGTCGAAGTCCTCGCGCGACGCCATCGCCATGGCGGTGCCCGAGCGGTCGTAGGTCACGATCGAGGGGCGGATGGACTTCCCCCGTTCGACGTAGTATAGGCCCATGCGCGCCGACGAGCGCAGCACCTGCGAGGTGCTGACGCCGTTGCGCGCGAGCGTCACCAGGGCGTTGCTGCCCAGCTGGTTGTCCGAGACCTTGCTGGCGTAGGAGACGGTCTCTCCCTGCCGGGCGAGCGCCACGGCCACGACGCTCTCCGCGCCCGCATAGGACACCTCGAGCTCTGACGCGTCCTCAAGCCGCTCATGCGCGGTTGTGGCGAGGCGGATGAGGGACTCCCCAAAGCAGAGCACGTTCATGCGTGCACCTCCACGATCTACGTACGTCAGTCCAAAAAACGATATCACAGGCCGTTCTCGATCGGCGTGGCTCACGCACCCAGCAGCGAGGCCTCAGTAGCGAGGCTTGCGGGTGCGCGTGACCACACCCGGCCGGATGCGCTTGACGACGGCGAGCGCGTCTGGTGCGGTCACGCCGCCTGCGACCTTGGCGAACTGAATGCGGATCGGCGCGAAGCCACTGTCGTGGTTCGCCTGCGCAAGCATCCTCTGGCCCTTGGTGCGCGTGGCGAGCCACGCGTCGTAGTCGGCAGGAACCGCGCAGAGGAAGTCACCGTCTTTGAGCCTGAGCACGTAGACCTCCGAGATCTGCTCCCACGGCGTGTGGCCCGACGATAGCGCGGTGGTGTTGTCCGTGATGCCACGCCCGTCGATGACGAGGGCGTTCCTGCGGTGGGCGAGGCTCCACACGTTGAAGGCGATGATGCCGCACGACACCGGCAGGCCAAGGTAGCCCATGAAGATGCGGGTCATGAGCTCGTTCTCCACCGAGGGGAGGGGAGCGAAAGCCGCGGCGATCGCAGCGATGAGGAGGCATGTCCCCATGAACGCGAGGGCGGCGGGACGTACGAGGTCCCGTCTCACTTCAAGGCAATTCTTTGTACTTTCCTGCGGCATCGTCACTCCTCTCCCTGATTCGTACGAGAGCAGTATAGCGTTCACCAGGACTTCACCAAAAAGTATGGACAAAATATGAAGACCTCTCCATATACTACCTAAACCGGAACATATAGTCGAACAGATAGTGGACAAACCGTGAAGTTATGCCAAATATGCCAAAGTGTCGTGCAAAAGAATGTGGAGTAAATATGATGTGCTGCAGAACCCAGATCCATTCAGATTGATCAACTATCAAGGAACGAGAAATGGGAAGGAGTGCAAATAACTGAACGACAGCTCTTGCAAAGAGAGGAGAGGAAGTCAGGTGGCAACAAAGAAGCTCTACATCGTTGGTGTTACTGCATGCCAGATCGGCATTGCCCACACCTTCATGGCAGCCGAGTCGCTCAAGCGTGCGATCGAGGCCGCAGGTTGCGAGGCCAAGATCGAGACTCAGGGAGCGACGGGGGCCGAGAACGTCATCACTGAGGAGGACGTGGCGCGGGCGGATGCGGCCATCATCGCCGCAGACGTGAAGATCAAGGATCCTGAGCGCTTTGATCCGCTGCCCACGCTCAGCTGCAAGACGAAGGAAGTCATGACCAAGGAAACGGCGGCGGGTGTCGTCCAAGAGGTATTGGAGGCGATTAGCTAATGGCGGAGATCAAACGGAAGAATGTCAAGCAGAAGAGCCAGGCCAGCATTATCTGGGATGCGGTGCTCACCGGCATCTCGTACATGATTCCATTCATCGTGGGCGGCGGCGTCCTGTGGGGCATCGCCAAGGCGATGGGCGGCTACGACATCGCGAGCCAGATGGCCGAGCTGACCTATAGCGACTACACCCCCGCGATGACCATCTACGCCATCGGCTCGGCCATCTTTGAGGTGTGCGTCCCCATCATCGGCGCCTACGTCGCCTGGTCTCTGGCCGACAAGCCGGGCCTTGCGCCGGGATTTGCCGTGGGCGTCATCGCCAACACGATCAAGGCGGGCTTCCTGGGGGCGGTCATCGGCGGCATCCTGGCAGGATACATCGTCAACTACCTCAAGTCCCTCTCGAAGAAGGTCCCCTCCGACATCCAGTCGGTGTTCCCGATCCTGATCATCCCGGTCGTCGGGACGCTCGTCACCTGCCTGCTCATGTGGTACGTCGTGGGCGTTCCCGTGTCGTGGCTCACGCAGGTCGTCAACAGCGCCCTCACGTCCTTGCAGGGGGTCGGTGGCTTCGTCTTTGGCGCAGCGATCGGAATCGGCATGTCGACCGACCAAGGTGGCCCGATCTCCAAGGCCGTCGCCCTGGTCGCCAACGGCCTCAACGCGGAGGGCATCCTGACGCCCGCCGCCTGCAAGATGTGCGGCGGCATGCAGAACCCGCTCGGCGTCTGCATCGCCCAGATCATCGACCGCTTCACCGGCAAGCGGAAGTTCACCGAGAAGGAGCGCTCGACCACCCTCTCTGGCATCGTTCTGGCCAGCTGCTACATCCAGGAGTACGTCATTCCGTTCCTTGTCCAGGACACGTGGCGCTGCCTCGTTCCCTGCATGATCGGCGGCGCGATCTCCGGCGGCCTGTGCGGCTACTTCGCCCTGGAGTCCCCGGCGGTCCACGGCGGCGCCTTCGTCATTCCCATGATGAGCAACCCGCTTCAGTTCGTGCTCTTCTGGTTCGCGGGCGCGCTGGTCACTGGCGTCCTGTACTACCTGCTCCGCAAGCCGATCGACGAGTCATCTGAGATGGCCGGAAACGGCGTCCTCGACCAGCTGCTCTCCTAGTCCCTTCTGAGCCGGGTCCGGGAACGGTCTCGATCGGTCTTGGGCCCGGCACCAGGTGCGCCTCGGCGCACCTGACGGAGAAAGCACTGGCCCCATTCGCGAGGGCACGTCCCCTTCCGGCTCCCTCGCAGGTGGATGCACGTTCACATCTCAGAGGAGGTTTCATGTACGTCTCTATGAAGGACATACTCCAGCATGCGAGCAAGAACAACTACGCGGTGCCGGCGCCCAACGTCTGCGACCTGAACACGCTGCGGGCGGCTTTGGCCGCGGCGCAGGCCGAGAAGTCCGCGGTCATTTTGGACACCTCGCCGCGACAGATGAACCTGCATGCCACGCCCGAGGGCTTCGTGCCCCTGGTCAGGGCCCTTGCCGAGGACCTTGACGTCCCCGTTGCCCTCAACCTGGACCACGGGCTCGAGTTCGAGGACATCTGCCGCGCCATCCGTGCCGGCTACTCGAGCGTCATGTGCGACGCGTCGAGCCTGCCCTTCGAGGAGAACGTCAGGCGGGTGCAGCAGATCGTGGCGCTCGCGCACGCGCATGGGGCGTCGGTGGAGGCGGAGCTGGGGCATGTGGGCCAGGCCACCTCTGGCGACGGCCGCTCGGATGACCTCTACACGAACGTCGAGATGGCCGTCGAGTTCGTGGAGCGTACCGGCTGCGACGCCCTGGCCGTCGCCATTGGCACGGCCCATGGCAACTACCCCGCAGACTACGTGCCCCGTCTTGACTTCACACGTCTTGCCGAGATCAAGGCCGCGCTTGGTCCGGACTATCCCCTCGTGTTGCACGGCGGGTCCGGCTCCGGCGAGAGGAACTTCCGCAAGGCGGTCGCGGGTGGCATCAACAAGGTCAACCTGTGGACCGACTACTCGGCGACCTTCGTCTCTGCCATCCGTGACTATCTGAGCGAGAACGACCGTCCCGACTACCTGTTCGTCTCGCTTGAGTCCGAGCGAGCCGCGACTGCTTGGCTCCGAGGGTACATGCGGCTGTTTGGTTCGTCGGGACGCTATCAGTTTGGGGAGACGACTCAGGAGGCTGTGGAGTAGGCCATGGCAGGCAGAGAGTTCTGGGACAGGTCGGCAGTGGGGGACATGGTCGAGCGCAGCTTTGGCGATCGCGTGGTGCGCACCTATCCTGACCTGGCGACAAGCCCCTACCATGCGCTCAGGGACACGGCGGCGCGCAGCCCCGAGGTGGTCGCGATCGTCGATGACAAGGGACGCTCGACCTCCTATGGGCAGCTGCTTGAGCTGGTCGATGCGTTCGCAAGCTATCTGACGTGTGTCCGCGGGGTGGGGCGCGGGTCGCGCCTGGGCCTTCTCTGCTATGCCGACCTCGAGTTCGTGGTCACCCTGTACGCGGCCTCGAAGGTCGGCGCCATGTGCGTGCCCCTTCCCACGAAGTATCGCAAGCCCGAACTGGTGTCGCTCATGCAGACCGCCGACCTGCGGCTTCTGATCGCAGACGAGCAGTTTGCCACGTGGGCGGAGGCCTTTCCTGTCGCTGCGGACGACATCGTGTGGTCGCGTGGCGCGAAGGAGGGCTACGGCTTCTCTTACCTGGAGCCGCTGGGGACCCTTGGTGTTCGTGAGGCACAAGGCCGTCCGGAGGACACCGCGCTCATGATCTTCACGAGCGGGACGACCCATGCGGCAAAGGGCGTGCTGCTCACCAACTACAACGTCTGCCATGCCGCCGAGACCTACGCGCGCCTGCTCAGGACGACCCCGGCGGACCGCTGCCTCATCCCGGTTCCCATCTACCACGTGACGGGGCTCGTCGCCCTGCTCATGCAGTTCGTGCTCGTGGGGGCGACGTCCTACCTCCATCGTCGCTTCGACGCGCGTCGTGTGGTCGAGACGGTCCTGGCCGAGGGCATCACCTACCTTCACGCGACCCCGACCGTCTTTGCCGAGCTGCTGCCGCTCCGACCAGAGGCTCCCGTCCTCCCGAGCTTGCGCATCCTGCTCTCCGGCTCGAGTCATGAGCCGGTCCGCCACATGCGCCTGTTCCACGAATGGCTGCCCCAGGCGGAGTTTCGCGTGGTGTACGGGCTGACAGAGACGGCGAGTCCCGCCCTGCTCTTTCTCGTCGACACCCCAACGTCGGAACGCGCCGGAGCCACGGGCGTGCCAGTGCCCGGCATCGAGGCGCGTCTCTGCGACGACGCGGGCGCTGCCGTCGCGATAGGCGAGGTGGGGGAGCTGTGGCTGCGCGGCGCCTGTGTCACGGTCGGCTACTACCACGGCACGGAGGGCGCGCCTGCGCCGGACGGCCTTACGGCGGACGGCTGGCTCAAGACGGGCGACCTGGCCTACGAGGACGACGGTGGCTACCTCTGGGTGGTTGACAGAAAGAAGGACATGATCAACCGCGGCGGCGAGAAGGTCTGGTGCTCGGCGCTGGAGGAGGTCCTCTGCGAGCTTGACGGCGTGCGCGCGAGTTGCGTCACCGGCATCACGCACGAGCTCTACGGGGAGGTGCCCGTCGCAGCGATCGTTCCCGAGCCAGGTCATGCGCTGAGTGAGCGAGGCGTCCAGTCGGCGCTCGCCGGTCGCCTCGCGCGCTTCGAGATTCCCGCCCACCTCGTCTTTGTCGACCGAATCCCCACGACGCGAGGCGAAAAGCCCGATCGCGGTGCCGTCCGCGACCTGGTGCGCGCCGCGATCGGCTCGATACCCCTAGGAGGATCCAATGACTGATCATCCGCTCAGCGCACACTTCGTCACCCCCGAGGAGGCTGCCGCAAGCATCCCCGACGGGGCGACGATCGCCACCATCGGCATGACGCTCGTCTCGTCGTCGGAGTCGAACCTCACGGCCCTGGAGGACCGCTTTCTTGCGACCGGACATCCCTGCGACCTGACGCTCTTGCATTCGTGCGGCCAGTCCGACCGGGAGCGCGGCATCCAGCACCTGGCCCACGAGGGGATGGTCAGTCGCATCATCGGCAGCCATTGGGGCCTGCAACCCCGCTGGATGGACATGATCGCCAACGACCAGGTCGAGGCCTATTGCCTGCCGCAGGGGCAGATCGCGCAGCTCTACCGCTCGATGGCCTGCGGGCTTCCCGGCAAGATGAGCAAGGTGGGGCTCGGGACCTTCGTCGACCCGCGGCTTGAGGGCGGCAAGATGAACGAGCGGACGCGCCTGCTGCCCGACATCAGTGAGATCATCGAGCTCCATGGCGAGGAGTACCTGTTCTACCACGCCATTCCCATCGACGTGTGCCTCATCCGTGGCACCACCTGCGACGAGATGGGCAACCTCACGACCGTCGACGAGGCCATGAAGCTCGAGGTCTTCAACGCGGTCCTTGCCACGAAGCGCTTTGGGGGCAGGGTCATCGCCCAGGTGCGCGAGGTCGCACAGACTGGGACGCTGAACCCCAAGGACGTGACCGTGCCCGGCGTGTTCATCGACGACGTGGTGGTCTGCCCGGACCCGGTGCGGGACCACCGCATGACGAGCTCGATCTACTTTGATCCGTCCTACGTGGGCAAGCTGCGCGTTCCCGAGACACGCGTCGAGCCGGCGCCCTTCAACGTGCGCAAGTTCATCGCCCGCCGTGGCTGCCAGGAGCTTCGCGCTGGGAACATCGTCAACCTGGGAACGGGGATTCCCAATGACATGGTGGGCCGCGTCTGCGCGGAGGAGGGGATGTCCGACCAGGTCATGATCACCGTCGAGAGCGGGATCTATGGCGGGGTGCCGCTGGGCGGGGTCGACTTCGGGGTTGGCCAGAACCTGCTGGCCATGGTCAGCCACCCCGAGCAGTTCGACTATTACGACGGGGCGGGCGTCGACATCACCTACATGGGCCTCGGCGAGCTCGATGGCGAGGGCAACGTCAATTCGACCAAGATGGGCCCGCGTTGCGCCGGCGCGGGAGGTTTCATCGACATAACGCAGAACGCGCGGAAGGTGGTCTTTCTCGGCACCTTCACCGCGAAGGGCGCGGCGTATCGCTTCGAGGACGACCGTCTCGTCATCGAGCGCGAGGGGACCATCCGCAAGATGGTCGCCCACGTGGGTCAGGTCTCATTCAACGGTCCTGCGAGTCGCGCGAGCGACCAGGAGGTCCTCGTGGTGACGGAGCGCGCGGTGTTCAGGCTCGTGCCGGAGGGGATCGAGCTCATCGAGATCGCCCCGGGGATCGACCTCACGACCCAGGTGCTCGATCTGATGGACTTTGTCCCGATCGTCTCGCCCGACCTGCGCGTCATGGACAAGGAGCTGTTTCGACAGGACGGACCCTGCGGACTGCGGAGATTTCTTTAGGGAGGAACCATGGAACACAACAACGTGATGGAACGTGGAAAGGTGGCGGTCATTGGGAGTGGCCTCATGGGAGGTGGCATCGCCCACGCATGTGCGCAGGCGGGCTTTTCCACCGTCACGATCGACGTTGCCGAGAGCTCGCTCGTGCGTGCGGCGGAGCTCGTCAGACGCCTCGTGGACGGGAGGGTCGCAAAGGGGAAGATGACGCAGGAAGAGGCGGACGTCCTTCTGGGTCGCCTCTCGTATTCGACCGACCATGCGGAGATCGCGGGCGCGTCGGTCGTGATCGAGGCCGTTCCCGAGCGCATCGACCTCAAGCAGGAGACGTTCAAGCGCATGGACGAGCTCGCCGACGATGACGCGATCCTGCTGACGAACACCTCGGGCATCGACATCGACGTGATGGCGGCGGCGACCGGACGGCCGGAGCGCGTCATGGGGATGCACTTCTTCTATCCGGCTCCCGTGATGAGGCTGGTCGAGCTCATTCGCGGCTCCGCCACGTCTGAGGAGACCTTCGCCGCTGCGAGCGCCTTCGCGAGCGCGATCGGCAAGACCGCCGTCGTGGCGCCGAACCAGCCGGGGTTCATCGTCAACCGCATCATCGTTCCCTACCAGAACGAGGGGGCGTTTCTCGTGCAGGAGGGCTGCACGCCCAAGGACGTCGACACGGCCATGAAACTCGGGTGCAACCATCCCATGGGACCCTGCGAGCTCATGGACTTCACCGGCATCGACGTGGTCCTCGCCACCATGGAAGGCCTCCACGAGCAGTTTGACGACGAGAAGTACCGTCCCTGCCCGCTGCTCAAAGAGATGGTCGACGCCGGTCGGCTGGGCCGCAAGACCGGACAGGGCTTCTACACCTACGAGGGCTGATCCGTACGCGCCGCGACTCGCTCGCACGTGCCGACCGATCTGCAGAAAGGAAGAACATGGCGAACAGGACATTTGAGACGCATGACGATGACATCGTGATCGTGGCGGGCGCACGGACGCCCGTGGGCAAGTATGGTGGCTCGCTCAAGGACGTGAGCGCCATCGACCTCGGCGCCCTCGTGGTGCGCGAGGCCGTGGCGAGGGCGGGCATCGAGCCTGCCGCCGTGGACGAGGTGATCATGGGAAACGTCGGGGGCTGGGGTGAGAACGGCTTCCTTGCCCGTGCCATCAGCCTGAAGGCGGGACTTCCCGCTCAGACGGGTGCCTACTCGGTCAACCGTCAGTGCGGCAGCGGCGCCCAGTCCATCATCGAGGCCGTTCTGGAGATCAGGGGCGGCCAGAGCGAGGTGGTCGTGGCGGGCGGAGCCGAGAACCTCTCCCAGCTGCCCTACTATGTCCCCAGCGCCCGGTGGGGTGCCCGCATGGGTCACCAGACCTTCGAGGACGGCGTCATCGACATTTTGACCTGGCCGCTTGACGGCTCGCACAACGGCGTCACCGCCGAGAACGTGGCCCGTCGCTTTGACGTGAGCCGCGAGGAGCAGGACGCGTTCGCCGCCCGCAGCCAGCAGCGCGCCTGCGCCGCCGTGGCGTCGGGGGTCTTCAAGGAGGAGATCGTGCCCGTCGAGGTGCCCGGACGAAAGGGTGCCGTCACCGTGTTCGACACCGACGAGGGACCGCGCGAAGGGTCGACGGTCGAGACCCTGGCGCGGCTCAAGCCCTGCTTCGTCTTCGATGGGTCGGGCACCGTCACGGCAGGCAACTCCTCCACGCTCAACGACGCCGCGGCCGCCGTGGTGGTCATGTCGCGTTCCAAGGCGGCCGAGCTTGGCTGCTCGCCGATGGCGACCCTGAGGGACTATGCCATCGCTGGGTACGAGCCGTCCCTCATGGGCTACACGCCGTACTTCTCCAGCCAGAAGCTGGCCGAGGAGCTTGACATCGAGCTTGCCGAGATTGCCATGGTCGAGATCAACGAGGCCTTCGCCTCGCAGGCGTTTGCCGTGGCACGCGATCTGGGGATCGCTGACGATCGGGTGAACATCTATGGTGGAGGCATCTCGATCGGGCACCCCATTGGGGCGACAGGTACCCTGCTCACGCTCAAGTGCGTCTACGAGCTGGCCCGCAGCGACAAGCAGGACGCCCTGGTCACGATGTGCATAGGCGGTGGCCAGGCCATCTCTCTTTACCTCACGAAGGAGTGACGTCATGATCAACTTCGAGTATCTGGTTCCTACGAAGGTCGTCTTTGGAAAGGACACAGAGCGGCAGACCGGTCGGCTCGTGCGCGAGTACGGGGGGACCAAGGTCCTCATACACTGGGGCGGGGACTACGTGCGCTCAACCGGCCTGCTCGCGCGTGTCGAGGAGAGCCTCGACGAGGCGGGCATCGGTTATGTCGAGCTGAGCGGTGTCGTGCCGAACCCGCGCCTCTCGCTGGTAAAGCAGGGTGTCGACCTGGCCCGTGCGGAGGGCGTCGATTTCGTGCTCGCCATTGGCGGAGGCTCCGCGATCGACTCGTCGAAGGCGATCGCCTACGGGTTGGCCAACGAGTTCGAGCTCGAGGACCTCTTCCTCGGCAAGGTCGCTACTGACAAGATCGCCCGACTCGGGGCCATCTCCACGCTCGCCGGGACGGGCTCCGAGACCTCCAATTCCACGGTCATCAACATCGACACGATGGGGGAGCGCCAGCTCAAGCGCTCCTACAACCACGAGTGCGCCCGTCCGCTCTTTGCCATCATGAACCCAGAGCTGACGTATTCGGTGCCGGCGTACCAGACCGCCTCGGCGGGTGCCGACATCATGATGCACACCATGGAGCGCTACTTCACGACGGAGCCGGACACCATGCTCACCGATGAGATCTCGGAGGGCCTGCTGAGGACCGTGAAGACCGCCGTGCCGCAGGCGCTCGCCGATCCGCATGACTATGCCGCCCGGGCCAACCTCCTGTGGGCGGGGTCGCTCTCGCACAATGGGCTGACTGGCACCGGAACCGTCGGGGACTTTGCCTGCCATGCCATCGAGCACGAGATTGGTGCACTCTTTGACGTCGCGCACGGGGCGGGCCTCACGGCAATCTGGTCGAGCTGGGCGCGCCACGTGATAGACGTGCGTCCCGAGCGCTTCGCCCAGTTTGGCGTCAAGGTCTTTGGGGTGGTCAACGAGTTCTCCGACCCCCGTGGCACGGGCCTGCGTGGCATCGAGGCCTGGGATGCGTGGTGCCGCTCCATCGACATGCCCACAAGCCTGGGGGATCTGGGCGTGTGTCCCACCGACGAGCAGGTCCACGACATGGCACAGGGGGCCGTGGACGCTCGCGGCGGCGAGCATGCCGGGAACTTTGCCCAGCTTGATGTGGCAGATATCGAGGCCATCCTCAGGATGGCACGGTAGCGGCGGCGAGCGCGCTCGTCGCTTCGCCGGGCTTGGGCTGCGGGCGCCATCAGGTCCCGCGGTAGGCAGCTACCTCGTACCGTTCCTGAGGGCGGTGGACGCGGATCGTTCACGTCCACCGCTCGAATTGCGCGGCGGGTGCGCGGGGCGTCCGTCGGGGATCGTCCGTTTCGTCTAGGAGAGGGAGTCACCATGGATGACTTTGTGAGAGCGGAGCACGTGTTTTTGAACAACCCTGCCACCAGCGTCGATGAGGCGCTGAGCTTTCTGTCTCGGCAGGCCGTCGCCTTGGGCATCGCAGACAACGAGGCAGAGGTCAAGGCGGCGTTCGAGGCCCGCGAGCGGGAGGGCGCGACCGGCATGATGGAGGGCTTCTCCATTCCTCACGCCAAGTCGGACGTCATCAAGGAGCCTGCCGTCTGCGTGGTTCGCTATGCGCACCCCATCTCCGAATGGGCGTCGCTCGACGATGAGCCCATCGCGGTCTCGGTCGCCCTTTTGGTACCGGACGGGGAGGCGGGGACCACCCATATCAAGCTGCTGTCCCAGGTGGCCGTGATGCTCATGGACGAGGCGTTTCGCGACGCCATGATGACCATGGACGACGAGGAGCTCATCGCGCAGACCATCACCGCGCGGCTCGAGCGGTAGGCTGGACTGCCGGCGGTCAGGCGACGCGATGCGGCCGCCGGCTGCCGGTGGCCAGTCGAGGTTGCGCTCACAGCCACCGCAAGGACTGCTCGCGCAAAGCTGGGCGCAGCATAACGGCAAACTCGTTCAGTCTGATTTCCGCCGTCGCGGAAAACGAGAGGATGGAGTACCTCTGCCAAAGCGCTTATCCTCCTAGGTACCGTTGGGAGGTGTGCTCCATGATCAACGACAAAAGTCGCGAGTTGATCGAGTTTATCCAGGAACATGGCGGTGTGAGCTCAGATGGGTTGGCCGCGCACCTTGGCGTAAGCGACCGCACCGTGCGCAATCGCATCAAAATGGCCAACGAGTCGCTGCAGCAGAGCGCACGCATCGTATGGAAGCATGGGTCGGAGCGGTCCGGCTACCACCTTGACGTGATCGACGACCAGGCATTCTTCAATCTGCTTGCAAACACATCCCCATCGCTTGTCGCCGTGCCACAGGGGCACGAGGAGCGCGTGAACTATCTGATAGACGATCTTCTCATCCGCGATGACTGGGTGACGCTCGATGTGCTCGCGAACATCCTGTATGTGAGCCGAGCGTCGATCTCGGCTGACCTCAAGGAGGTCTCGGCCTTCATCGAGCGGTATGAACTGACGCTGGCGCGTCGTCCGCGCTATGGCATTCGTGTCGAGGGTTCCGAGAACGATCGTCGACGCTGCATCGCCGCCGCTACGATGCGTGAGATCGAGCATCGCGGCGACGCTGCTGAAGCGGCGCAGCGCCTGATGCTCAATGTGGTCTCGGCCTGCGTGAGTCGTGTGCTGGAGGAAGAGGCGTTCCCTGTGAATGCGCTCGCGCAGCGCAGCACCGTAGTGCACATTGCCGTTGCTCTCGTGCGCAGCGAGTCGGGCTGCACGTTTCTTGACCCTCCACAAGAGGGGCCGTTCCTTGCCGACGAGCGGCCCTATGAGGTGGCGCGCCATGTTGCCAGCGAGATCGCCAGGGAAACAGGCGTCACCCTACCCGCGAGTGAGGTGGTCTACATAGCGATCCAACTCGCCGGCATGCGTGCCTTCACCGACCTGCCAGGCGAGGACGGTGCCCTGGTGATCACGCAGGAGGTCTGGGAGCTGGTCGACCGCATGATCGATGCGGTGTGGCAGATGTATCGCTTCGACTTGCGCGACGATATCGAACTCCGCATGAATCTTGCGCGCCACGTGCATCCGTTGGTGGTGCGCCTGCGCTATCGCATCGCGCTCGACAACCCGATGGTGGGGGAGATACAGCGCACCTACCCACTGGCCTACTCCATGGCGGTGGAGGCGTCAGGCGTGCTGGTGGCGGCCTATGGCGAGGAGCTCTCGGACAGCGAGATTGCCTACATCGCGCTCTCATTCGCCCTGTCGCTCGAGCACCGTGCGTCAGGGATGCCACACAAGAACGTGCTGGTGGTATGCGCCTCCGGCCTTTCGAGCGCACGTCTTCTGGCTTACAAGATCAAGCGCGACTATGGGGATTACCTGGGTAAGGTCGAGGTCTGCAACCTCTCGGAGGTGCCTGCGCACGACCTTGCCGGCATCGACTACATCTTTACCACTACGCCCATTCCTTACGAGATCAACGTGCCGCAGTTGCTCGTGGACTTCCTGTTCGACGAGGAGGACCGCCAGGAGGTGGGTAAGGCTCTGACGCAGGACAGGGGCACGAGCACACATGCCATGCGCGCCGCCCATGACGAGCGACTCTTCTTCCCGCACCTTGACTTTTCAACCAAGCGGGAGGTACTGCATTTCCTGTGCGAGCAGATCGTCCGTGTCAAAGACGTCGATCCTGACTTCGAGGAACTGGTGCTGGCGCGAGAGGAGCTTGCTCCCACAGCGTTCGGCAACCACGTTGCCATTCCGCACCCCACCCATCCCGCCAGCACTGACACCTTCGTGTGCGTGGGCCTGCTCGACCACCCCATAACTTGGGCATCGCATCAGGTGAGCGCCGTGTTTCTGCTCTCGGCATCACGCGAGTCGCAAAACGATCTGCAGGCGTTTTACCGGCCGCTGGCGCATATCTGGATGTCGGACACGGCAATCGAGCGGCTGCTCGCCGAGCGCAGCCATGAGGCATTGCTCAGGGAATTGGAGACGGTGGGAGAGGGCGGGTAGGCCTTGGCGAGGCTCCCCGATGGCCGCAAACCATGTGGCGGACTATCTGATGAGCACTGAGGCCATCCACATGGTGACCCGTGAGCCTATCGAGCTACCAGCGCAAGAACCAGCAACATCCGTACAAAGAAGGAGAGAGCCATATGAACGGCATCACAAGGTTTTTCGAAGAGAAGCTTATGCCCCTTGCCAACAAGGTAGGAGACAACAGGGTTCTCACCATCATCCGCGACTCGATGGTCGTCATCATCGACCTGTTGATCATCGGCAGCATCAGCGTTCTGCTCACGAGCTTTCCCGTGGATGCCGTGGCCAACGCACTTGCCCCCGCGGTTCCGTTCTTCAACGCGCTCTACAACTGCACCACCGGTATGATGGGCGTCTATGCTGCCGCCAGCATCGCCTACTATGGGGCGCGCTCGTATGGAATTGACGTCTTCTCGACCACGCTCACCGCGCTTGCGGCGTTCATGCTCACGCAAGTCTCGCTCGATGGCACGATAGACCTCGGTGGCCTGGGTTCCAGTGGCCTGATTACCGCCATGGTCGTAGGCTTCGTGTCGATTGCCATCATTGACTTTTTCACCAAGCGCAACCTGGTGATCAAGATGCCCGACGGTGTGCCCCCTGCGGTTGCCGAGTCCTTCTCAGCCCTCATTCCTACTGCCGTTATCCTGGTGTTCTTTGGTGTGGTGACCCTCATCTTCAACGTCCGCATCAATGATCTGATGTCGCTTCTCTTCGCGCCGCTTGCCGCCATCATCAACACGCCCTTTGGTTACGCTCTCTATCACATGCTGTGCGGCCTGGTGTTCTTCTGTGGCATCAATTCCGCTGTCGTCATTGGTGTGGTGCAGCCCTTCATCATGCAGATGGGCGCCGCCAATGAGGCCGCCGTGCTCGCGGGCGAGGCGCTGCCATACTCCGTCTCCTATGCCACCGACACCATGATCTGGGCTGGCGGCACCGGCGCGACGATTGGGCTCGTCATCCTCATGTGCCTGTTTGCCAAGAGCAAGTCCTACAGGAGCCTTGGCCGCATGTCTTTGTTCCCTGGCATCTTCAATATCAACGAGCCCATCATCTTTGGCACTCCCATCGCCTTCAACCCGCTGTTCCTGTTCCCGTTTGTGCTGCTGCCGGGTGTCCTTGCCTTCGCCACCTTTGGTCTGACCGATCTTGGTGTGCTGGCCAAGCCTGTGGTGGGAATGGTGCCCTGGACGCTGCCACCCGTTGTGGTTACCTTCTTCTTGGGTGGCGGCCACATCCCTACGCTTGTGTGGGGCGTGCTGGTCGTGGTGATGAGCCTCGTGTGCTACTACCCCTTCTTCCGTATTGCCGATCAGCGCGAGTATGAAAAGGAGCGTGCTGCCGAAGCCACAGGGAACGAAGCGACGGGAACGGAGGCCTAGGATGGCAACGGGACGTAACGACTTCCCTAAGGACTTCCTCTGGGGCGGAAGCATCGCGGCGCATCAGTGTGAGGGCGCATGGGACGAGGACGGTCGTGGCGTGGGCATGATGGACCTCGTTTCCAGTGGCACGGTCGATACCCCACGCCACGTCTCGAAGACCTTCGAGGAGGGGTATACCTATCCGTCACACGCGGGCATCGACTTCTACCACCGCTATAAAGAGGACGTGGCGCTCTTTGCCGAGATGGGCTTCAAGGCGCTTCGCATCTCCGTCGATTGGGCACGCATCTTCCCCAACGGTGACGACTCCGAGCCCAACCGAGCGGGCCTTGACCACTACGTCGATCTCGTGGACGAACTCATTGCCCATGGCATTGAGCCTATCGTGACCTTGTACCACTTCGAGATGCCCCTCAACGTGGTGCGTGCGTACCGATCGTGGCTTAGCCGCAAGACCATCGATCTTTACCTACGGTTTGTCCGCACGGTCGCCGAGGCGCTGAAGGGTCGCGTGCGCCGCTGGGCCACCTTCAACGAGATGAACCACATCGATCCCTTGAGCAAGGCCACAGACATCTTTATCTACCTGATCACAGGCCTCACCAATGCCGACTTGGAAAACCGCAAGAACGACCTCGCGCGGCTTGGCTACCATATGACGCTTGCGAGCATCCGTGCAGTCAAGCTCCTACACGAGATCGATCCTGCCAACCAAGTTGGGTGTGTCTTTGGCATCACGCCTATCTACCCGCTCACGTCCAAGCCTGAGGATGCGCTTGCCGCCTTTAGGCTCATGGACCGCGACTTCTACCAAGTCGATGCCATGTGCAACGGTCGCTTTCCGGCCTACAAGCTGCGCGAGTACGAGCGGGACGGGATCGATTGCGGCTATGAGCCGGCAGACGGTGCCTACTTCGCGGCTGACCGTCTGGGCTGGATCGGCATGAACTACTACGCCTCCGAGGTCGCGGCGGCCGACGCGGGGGAGGCCGAGGGCGCGTACTTCGGTGGGCTCAAGAACCCATATCTCGAGCAGACCAAGTGGGGTTGGACCATCGACCCGACAGGGCTTCGTTACTTGCTCAACTACACCTATCGTCGTTACGGGCTTCCGATAATGGTCACCGAGTTCGGCATGGGCGCCCAGGATGTGGTGGAAGACGACGGGACCGTGCACGATGGCTACCGCATCGACTACGTGCGGGCGCACGTGGAGGCCATTGTCTCGTCGGTTCGCGATGACGGCGTGGACTGCATCGGTTGCCTCGTGTGGGGTCCGATCGATCTGGTGAGCGCGACCACCGGCGAGATGCGCAAACGGTACGGGTTCATCTATGTGGACAAGAATGACGACGGCACCGGCACGCTGGCACGCTCGCGCAAGGACAGCTTCTTCTGGTATAAAAAGGTCATCGAGTCCAATGGAGAGGACCTTGCGTGACGCACATTCTGCTGGTTTGTTTAGGTGGCGCATCGACCAGCCTGCTTGCCCTTTACATGGAGAAGGCCGCGCGACGGTTTCAGATCGACGTGTCCGTGCGGTCGGTGTCAGAGAACATGATGGCGGACTCCGTTGGTGATGCCGACGTCATCCTGCTGGGACCGCAGATGGCATTTAAGCGGGACCAGGTCGGAGAGCTGGTGGGGGATACTCCCGTTGGCGTTATAGATATGCGCTCATATGGGCGCATGGATGGAGCGGCAGTGCTGGATCAGGCGCTTGAACTGCTGCAGAAGTAACGCGTGTCCCGAGCGGCAAGATCGCTCGGGGCACGTGACCATCACGTCCCAACGTAGCTGAATGGGTCGCCCGTCGCCACGAAGGTAATCGGCAGATCGTCACCCAGCACCTCGTGCAGCCTGCCGGCGGCGTAGGCCATGCCCGGCTCCTCGATGTTGAAGTGCCCGATGGTGATGGCCGCACGGGAACGGCCTTGCTGGCAGGAGTCGCGCAGGTACTGCAGCACCGTGTAGTCGGTGGTCTCCATGGTGAGGATGCAGTCGATGTCCTCGCCTTCGATGAACGAGATCATCTGATTGTCGAGGAAGCCAAACATGTGCACGACCACGGCGACTTTGCGCACCGGGGCCTGCGGGTCGCCCACGATGCGCGTGCCGGCAAGACCGAGACGAGCGACGACATCGGTTGCGAGGTCGCCCGCGGTCGTCTCGGGCAGCTCCATGACGAGCGGGGACACGGGGCTGTGCGCAGCGGCACCGTCCCAGCCGAGCTTGCGTGCCAGGCCACGGAAGATGCCGTCCACGTAGCTGCCGTCCTCTGCGGGAAGGCCCGCGTGGATGTAGTCGTGCCAACGCCAGACGACGGTGCCGCCCGCGTCGAGCAGGTCGCGCTTGGCCTGGAACACGGTGTTGTCGGAGAGCCAGTCCGTGTGATCGCCATGGTTCCAGAAGAGCGCCTCATGCGGGATGATCAGGTTGGCCCCGATCTCCTGTGCGTGCCGGATGACGTCGGAAGTGGCCCAGATGCAGGTCACGATGCCCGTGCACTCCTGCTCGGGATCGCCCCAGAGCACCTTGTCGCGGGTCTTCTCCGCATCGATGGGACGCCCTCCCTCAAGCGCCATGCTGCTCCCACACCATGTTTTGATCGCGTCAATGACTTCGCTGACGAGCATGTCTCCTCCTTACGGGAGTCGGGGAGGGTGGTCGGATCTCCCCGGATGTCTTGCCGCATGGTAATCGTGCCTCGCGCCTACGCCGCCTCACGCTCGCTCTCGGGACCGTACTCGAGCTCGTCTGCGGTGAAGCCGAACAGGTAGGTCAAGACGGCGGAGGTCACAAAGCCGGCGGACGCGGCTATTGCGGCATTGATGATGTTCTGCGTCCCGCCGCCGACGAAGGCGAGGAAGTTCAGCACGTTGGAGGCACCACCCACGACAAAGACGCCAACATGGAGGGCGATTGCGGTGGCGCCCGCCACGAAGGCACCGATGAGTGCGCTAGGCCATACCCTGCGATAGCGGAACATGATGCCATAGATGAAGGGCTCGCCCACACCACCGATGGTGTTGGTGATGAAGTAACCAAAGGCATTGCTCTTCTCCTTCTTGTCCTTGAGGCGCAGCCAAGTCGCGAACTCGCAGCCATAGGCAGACCATAGGCTGATGGTGGTGGCGACCAAGATGTAGTAATCGACTCCCGTCGTCATGAAGTTGGTGATCGCGATCATGATCACGGCCACATGCATGCCGGTCACGACGAGTGGGAGCCACAGCGCCGCCACGAGGCCGCCGCCGATGATGGCAAGGATGCCGCCCATGTCGCCGAGCGTCGTGAAGAAGGCGGCAAAGCCGTTGCCCAGCCACGAACCAAGCGGTGCGAGGGCGCAGAGGGTGACGGGAACCATGACGAACATGGTGCAGAACGGCGTGAAAACGGTGGTGAGCATGTCGGGCATGATCCGTTTGAAGAATCGTTCGACGTAGCTCATGACCCACACCGAGAGCAGGATGGGTATGACGGTCTGGCTGTAGGTGCCCATGGTCGTGGGTATGCCCAAGACCGAGAAGGACGGGTCCTCAGAGCCAGCTATCGCCACGAAGGTGGGCGCGATGAGGATGCCGCCCATGAAGGCGCCAAGCGCGGGAGTCACGCCGAGCTTGCGCGCCGCGTTGTAGCCGAGGTAGATGGGCATGAAGTAGAAGCCTGCGGTGTAGACGGTGTTGAAGTAGACGTAAAGGTCACTCTCGTCAGACACGAGGCCCAGCATCGACGGGCCGATGACGACGGCGATGGTCTGGAAGAGGCCCGCGCACATCAGGACCGGAATCATCGGGACCATGGAGCCCGAGAGGTAGTCGAGCGCCCCGTTGAAGACTCCTTTGGGGGTGAGTCCCTCCTTGGACAGGCTGGGGTCGAGGTTCTCGTCGATGGTGTCGCCACCCACGACGCCGAAGCCTATGATCTCGTCGTAGACCTTGGGGACGTTCTGCCCGATGATGACCTGGTACTGCGCACCGGACCACTGGGCGCCGATGACGCCGTCGATCCTCTTGACGTGCGCGTCGTCGGGCGCGCTCTGGTCCTTGAGGGTGAGCCTCAGCCTGGTCATGCAATGGGTTGCGCTCGTGACGTTGCTCGCGCCGCCAACGGCCGCCAGGACCTCTTCGGCGATTCTTCTGTTGTCTGCCATCGCGACTCCTATCGCTGCATGCTTGTGCAGGCTCGCGCGTCGGCGCATACCAAGGTGAGGCGGCGTGATGCTTCGCAGGAGCGTCGCACGAGGTGGGAGTTTTGCGGAAAGAGAAAAACAATCCCCCGACGCACTACCTCATGACAGGCAGAACGCACAGCCCTCTGCCGTCACCTTTGGTAATACGTCGTGGGATGCACGAGTTGTACCCGCCGGTCGAGAAGAACGTAACGAGAGGTGACGACGGTTGTCCATGCGCGGGTCGCAGGCGGTCCCACTTTGACTGCAAGCGGCGTCTACCGGACGGCGCCTCCTCCGTGCGCACGATCCCTCAGGCGATAGATGTGCAGGGTGAGGTACGCTTTCTCGTCATGGGTGAGCTCGCCCGTCGCCCTCGCGCCCAGCCGTTCCAAAAGAAGCGTCGCAACGTCCTCCGCGCATGCCGCGAGATGGGAACTCTCATCTACAGCCATTGCCAGATAGGAGTCCCACGAGTCATTGTCTCTGTGCAATTTGACTCATAAAATGAAAGTCATAGAAAGTCGTAGGACATACCGTCGGACAGCAAAAAAAGGATACCATCATGGCACGAGACTGGACGAAGATGGCCCATGAGGTCGTCGAGGCCGTTGGCGGCACCGACAACATCGCCGGCCTGACGCACTGCATCACCCGCCTGCGCTTTACGCTCAGAGACGAGTCGATCGTCGACGACAAGAAGGTCGGCCAGATCGAGGGCGTCATTCAGGTCATGCACGCCGCAGGCCAGTATCAGATCGTCATCGGACAGAAGGTCGGTGACGCCTACGACGCCATTGGCGCGGAGTTCCCGCAGATCATGCTTGGCGGCGAGGTCGACGCCGACGAGGCAGGTGCGGCGCAAGGCAAGATCCTCGATCGCCTGGTCGGCGTCGTGACGGGCATCTTCATGCCGTTTCTCGGCGGCTTCAGCGCGGCAGGTATGCTCAAGGCGGTGGCCGTCATGTGCTCGAGCTTTGGTTGGCTGGACACCGAAAGCTCCACGTATGTCATCCTCAACGCCATGGGCGATGGCCTCTTCCAGTTCCTGCCGATCGCCTTGGCCTACACCGCCGGCGTCAAGTTCAAGGTCAATCAGTGGATAACCGTGGCCATAGCCATGTTCCTCTGCCATCCCGACATGGTCGCGCTCTCCACGACCTTCGAGGGCGCCCAAAACTTCTTTGGCATTCCGGTCATCATGCCTGATTCCGGCTATCTGCAGTCCGTGATCCCCATCGTGCTCACCGCCGCGCTGCAGTCACTCATTGAGCCGTTCTTCGACAGGATCTTCCCAGATGCCGTCAAGGGCATACTTGCCCCGATGCTCACGCTCTCCTTCACTGCCATCCTTACGCTGCTCGTCGTCGGCCCCGTGTCCAACACCGTGGCTGGCTGGATCGCCAATGGCATCCTCACCATCATGAACGCCGCGCCGCTCGTCGGCGGCTTCCTGTATGCGGGCCTCTGGCCGGTGCTCATCATCTTTGGTATGCACTGGGCCTTCATTCCCGTGGTCATGTCCAACTTCGGCACGCTCGGCTATGACTTTTTGCTCCCGATCTCCGTCGGCACCAACTATGCCGTGGGCGCCTGCTGCCTCGCCATCCTGCTCAAGTCAAAAAACAAGGGGATCAAGGAGACCGCGACCGAGTGCATGGGCTCCGCATGGCTCGGCGGCATCACCGAGCCGGCCATCTATGGCCTGCTGCTCAAGTACAAGCGTCCGTTCATCGTGATGTGCGTGGGATGCGCCTTCGCTGGCGCCATCGCGGCGGTCAACCACGTGACCCAGTCGGTCTTGCTGACGACCTCCATGATCACGCTGCCGGCTGTGTACGCCGCCTGCGGCATCTGGGAGATCGTGGCTGTCGTGGTCGCTGTGGTGTTTGCCTTCGTGGGCACGTACCTCTGGGGCTATAGCGACGAGATGGTCGAGGAGGCGTAGCGGCGAGTCCGTGACCGGCCGCCACGCGTACGACTCCGAGTCCCCTCGGTGCGTGCATCAGGGCATCCATCTTCTGGTGGATGCCCTGTTCCGAAGCGCGACACTGGAGGACGGGCGCACGGTGTTCGCAGGTGATGAGATGAGACGCCTTGCGTCCGCTCCGTACGCCTCGTGGCGCACGGGCGCTTGAGCGAAAGGAGCTTTGCATGAAAGAGGATGATCTTCGGGCGCTGATGGGCCAGATGACCTTGGCAGAAAAGGTCGGGCAGCTCGTGCAGCTTGACGGCGGCTGCTTCGGTTCGTCCGACGTGGCAACGGGTCCGCGAGCAAAGCTCGGCGTGACACAGGCCGATGTCGACGTCTGCGGCTCGGTGCTCAACGTGCTCGGCGCCGACGAGGTGCACCGCATTCAGGACGCCTACCTCGAGCGCAGCCGCCTCAAGGTGCCGCTGCTCTTCATGGCTGACATCATCTATGGTTACCAGACCTGCTACCCGATCCCACTCGCGCAGGCATGCTCCTTTGACACCGATCGCGTGCGCGACAACTACGCGCTTGTTGCCGAGGAGGCTGCGGCTGACGGTTGCATGGTCACCTTCAGCCCTGCGGTCGACGTGGCCCGTGACGCACGCTGGGGTCGCGTGATGGAGATGCCGGGCGAGGATCCGTATCTGAGCGCTCGTTTCGCGGCCGCTGCGGTCGAGGGCTTCCAAGGCGGGATCGACGAGGGTCGTGGTATGGCCGCATGCGTCAAGCACTTCGCAGGGTACGGCGCCGTCGAGGGCGGCCGCGAGTACAACACGGTCGACATGAGCGAGCGTCGTTTCCGCCAGGACTATCTGCCGCCCTACAAGGCCGCGGTTGATGCGGGTGCACGCCTGGTGATGACGAGCTTCAACACCGTGGACATGGTGCCGGCGACCGCCAACGAATGGCTCATGCGCGACGTCCTGCGCGATGAGTGGGGCTTTGACGGCGTGGTGATCACCGACTATGCCGCGATTCACGAGCTCGTATTCCATGGCGTGGCGGCCGACGACCGCGAGGCGGCGCTGCTCGCGATCCGCGCGGGCGTCGACATCGATATGAAGACGAGCTGCTATGCGGCCAATCTTGCGGGGCTCGTCGCGGAGGGGCTGCTCGACGAGGCGGCGATTGAGGAGGGGTGCTGGCGCGTGCTCTCGCTTAAGAACGAGCTTGGCCTCTTCGAGGACCCGTATCGCGGTTGCTCCGCCGAGCGTGCCGCAGCCGTGGCCTGCACGCCCGATCGCATCTCCTCGGCACGCGAGATGTGCGCCGAGTCGCTCGTGCTGCTGGAGAACAAAGACGTGGATGGCTCGCCTGCCCTGCCGCTCGCCAAGGTGGGGGAGCGCCTCGCGCTCGTCGGCCCCTATGCGGACAGCCAGGACATCGTGGGTATGTGGGCGATCCATGCCGACCGCAGTCATTCGCGCAGCGTGCACGAGGCGATGGCGGCCGCATTAGGACACGATCCTGCCTACGCCAAGGGCTGCGAGACCCTGCTTGACGTGAGCTTCCTTGGCAGCTTCGCCAAGCTCGCGGGCGGGGGTAGCGAGGATCCGCGCACGCCGGAGGAGCTGGAGGCCGAGACGCTCGCCGTGGCAGCCGATGTCGACACGGTGGTGCTCTGCCTCGGCGAGCACACGCTGCAGTCGGGCGAGGCCGGCGCCCGCACCGACATCCGTCTGCCTGATCATCAGGTCGCGCTTGCGGCCAAGATCAAGGCCCTGGGCAAGAAGGTCGTGGTGGTGCTCTTCAACGGCCGTCCGCTTGTGCTGACCGATCTCCTTCCTCATGTCGACGCGATTCTGGAAGCGTGGTATCCCGGCACCGCCGGCGGCGATGCGGTGTGCGACATCCTCTTCGGCGACGTGAACCCCTCCGGTCGTCTCGCGATGAGCTTCCCCGAGACAAGTGGTCAGATGCCCCTGTACTACGCGCAGTTCTCCACCGGCCGCCCCAAGGGCGGCAGTCACGAGGGTCGCTTTGTGACCGGCTACCTCGACGCGCCAAACGAGGGGCTCTATCCCTTCGGGTACGGGCTCTCGTACCATAGCGCACGGCTCACGGGCCTGCGTCTTAGCGCGGACACGTTGCGCCCAGGAGAGACGTTGCGAGCCACGGTGACGCTTTCCAACGACAGCGACATTGCCGGTACCGACGTCGTGCAGCTTTATGTTCGCGACCTGGTGGGCTCGGTCGTGCGACCGATCAAGGAGTTGCGCGGGTACCAGCGCGTGGCCACCCGTCCCGGCGACCGCGTCGAGGTGAGCTTCGACATCACCGAAGAGATGTTACGCTTCTGGCGTCGCGACATGACCTACGGCAGCGAACCCGGCGCCTTTCAGGTGATGGTGGGCTTCAACAGCCAGACGACCGCCTCGGTCGACTTCGAGCTCGTTGGGTAGGCATCGAGAGGAGTGCCCATGGCCAGAAAGCCCGTCTATAATCCTTACCTCCCAAGCTGGGAGTACACTCCCGATTGCGAACCGCACGTGTTCGGCGACCGCGTGTACGTCTTCGGCAGCCACGATTCCGCGACGGGCGACGCGTATTGCCTGGGTGACTACGTGAGCTGGTCGGCACCAGTGGATGACCTTGCGAGCTGGCGCTATGAGGGCGTCATCTACACGCGTTGGGACGACCCGACCAACACGGACCACATGACCTATGCCGCCCCCGACGTGTGCCAGGGGCCGGACGGGCGCTTCTACCTGTACTACTTCTTCGGCTTCACGTCCATCAACGTCGCGGTGTGCGACGAGCCGGCGGGTCACTACCGCTACCTGGGGCAAGTGAGGCTGCCTGATGGGACGGTCCTGACGCCCGCGTCGGAATGTGGCGCGCCCTTCGACCCGGCGGTGTACGTCGAGGATGGTCGCATCTGGCTGTACTGGGGCTTCTCGATGCGGCCGAGCGATGGCGGTGGTGTCTTCAAGAAGCGGCATGCCGACATGCCGCTCGCCATGCGTCAGGGCAGCTACGTAGCTGAGCTCGGGGCGGACATGTGCACGATGGTCGGCGATCCTCGGCCATTTGTGCCCGGTGTCTCCACCGCAGCGGGTACGCCCTTCGAAGAGCACCCGTTCCTTGAGGCGTCGAGCTTTCGGCAGATTGACGGACGGTATTACTACCTCTGGTCAAGCGCGTCGGGCCACGAGCTCTGTTACTCGATTTGCGAGGCTCCCGACGTTGCGCCGACCGAGTTCGGTGGCGTGATCGTCTCCAATGGCGACGTGGGTCTGCGCGGCATTGCGCAGGAGAGCGATGCCGTGTATTACCTGGGCAACAACCACGGCGGCCTCGAGCGCATCGGCGACAGGACGTACGTCTTCTACCACCGTCACACGCATGGCAACCAGTTCGCGCGTCAGGGCTGCGCCGAGGAGGTGCGGATCTTGCCCGATGGGTCGATTCCACAGGTTGAGATCACGAGCTGCGGGCTCAATGGTGCTCCGCTGCCCGCGACCCGCGAGACACCGGCCTCCACGTGCTGCCACCTGCGTAGCCCCGAGGGCATCCTGCACTATTCGAGCCATCTGACGTGGCGCGAGCCGCATCCGTACGTGACTCAGGATGACGACCCGTACTGTCCCTCGGGTGCGACCAGCTACGTGCACAACCTACATGGCGGCGCGGAAGTCGGTTGGAAGTACCTGGCCTTTACTGGTGGGGAGCGGGGCGTGCGCCTGTCGGTGCGGGGTGGATTGACCGGTGCGGTGCGCGTGTTGCTTGACGCGCCATCGGGTGACGCTGCCGTTGAGATCGCGCGTGTGACGGTCGTCCCGGCTGAGACATGGTGCGACTTCGATGCCCCGCTTGCCGGTGGGATTGCCGGAACCCACGCCGTGTACTTGGTTCCCGAAGGCGATGGGTCCTTCGACCTACGCTCGCTCTGCTTCGTGCGGTAGTCTCATGGAGCCCCTACGGGACGATTCTGGGTGGCAACGATGGCGCGGCGAGACTCGCGACACAAGGCGTCACATGAGGATAGGCACTGACACAGCCAGGCCGAGGCAACAGGAGACGAGCATGGACATCAAGCTGGAAAGAAACGCGACGGACCTGACGCTCACCGTGAATGGCATGCCTTATGTGGTGCTGGGCGGCGAGACCCACAACTCCACCGGTTCGAGTGCGCGCGATTTGGCTGCCGCCATGGACCGCGCGGTCGAGCTGGGCATGAACACCGTGATCTCTGCCGTGACCTGGGAGCTCGTGGAGCCCGAGGAGGGCGTGTGGGACTTCTCGACGGTCGATGACGCGCTGACCCTGGCGCGCGAGCGGGGCTTGCGCCTCGGCCTGCTCTGGTTTGGTTCGTGGAAGAACGCCCAGTGCTCCTACGTGCCCGAGTGGGTCAAGCTCGACATGGAGCGCTTCCGCCGTGCCGAGCTCGAGGCCGGCGTGCGCAAGGTGGGTTTGGATTTTCACGGCTTCACGATGCCGTACAGCACGATGTCGGCCTTCTGCGCGGAGACACGCGACCTTGATGCCCGTGCGTGGGCTCAGGTCATGCGGCACGTGCGTGAGGTCGATGGCGAGCAGGGCACCATCCTCTTCGTGCAGGTCGAAAACGAAGTCGGTCTCATGGGAGCAGCGCGTGAGCACTCCGTCGAGGCGGACGATGCGTATGCGCAGAACGTACCTGCCGAGCTTGTGACCTTCATGCGGGAGCACGAGGACACGCTGGCAGATGACGTCCGCGAGGCGCTTGCGGCCGGTGCTGGCGCAGGAAGCTGGGAGGCCGTCTTTGGTCCCGTGGCCGAGGAGCTGTTCACCAGTTGGCACACTGCGCGCTATGTCGAGGCGGTCGCGGCGGCCGGCAAGGCCGAGTATGCGCTGCCTGTCGCGGTCAACTGCTGGCTCGACAAAGGCAAGAAGCCGGGCGACTTTCCGACGGGCGGTCCCGTCGCGCGCTCGATGGAGGTATGGGCCGTGGCTGCGCCGAGTATCGACATGGTCGCGCCCGACATCTACGTGCCCGACTTCTGCGAGGTGTGCGACGCGTACCGCAAGCTTGGTAACCCGCTGATCATCGAGGAGACGGCCATCCACGGCCGCGTGGCCTCGCGCGCGCTGTGGGCGGTCGGCCACCATCATGCGGTGTGCTTTGCGCCTTTCGCATACGAGGACATGGGCGAGCCCTTCGACGACACGGCAGGCATTCTTTTTGGTGCGACCAAGGATCCGGCAGCTTCGATTCCACAGGATCCTGCAGAGTATGGCCAGGCCATGCGTGCCCTCCAGCAGCTCGTGGAGGTCGCGCTTGCGCAGGATGGGTCTCTCGCCTCTATGGATGCGGTGATCAGCGAGCGTCCGGAGATCGACAGTCTTCGGATTGGCACTGACGGAAGTTGCGGCGTGCGCGTTCGGTATGCCGATGGCGTCGCCGGCGCGTGCGTCGTGCTCGCGACCGGTCCGACCGAGGCGCTGCTGCTCGGCATGCGCTGTTCGATCGACTTCGTGTCCTGCGATGGGACCCGCCCGCACCTGGACATTCTCGCAATGGAAGACGGCAAGCTCGTGCCTGGCGCTGGCGGGCAGCTCGTCTGGCAGCGCAACCGCCGCCTCAACGGCGACGAGGCCACGATGATTTCCTGCGGCGCCCCCACGCTTCTGCGCGTGAAGCTGGTCTCCTTCTCGTAGCAGGTGCGTGACTGTGGTCTACGCCCCCTGCTCCGTCACGGCAACGCCGTCATCGCCGACGACGATGGCTTGGGCGTTGTTGATCGGAAGCAGGTTGAGCTCGCTGCCGTAGATCCTGGTGATCTCGGCGGTTGCCTCGACGAACGGGAATTCTCCGTTGTGGGGAAGGACGTAGAAGTCGACGAGTCCCATGCCGGTGCAGTCGTCGAGGTCTGAGGCCATCGTCCTGTCATCCATGATTTGGCTGTACTCGATGTTCGGGCAGGCGACCATCGCGCCGGCGGACTCGCCAATGTAGGGCATGCCGCCTTGAGTCCGCTCGACGATGAGGTCGGCCAGTCCCGTACGCTTCAGCTCTTGCAGGAGGTAGAAGGTGTTTCCTCCGGAAAGGCACAGGCACTCGCAATCTTTGATGGCCTGTGCGGCCTCGTCGTGGGCCACCGTGGCAATGTCGAGAACGCGCAGGGAATAGCCCATTTCCCGAAGTGCCGCCATTCCCTCGTCCACGTAGCCTCGGTACTCCTCGACATTGGCGGCGGTGGGAACGAACAGGATTTCACTTGGCGTCGCTTTCGAGAGGAACTCTTTCACGAGTCCCTGCGTGCCGGCCAAATACGACGTTAGAAACAGCCTCATGCGAACCTCCAACCATCTTGCGCACGCAGGTGATGCTCCATTGGGCGACCGCCTGCGCGCCGAATTGTCTTGGGGCCGATTATGTTTGACGCGCGTCACATTCTTGCTCGAATGCGGGGATCTTCGTGGAAGCGACAGAAGCGTTGTAAGCCCCTTCAAGTAGTTGTTTGTCGTTGTTCCACCTCCTCAGGATGTTCGCTGCGAATCGACCCTTGTGTTGCGTGGCTCCCGAGGCAACGATCGCCTGTTGGAAGTGGCCATCGAGACGGTCGCCTGAGAGCGCCTGAGCCGCGAGTCAATGACTTCCTTCGCCCAGGGGTTGCCGAGCTGGTGTGGGTACCGCCCATGGGGGCGACTGACACCGCAAAAACGGCCCCTTAACTCTCACCTCGACCACAAAACCGCAGGATCCACTATAAATTTTAGAACTAAAAGCTCGATAAGGGGCCGTTTTTCGCGGCACGAACTCGCCCATGGGCGCTATGCGCGCTTGCAAAAGGAGAGGTGGGGGAGGGTGCGCAAGGGTGTCGTGTCCACCGCATGGGGAATCGGCACCGGATTTCGGGGTGCTTGACCTGCGCTCCTTCGCGGCTCGTTTCCCCACCGTGTGGAACCGTGCCCGAGCCTCGTGCGTCAAACCGCTAAAAACGGGCCATCTACCTGGGAGAACCTCTCAGAGGCGCTACAAGGCCCGCGAGACGTCCACGGCACCTAATTTAGCGTCGGGGTCACCCAGGAAGCCGTATATCGCCTCCTATGAGACAGTGGAAAACCCAGCGGGTGGGGAGCGACCGATCCGTCGTCCCCACCGGTTCTGACAGCCGAGTGAGGCGGAGTCAGGCTATGAGAAGGGCGAGTGCCGTCTGTGCCCCGCGCGTGAATCTCCGTTGTGAAAAAGTGTGCGCCGTCTGCTGCCGCATGGGGCAACTGTCGTACGGATTGCGGTCGCTCTCGCTGCGATTTGACGTGATGCTTCGGGTGCCGCGCAGGGTAGGTGACTCAGCCCCCTCGATGGTTGCCCCGCTATCCGTTGCGTCGCCGCTGTGGCGCCCCCCCGCATCTCAGGATCGCACTACTCCTCGCCCTGCACAGCCTCTCGCCAGCGCTTGAGGCGCGGAAGATGGGCCGACATCATGGAGACCGCCTCATCCAGCGAAATGCCCATTTCCTCCGCCGTGATGGGTGCCGTTGCCTCGATGAAGTCGTCCATCGAGACGTCGGGTGCCGTAAAGGCACCGTGGTCGTAGCAGAACCTGCAGTAATCGTTGCTGATCGCGCCGTCCTTCTCGGAGCCGTGCAGCTGCGGGTCATCGAGTGGCATGCCACAGCACTGGCAGAAGTAGCTATCCGGCATATCAAAGAAGCGCTCAAGCGGCACGCCGAAGGTCACGCAGATGAGCTTGACCATGTCGATGCTGGGCGTGGTCTCGCCGGTCTCCCAGCGCGACACTGCCTGACGCGTGACGTAAAGCCGCCGGGCCATCTCCTGCTGCGTGATGCCCGCCTCTTGGCGAACGGTGCGGATGAGCTCACCTGTGGTCATGGATCCTCCCTAGGTCGTGGCCGCTTTGGCTATCAGCCCATTGTCTCGCGACAGAGGGTCTGCTGCAAGAAACCGGTTGTTGCGTGCCACTCCCAGCTGTGTAGCCACACCCAAAAAACGGCCTTCCGCGCCCCGGCGTCCAGCGGATCCTCATTGGGAGCGGGGTCATCACCACACGGGATCGCGCTGCGATGTCCAGGCGAACCCCGCTTGACAGGTCAGTGGACCCCGCTCGCTGGCCCCTCCCATCAAGACAAACCCCGGCAGCTAACCTTGGCAGCCTACAGCCCAAATGTCGAGCGGACCAGTGAGGTTCGCCTCCGCGATACGGGGACCACGTCGCTGCTCCCCTCAAGGGTCAGGCGCATGCCGTTCTTCTCGTCCACCTCCACATTGCGGACGCGGTCGCCGTTTACGAGAAACCCGCGATG
The DNA here is from genome assembly GCA_040268355.1 of Atopobiaceae bacterium. Taxonomy (GTDB): domain Bacteria; phylum Actinomycetota; class Coriobacteriia; order Coriobacteriales; family Atopobiaceae; genus UBA1367. Next base: position 8,855 of record JAWRIT010000024.1, on the reverse strand, counting down.
AACCCTGAGAAACCCCTCGCTTGCCAGGCGCTCCTCAAGGGACGAGATGGACGCGTTGGCGAGATAGGAGCCGTCAGCGGTGTGGAGGCTCGAGTAATCCCCATGGGCTTCGACGTACAGCACGTTCGAGGCCAGGATGAACGTCCGCCTGTTTCCGCGGGAGGCGGAGATGCGCAGGGCCGCCTGCGGAGAGGTCCTGCCCGACCTCTTGGACACGTACGCCTCGATCTTGTCGAGCGCCTGCTCAAGGCGGTCCATCTCTACGGGTTTGACGATATAGTCGACCGCGCTGAGGTTGAAGGCGTTTGCCGCGTGCTCGGCATAGGCGGTGACGAACACGATGGCGGGCGGGTTCTTGAGGCCGCGCAGGGTCTCCGCCAGCTTCATGCCGCTCGTGCCCGGCATCGAGATGTCCAAGAAGACGGCGTCGGGGCCGTTCGCAAGTATCAGCTCGGCGGCCTGCGTGGCGTTGGGCGCCTCGAGGATCGTCCCGACGCGCTCGTCCTGCTCGAGCAGGTAGCGCATCTCCGCGCGAATGGGTCTCTCGTCATCCACAATAAGGACTGCCCACACGATAACCACCTTTCTTTGTGCGCCAATCGTCGCGTCTGCGCTTTGAGCGGCTACGCCGTTGCCGTGACCTGCGTGGGGCGCGGGGAGGGAATCCTTCCCTTGGCTATCTTGCCGATATGGGCGTCCCCGCTGAGGCTGAGGGTGACGCGGGTGCCGACCCCCTCCTTCGACCAGACGTCGATCCCCGAGTCGTCCCGGTAGAAGAACCGTATTCTTGTGAGGACGTTCGCAAGGGCGATCCCCGCGCCATGTTCGGAGCTGCCGATCGGCCGCTGCGAGTCGAACAGGGACGTGCGGACCTCCTCGCTCATGCCCACGCCGTTGTCCTCGATCACTATCTGGATGCCCTCGTCCGTGACACGGGAGCTGAGCGAGATGTGGAGCGGCTCGGTTTCGTGCATGCCATGCTTCACGGAGTTCTCGAGGATGGGCTGGATGATGAAGGGAGGAACCAGGCGCCCTCGGCTGCGCTCGTCGATCGACGCCGCGAAGGTGAGGCGGTCGTCGCCATAGCGTCCCTGCATCAGGCTGATGTAGCGTTCGCCCTGCTGGAGCTCCTGCTCGAGGGACACCAGCGACTCGGAGTCCGTGAGGGTCTGTCGGTAGTACTTCGAGAAGTCGGTCAGGAGCTTGCGGGCCTTCTCGGGCTCGGTCCTCACGAGCGACACGATGCTGCTGATGGTGTTGAACAAGAAGTGTGGGTCGACCTGAGACTGCAGGGCGCGCAGCTCGACGCGTGCCGAGATCTCGGCTTGCCGGTCGAGCTCGAAGCTCGCGAGCTGGCTGGAGAGCAGGTCGGCAAAGCCACGCGCCAGCGCCGCCTGACGCTGGTCGATCTGGTCGAAACGCGGGTAGTAGAACTCGAGCGTCCCGACGACGTCGCCCCGCACCATGAGGGGCAGCACCACGCCGGCATGCAGATGCGGAAAGAAGCGCTCCTCGACCGAGCCCGGCCCGGGGTGGCGGACGAAGACGTTCGCCTGCCCCGTGCGCACAGCCGTGAGCGAGGTCGACATGACGAGCGGCTCTCCCTCGGGGGCGTCGTCCGCGCCGTCGCCCACGCATGCGACCACATGGGCTCCATCGGTGAGGCAGACGGTCGAGGCGAGCGTCTCGGGCAGGATGATCTGGCACGCCGCGAGGGCCGCCTCGTGCGTGAGTCCCTGGCTCATGCGCGTGAAGAGGTCCGAGGCGATGGCGAGGGTGCGGTCCGTGGCGCTGAGGGTCGAGTCGTCGGGAATGACGAAGACGTAGGAGTAGAAGTAGCAGAGCAAGACGAGGCACGCGATGGTGACGACCGTGGGCAGTGGGTTCACCTGCCGGTACATGCTGCGCACAAGCGCGACGCACAGCCCCAGGACAACCAGCGCCATGACGGCGTTCATCACCCATCTGAGCTGGTGGGCCGTCCTTGTTGGGTTGTGCGCGCCGACACGACTCACCGCCATGCTCCGCTCCTCTCCACGCCCTCCGTAGTATGAACCAATCGTTCTTCGTTGCGTGCTAGGATGGTGCCCGAAATTTTTGAACCGTCTGCCACCCAGGCGAGGCATGGGTGTCGCGGGGACGCCGGGGCGAGGAGGTGGGCCCATGCTAAGAGCTTCGATGCGGGTGGGCTCGCGCGCCGCCACGGACACCATGCGTGGGACCTTCAGGCTCTGGAACTACTTCACCATCGGGTTTTGCGCCATCATCGGAACCGGCTGGGTGCTCTTCGTGGGCGACTGGATGGTTATCGGCGGAGGTCCCATACCGGCGATCGCCGGCCACCTGTTTGGCGCGATGTTGCTCGTGCCGGTCGCCGCGGCGTTCGGCGAGCTTGCCTCCTCGCGCCCCATTCCTGGGGGAATCATCGAGTACGTGGGGCGCACGTTGGGCACAGGTCCCGCACGGCTTACCGGATGGATCTTCCTTCTGGCGAACGGCATCGGGTGCCCGTGGGAGTCGCTCGCCATATCCGTGCTGGTGCAAGACGTGCTGGCCAGCTTTCCGGGGATGTCGTTTTTGCGGTCGGTTCGGCTCCACACCATCCTTGGGTCGGATGTGTACCTCTGGCCCGCGCTCATTGCCCTTGGGCTTTCGGCAGCGGTCATCGCCCTCAACTTCAGGGGGACGTCGTCGGCGGTCGGGTTGCAGGCGCTGCTCACGGTCCTGTCCCTTGTGGGGATGCTCGCTGTTCTTTCCGTCGCCGTCGTCGTGGGGAATCCCGACAACGCCCTGCCCACCTTCGCGCACGTGACGCAGGCAGGGGGCAGCATGAGCACGACCCAGGCGCGCGACCTCCTGCAGGGGGTGGCCTCGGTGGTGGCGGTGACACCCTTTTTCTACGCGGGATTCGAGACCATCGCGCTGCACGCCGAGGATGCGGCGGAGGGCCTCAACTGGAACAAGTTTGGAAAGGTCATCATCCTCGTGCTGCTCGCCTCGAGCGGTCTTTACATCGTGAGCGTCTACTCGTTTGGCACGATGATGCCCTGGCGAGCGTTCGTGAGCCACCCAAACCCTGCGTTCTGGTGCCTGGCGTCCATCAGTCTCCCGGTGTGTCTGGTGCTGACCGTCGTCTCTGTGCTGGGGACCCTTGGGCCCATGAACTCGTTCTTTGGTGCCTCCGCGCGTTTGATGGTCGCGATGGGCCGGGTCGGGCAGCTCCCCGGTGGGTTCACCCGCATCGACCGTGAGACGGGGGTGCCGCGACGCGCGTCGTGGGTCATGGCGGCTGCCACGCTTGTCGGGCCGCTCCTTGGCAGGAACGCGCTCGCACCGCTCATGAACGCGTCCTCCTTTGGCTTCGCCTTTGCCTATCTGGTGGCGTGTCTTGCCTGCATCAGGATGCGCCTGCAGGAGCCCGAGCTCCCGCGTCCCTACCGCGCTCCCTTTGGATGGGCGGGGATGACGGCCGCCATCGGATCGGTCGCCTTCGTGCTGCTGCTTCTCGTGTTCCCGGGAAGTCCCGCCGCCCTTGCCCCTCTCGAATGGGCCGTCGTCGTCGCATGGGTCCTCTTGGGAGCCGTCGTCTCGCTGCTGGCACGGAGACGTCGCCCGTAGGCTAGGCGTGCGCCGCGCCATCGCGCTGCCGCCGTTCGTGCAGGGCGAGCATCCGACCCGCGTGCGAGGCAAGCACCGATCCGCATGCGGGACAAGCGTCCGATCCGCATACGAGGCCAAGCGTCCGACCCGCATACGAGGCAAGCGCCCGCCCCGCGTGCGAGGCTGCCCGCCTGCACACAAAGCCGCCCGCCTGCACACAAAGCTGCCCGCCTGCACGCAAAGCCGTCCGCCCATACGCAAAGCCGCTAAACGGCTTTTGGCGCCCGTTCGTCTGGCGGCGCGCCACGCCAAGCGACTAGCTCCCGCCGTGCGGAACCTTCCTTCCTACATTGGCCTCACGCAAGTGGTGGAGGCAGATAAGGACCTTGGGGTTCCAAAGGGTTCCGGCATGGGCGCCCTTTCGAAAAACACCTCTGCTACCAGCTGTTTCATACGAAAGAAGCCAAGCAGAAGGAGAGGACATGGCTACGCAGCAAGCGGGTTCCGGTGGAATGAAGAAGGAGCTGACGCTCTTCAACTTCTTCACCATCGGCTTTGGTGCCATCATCGGCACCGGTTGGGTTCTTCTGGTGGGCGACTGGATGGTCCTCGGGGGAGGCCCGATTCCAGCGATCATCGCATTCGTTCTCGGCGCGCTGTTCCTCGTGCCCATCGGCATGTGCTTTGGCGAGCTCACCGCAGCGATTCCCATCTCTGGCGGCATCATCGAGTACGTGAGCCGCACCTACAACCGCAAGCTCGGCTTTCTGACGGGCTGGATGCTCCTTCTGGGCAACGCGCCTCTGTGTCCCTGGGAGACGATCGCCATCTCGACGCTGCTCACCGACCGCTTCGCCGAGTTTCCCGCGCTGGCGTGGTTGCGCTCCGTGAGGCTCTACACCATTCTTGGTGCCGACGTGTACCTCTGGCCCACCGTCATCGCCCTCGGCTTTGCCGTGCTCGTCATCTTCCTCAACTTCCGTGGCGCGAGCGCCGCGGCCAAGCTCTCGAGCTTCCTTACCAAGGCGCTGCTTGGCGGCATGATCCTCGCCATGGCCATCTCGTTTGCGACCGGCTCGCCCAGCCATGCCCTTCCCGTGTTCTCCCCGGCAACCGATGCCGCAGGCGGCAGCTCCACCGCAGCGACCAGCCTGGTCGGCGGCATTCTGTCCGTCCTTGTGATGACGCCGTTCTTCTACGCCGGATTCGACACCATTCCGCAGCAGGCCGAGGAGGCCTCCGAGGGCATCGACTGGAAGCGGTTCGGCCTCATTCCCGCGGCTGCGCTGCTCGCCTCCGGCATCTTCTACGTGATCTGCATCTACTCCTTTGGCACCATCATCGACTGGCATGAGTTCGTCCGCTCCTCCGTGCCTGCCCTCGCGGTGCTCCAGCACATCAACCTGTTCTTCTACATCGCGATGCTCACCGTCGCCACGCTGGGCCCCTTGGGTCCGATGAACGCCTTCTACGGCGCCTCCACCCGCCTCATGCTCGCCATGGGCCGCAAGGGCATGCTCCCCGAGTCGTTTGCCGAGATCGATCCCCAGTCTGGTGCTCCCAGGACGGCCAACGTGGTGATGGCGGCCCTGACGCTCGTCGGACCGTTCCTGGGCAAGAACATGCTCGTGCCCCTCACCAACGTCGCGTCCCTCGGATTCATCTTCGCGTGCACCATGGCGGGCTTCGCCTGCTGGCGCCTGCGCACAACCGAGCCCGAGCTCGTGCGCCCGTACAAGGTCAATGGCAACAAGGTCGGCATCGCCGCGGCCATAGTCGCTGGCCTGACCATCATCGCCCTCATGGTCGTTCCCGTGAGCCCGGCGGCGCTCAATGTCGTCGAGTGGGGCATCACCCTGGCGTGGGTTGGCGTTGGGCTGGCAGTCATGCTTGCCTTTGGCGGGGCGGGCCCGGCGACCGCTTCGCTCGATGAGGCAGGGCTCGAGTCCGCCGTCGAGGAGGACTAGCTCGGCACGGGCCACCTTTGCCGGGGATGTTGAGGAGGCATCGGGGCGGGAAGCCCCTCCCCGAGCTCATATACGCACGTACGACAGAACGAAGGAAGGAGACAACAATGGGTAAGCTCGCATTCAAGGGAGGCAAGCTCGTAGACGGCACGGGTGCCGCGCCGGTCGAGGACAGCCTTGTCCTCATCGACGATGACAAGATCACCTATGCCGGCCCTGCCACGGAGATTCCCGAGGACTACGAGGTTCGCGACATCGCCGGCAAGACCATCATGCCCGGTCTCATCGACACCCACCTGCACTTCTCGGGCAACCTCACCGACAACGACATCGACTGGGTCGTCGAGACGCCCGCCCAGAAGCAGGCGTGCGCGGTCAAGCAGGCGTACGACTGCCTGACCCACGGCCTCACGACCGTCTGCGAGATCGGCCGCAACGGCATCGCCATCCGTGACCTCGTGAACATGGGTGTCATGAAGGGGCCGCGCATCTTTGCCACCGGCCTGGGCTTCTGCCGCGTCGCCGGCCACGGTGACGTCCACGGCCTGCCCCTGCAGGTCTCCAAGGACTCCCACCCGTGGGGCGACCAGGTCGACGGTCCGTGGGACCTGCGCAAGGCGGTGCGTCGTCGCCTGCGCGAGAACCCCGACGCCATCAAGATCTGGGCCACCGGTGGCGGCATCTGGCACTGGGACTCCGGTCGTGACCAGCACTACTGCTACGAGGAGATCAAGGCCGTGTGCGACGAGGCCAAGATGGTCGGCATCCCCGTGTGGTCCCACTCCTACAACTCCGTGAGCGCCGCGTATGACTCCGTGCGCTGCGGCTGCGAGCAGCTCATCCACGGCTTCGAGCTGGATGACAAGACCATGAACCTCATGGCCGAGCAGGGCACCTTCTTCACGCCCACCATTGGTTTCCTGCCCACCTGGTACGCCACCTATCCGCCCGCATGGACGCCCGAGCTCGACAAGTACGAGGGGGAGACCGTGGTGGAGAAGGAGCTCCAGCGCACCTACGCCAACCTGCGTCGTGCCAACGAGCTGGGCGTCACCCTCACCATCGGCTCCGACTCGTTCTCGTTCGTCACGCCGTACGGGTACGTCACCATCGACGAGATGTACGACTTCGTCGACAAGGCCGGCATCTCCACGATGGATACCATCGTCGCCGCCACGCTCAACGGCGCCAAGATGGTCCACAAGGAGGACGAGTTCGGCTCCCTCGAGGCGGGCAAGTATGCCGACCTGCTCGTGATCGACGGCGACCCCGTGAGCGACATCCACGACCTCACGCCCGAGAACATGGACGTCATCATGAAGGAAGGCTGGGAGGTCATCGGCGGCGCGCTGTAGGAAGGCATCCTGCAGGAAGGACGTTCTGTAGGAAGAGCAGTCTGTTAGAAGTCGTTCCGCAGAAAACGTGCTCCTGTCTTTGGGGTCGGGCTTATCGCCCGGCCCCTTTTTGCATGGAGCGGCGGCCTCTCGTACCGACAGGCCGTCTCCCCGGAGCGGAGCGCCTTGTTGACGAGATGGCCAGCCACACCACGCAAGCCCATCTTCGTGGGGCCTTGACCGCCTTTGCGGAACGTTCGCGTCCCCTGGCGCAAGAACGAACAGGTTTGCTTATCCATAAGACAACAAAGCGGAATTGTTTGTCGGCCTACCTACTACGATACTGGTGCCAAGAGATGAACCTGATTGGCGGAAGCACGATCATCGACGTGACGCAAGCCAGGTCGGAGGATCCCATGGACGACAGACGGCTGGTGCGTGAGGTCTACGCGGCGATGTGGCGCGCGCAGGTGAGCCAGGACACGGACGCTCTGGCGGAGCTGCTCGACGAGGGGTTCACGCTCACGCACATGTCCGGGCGCGTGCAGGACAAGCCCACATTTCTGCGTGAGGTGGAGACGGGTGGGCTGCGCTACTTCTCGGAGCGCGAGCATGCGGTGGACGTGCGCGTCTCTGGCAGCCATGCGCATTGCACGGGCGACTCGTTCGTGGAGGCCTCGGTGTGGGGTGGGGGTCGCGTCACCTGGCCCTTACGTCAGGACCTGGAGCTTGAGAGGCGCGGTGACCGTTGGGTGATTCTCAGTTCCGTCGCAAGCGCGTTTTCGGTGGAGGCGTGACGAAGACCCCGTAAAATACAAGGATATGACCTGACCAACGGACATTCTCAACGGACAAGCTCGAAGAGGGGAGCAGGCATGCAGAAGCGAAACATCGGCACGCTCGAGGTCAGTCCCGTCGGCATGGGGTGCATGGCGTTCAGCCACGGATACGGTCAGATTCCCGAGCGCAGTTACAGCATCGAGGCCATCCGTGAGGCGTACGACTTTGGCTGCACGTTCTTCGACACGGCCGAGGTCTACGGCGACGTGCTTTACTACGCCGGGCACAACGAGCAGATCGTGGGGGAGGCCGTGGAGCCCTTCCGTGACGAGGTGGTGCTCGCCACCAAGCTGCACCTGTCCGACCATGAGGGGGATACCGACTCCCAGCTCGAGACGTCCATCCGTGCGCACCTGGCCAAGTCCCTCGTCAACCTGCGCACCGACCATGTGGAGCTCTACTACCTGCACCGCGTGAACGAGCGCATCGCCGTGGAGCGTGTGGCTGCCGTGATGGGCAAGCTCATCGACGAGGGACTCATTGGCGGATGGGGACTCTCGCAGGTGGGCGTGCCGACCATTGCCGCCGCACAGGCCGTAACCCCGCTTGCCGCCGTGCAGAACCTCTATAACATGGCCGAGCGCGACTGCGAGGCTGAGGTCATCCCGTACCTGTTGGAGCACAATATCGGCTTGGTGCCCTTCTCACCCACGGCGAGCGGCCTGCTCACCGGCAAAGTGACGCCTCAGACCAAGTTCGCCGAGAAGGACGACGTGCGCGCCTGGGTGCCACAGCTCTCGGGCGAGAACCTCGTGGCCAACCAGCCGCTTATCGACCTGGTGAGCGGATTCGCCGAGCGCAAGGGGGCTACCGCAGCGCAGATCAGCATGGCCTGGATGCTGCACAAGTATCCCAATGTGGTGCCCATCCCTGGCTCAAAGAACAAGGGTCGCATCATCGAGAACCTGGGCGCCTGGGACGTTGCGTTCACTGACGATGAGTTCGCCGAGCTCGAGCGCACGCTTGACGCCACGCCGGTCGCCGGCCACCGTGGCATCGAGGAGAGCCAGGGCAAGGGCTTCCGCCAGAAGTGGGAGGACCAGCAGCAGAGCTGACGAGTGGTTCATAGGCGCTGGTCGCAACAGTCGCGCCCCTCGCTCCGCCGTGCTTCATG
>JAWRIT010000023.1:0-3862 GCA_040268355.1 Atopobiaceae bacterium | reverse complement strand
CCGGCGGCGGCTTGGTTTGCGGGCGGCATCGTCGCCATGTCTCAGCGCCCCCTCCCAACAGCATCGGGAAGGGGCGCCGAGGTCGTTTCCTGACTGCTTACAGGCCCTGGGCCAACAGATCGGCCACCACCGGGTCCTGGGGCGTGACGCCTGCGGCCTTGAGCTCGGCGATCTTGTCGGCGAACTGTGGCAGGTACTGCTCATGGGCAACGAGCAGCTCGTCGATGCAGCGCGTGGCCTCCGCACCAGAGGGCGTCTGCGGGTTGAGCGCCACCGCCTCGAGCAGCGCGCCGTAGCTGCCCGTGACGGCCGCCTCCTCCACCAGGCGCTGCATGTTCCACATCAGCTGCAGATGACCACGCGCGGCAGGCGCGAACGGACCAAAGGCCACCGGCTGGGCGCCAGCGCCACCCACATAGCTGGAGACCTGCACCACCGCGTCGTTCGGCAGGTCGGGAATCGCCCCGTTGTTGAGCGTGGAGCACACGATGTGATCATTGGCGTTGTTGTGGATGGCCGCAATGGACTCGGTCGCCACGTCGGAGTAATGCGCCCCGCCGCGCTTGGCGAGCAGCTCCGGCATCTCGGCGAGCTCGGGATCGCGGTAGAGCTCGAAGAGCTGGTCCTCGACCTCCTTGACCTGTTGCGCGCGGGTCCCCTCCCCGTTGTACTCCTTGAGCCCGTCTGCCAGCATGTCGGTCTGCAGGTAGTAGTAGCGGTGATAGCCGCAGGGGATCATCTTCAGGTGCTCGAGCTGCTCGCGCGCGAACGGGATGTTGTGGATGTTGGCCGGCGTGCCGTCGCCCTTGTCGGGATCGAGCATGGCGTCGATGATCTGGTCGGTGACCTCGGCGCCCGTGGCCGCGTCGAACACCCGGTGCCAGTGGAAGTGGTCGATGCCCGCAAAGCGGTACACCAGCTGGTCGAGCGTCTTGCCAATGAGCTCGGGCTCGTTGAGCATGGCTCCGATGGGCACGTTGCACAGCCCGATGCAGCGGTCCCAGCCGCCGTAGCGAATGACGGACTCAGTCACCATGCCGCTCGGATTGGTGAAGTTGACGAGCCAGGCGTCGGGGCAGAGCTCGCGCATCTCTTTGACGATGTCGAGGATGACCGGGATGGTGCGCAGGGCCTTGAACATGCCGCCGGCACCGTTGGTCTCCTGTCCGAGCATGCCATGGGAGAACGGAATGCGCTCGTCCTTGATGCGCGCCTCAAGAAGGCCCACGCGGAACTGCGTGGTCACGAAGTCGGCGTCACACAGGGCCTCGCGACGGTCGAGCGTGAGGTGCACCTTCACGTCGAGCCCGGCCTTGTCCCACATGCGCTGTGCGAGCGCCCCCACGATCTCGAGCTTCTCGCGACCGCGCTCCACGTCGACCAGCCAGATCTCCTTGATGGGCAGTCGGTCGTAGCGCTTGATGAAACCGTTCATCAGCTCCGGCGTGTAGCTGCTGCCGCCGCCGATGGTGCAGATCTTCAGTCCGTCTGTCATTGGCTCCTCCTCCGGGTGGCAACCGTGGCCGTTTCGACCCTTGTCCTTGCTGGCAATCGCCTCTCTGACCGTGCGAGAGACACCGGTACCACGACCTCTTGCGCATGCGTCGTGCCTACCTCTGCCATTCCATGATACACGCTCGCCGGTTGGCGTCTCTTGCCCCACAGGCACGTCCCGCCTGCCGCTCGAAACGTGGCGCGCGCACGGGGCGACCCCCGAAGGCGGACGAGGCTACCAGTTGAACACGGCCAGCCGGTTGTTGATGTTCCGCCCAACGGTGGCCGCGAAGAGCTTGCCGCGCAAGGTCCACTTGCGCATCTCCTCGTTGTAGCTGCGCTCGGAGACGAGCGTCAGACGCGGTTCCAGCTCCACGAACTCGGCGCCCGAGTCGGTACCCCACCCGAACGTGGCATTGGTGTTCTTGATGGCGTCATGGTACTTGGAGTGCTGGGCCATGATCGGGGAGTTCATCTCGGCGAGCAGGTATCCGTGCTCAAAGGAGTCGCACAGCATGTGCAGGCAGGTCTCGGTCTGCTCCTTGGTGAAGTACTCGAGCACGCCCTCCAACACGATGATGTTCGTCCTGTCCTTGGGGAGCGCCGCCGTCCACGCCCCGTCGAGCGCGTCACCCTCCAGCATGGTGCAGCGCTCGCGCTCGGGATAGATCTTGCGGCGCTTCTCGATCTGGGCGGGCAGGTCGACGTCGTACCAGACCACCCGACCGTTGTCCACTTGGCTGAACTTGTCATCGAAGCCACAGCCCAGGTTGACGCAGAGCGCATCGGGGTGCTGGGCGATCAGCTGGTACAGCGTGTCCGCGAACATGATCGTACGGGCGACCACGCCCTCGTGCGAAAGAAACGGGTCGTATTTACTCACGTCCACGCCAAGGGTTTCGATAATCTCCTGAGCCATCGGGTCGTTGATGCGCGGATTCGGTCGAGCGGTCTCGCTTGCGCGTATGGCAAGGGTCACCAGCGCCGTCTCTTCGATGTCACCAAACTCGAGATCCATGTCAGCCTCCAATCGGGGCAGTGGCACGTTCCATGACGTACCATGCTCGCAGATAAGTTAGCTGGTCGTTACTCTAACAAGAAGAGTGGCCGGGTCGTGAGATTACACGAGACGCTGACATCGGCCGCAGTACCGACAATGGCGAAGAGTACGTGCGCAAGATTCCGGTGCCGACGGTGCAGGCATCGCCGGCATGAAAGGATGCTCTGCCATTTATTCGAACGAAAAAATGGCAGAGCATCACGTTTTTCGAACGAACAATTGGCATTGCTTCACGTTTTACGGACGAACTTGTGGCACACTATCCATGCAGAAGATGGAGCTTGGCCTTTGGAGGTGTGACATGAAGCGCGACGCCATGAGCGATCTGTTGGAGTGGAAGGGGTCCAAGAGGCGCAAGCCGCTTATCGTGCAGGGTGCGCGCCAAGTTGGAAAGACCTGGCTCGTGCAGGAATTTGGGCGAACAGAGTTTGAAAGAACCGCTTACGTCACGTTTTTTGACAACGAAAACCTACAGCGTGTATTCGAGGGCAGCATCGACGCGGAACGTCTGATCGGCGCCCTGTCCATTGAGGCGAACACCGTTATCGACCCTTCCAACACGCTGCTGATTCTCGATGAGATTCAAGAGTGTCCCCGCGCAATCATGGCATTGAAGTCTTTCGCCGAACAGAGGCCGGAGCTGGCGGTCATTGCGGCAGGTTCGCTGCTGGGCGTTGCGCTTAGCAGACGGCAGGGACGCGAAAGGGGTGTCCAATCGAATGACGGACACAGCATCATGTTCCCTGTGGGCAAGGTCAACTGGCTGACCTTGCTGCCGATGTCCTTCACGGAGTTTCTCCAAGCCACCGGGCAAGAGCCTCTCGCCGATCTCCTCGCCTCGGGAGACTTCACCTTGATCGGCGCATTCAAGGAGCGGTTCGTCGATGCGCTCAAGCGCTACTACTTCGTTGGGGGCATGCCCGAGGCAGTGGCAGCCTTTGCGGAATCGGCCAATTTCCACGAGGTTCGAACCGTACAGAACGAGTTGCTGCAAGGCTACGAGCACGATTTTTCAAAGTATGCGAGCGCGGCCGATGCCGAGAAGATACGGCTCGTATGGCGTTCGGTGCCAGCACAGCTCGCAAGGGAGAACAAGAAGTTCCTTTATTCGGCCGTGCGTCCGAGCGGCAGGGCAAGGGAATTCGAAGCGTCCATACAGTGGCTTGTCGATGCCGGCCTGTTGGTTCGCGTGCCGAGGGCGGCAAAACCAGGACTGCCTCTTTCGGCGTACGAAGACATGGGAGCGTTCAAGCTGTACCTGCTCGATGTCGGGCTGCTGGGAGCGCGGGGGGGGGGGGGGGGGGGGCG
>JAWRIT010000022.1:0-9434 GCA_040268355.1 Atopobiaceae bacterium | reverse complement strand
CGCCTGGCAGCCGCATGCTCTTGAGGATCCGCCGACGGCTGACACGCCAACCGGCGGTCAAAGCGCATCGTGGCGGCTCCGCCACAGGGACGGAGCCGCGCTGCTTCCTTACTGCACCTGTGCCACCATGCACATGTTGGTGCTCGTCACGTAGTCGCCCTGCTGCGGCGAGGTCTGCGGGTCGCCGGAGGTGATGACGACCACGTCGCCCAGGCTTACTAGGTACTCGTCCTTGGCGCATTGCAGCGACACGTTGATGGTCGAGCTGAGCGAGCCCTGCTCGATGGTCTTGTATGCGTAGACGCCCCAGAGGAAGCAGGTCTTGCGAATGGCCTGCCGCGAGGGGGACATGGCGTAGATCGGCAGGTCGGGTCGGAAGTTCGAGATCAGGCGCGCGGTGCGTCCGGAATGCGTGGGGCAGATGATGCAGGTGGCGCCCACCCGATCGGCAATCTCGACCGCAGCGAAGCCGATGGCGCTGTTCACGTTGCGCACGCCGCCGCGGTCATGGTAGACCTGCCGCTGCTCCAGGAAGCGCTCGGTCTCCTTGCAGATAGCCGCCATCGTCTTGACGGCCTCGATGGGATAGGCTCCCGCAGCCGTCTCGCCACTGAGCATGACGCAGTCCGCCCCGTCGTAGACGGCATTGGCGACGTCACCCACCTCCGCTCGCGTGGGACGTGGGTTGTGGGTCATGGAGTCGAGCATCTGGGTGGCGACGATGACCGGCTTGTAGGCGTCGGCACACTTGCCGATGATGGTCTTCTGGATGTGGGGCACCTGTTCTGCGGGCATCTCCACGCCCAGGTCGCCACGCGCCACCATGATGCCATCGGAGTGCTGCAGGATCTCGTCGAAGTTCTTGACGGCCGTGGCGCTTTCGACCTTCGAGAGGATGTACATGTCGCGCATGCCCATCTCGGTGCAGATCTTGCGAATCTCGTCGACGGCGGCGCCGCTTCTGATGAATGACGCGGCGATGGCGTCGACGCCCAGCTCGCAGCCGAACATGATGTCAGCACGGTCCTGGTCGGTGACGGATGGCAGTCCCACGTCCACGTTCGGCACGTTGACGCCCTTGCGCTCGGAGAGCTTGCCGCCGTTCTCGACGATGCAGTGCATGTCGGGGCCGTCCACGTGGTCGACCGTCAGCTCGATCAGACCATCGTCCACCAGGATGGTCGATCCCGAGGAGACCTCGTTGGGAAGGTTCTGATAGTCGAGCGAGAAGCACTCGGCGGTACCGGGAACCTCGCGCGTGCTGACCACGACCCGGGCGCCCTTGTTCAGCATGACGGGCTGGTGGTTCACCAGCTCGCCCGTGCGGATCTCCGGTCCCTTGGTGTCGAGCAGGATGGCCACGGGAATGGCCAGCTCCTCGGAGATATGGCGCACGCGCTCGATGTTGCGCCGATGGTAGTCGTGGCTGCCGTGGGAGAAGTTGAAGCGCGCGACGTTCATGCCATGCAGGATGAGCTGGCGCAGAACCTCGTCGTCTTCGGTTGCCGGGCCCATGGTGCAGATGATCTTGGTCCGCTTCATATGTGTTGCCATGAATCTCCAATGGTTGAGGTCTTAGGTGTATGGCATCGCGTGTGGTTGGGGGCCAGGCCCCGCCCCACATAATGACTAGAACCTCATGGTAACGACTGCGGGCTGGCGCGAAGCTCGTGTTGGCCTGAGAAGCGTAAGGGATTCACAGTTCACAGACGGATCATGCGCGGGCGCTGCCGCAGGGCGTTTCCCGAGGCGCCGAGGGGCCGACTGCGCCCTTGGATGACAGGGGCCCACCAGCGTCAAATCTGGTGGGCCCCTGCGTTCCCGTATGTCAGCCTCGGCTCAAGTCGTTAGCAGACGATGCTGCGGAAGACATACTCGTCGTCTGGGGCGCCGTTGGCAAAGGCGCGCGCGTTGGTGAGGGTCACCCGGGCGATCTCCGCCAGCGCCTCATGTGTGAAGAACGCCTGGTGGCTCGTCATGACCACATTGGGGAACGAGCACAGCCGCGCCGTCACGGAGTCGATGATCTTGTCCGAACGGTCCTTGTAGACGTTGGCGTTCTCCTCCTCGTAGACATCGAGTCCTGCCGCACCGATCTTGCCGGAGAGGATGCCGCGGATGATGGCCTCGGTGTCGGCCAGTGCGCCGCGGCCCGTGTTCACGAAGATCACGCCATCCTTCATCTTGGCGATGCTCTCGTCATTGATCATGTGGTAGCTCTCGTCGTTCAGGAAGGCGTGCAGCGAGATGAAGTCGGCGCGCTCGTAGAGGCTGTCGTAGTCGACCCGCTTGTTGCCGTCCGCGTCCTCGATGACGTCAACGAACTCGTCGACACAGCCCTCCTCGATGAGACCCTGGTTGGGGAAGAGGTCCGCGCCGATGACGTGCATGCCGTAGCCCTTGCAGATGCGGCAGAGCGCGGCGCCGATGCGGCCGGTGCCGATGATGCCAGCCGTCTTGCCCTTGAGTGTGACGCCGACCAGGCCATCGAGGGCAAAGTCGTTCTCGCGGACGCGGTTGTAGCCCTTATGGATGCGACGGTTTGCCGTCTGTCCGAGCGCCATGGCGTGCTCGGCGATGGCCTCGGGGCTGTAGGCGGGCACATTGCACACGCGAATGCCAAGCTCCTTGGCCATGGGAATGTTGACGGCGTCGAAGCCGGCGGAGCGCATGAGGATGAGCTTGATGCCAAAACCGGCAAGGATCTCCAGCGTCATGGCGTCGCGGACATTTGCGTTGACAAAGGCGCATACGGCATCGTAGCCCTTGGCAAGGATGGCGGTGCGCCAGGTGAGGTTGGTCTTGGTGAAGTCAATCTGGATATCGGGGTAGTCCTTCATGACTTGGGTGAAGGACCGCTCGTCGTAGTTGCGCGTTCCGTAAAACAGAATCTTCATCATGCACCCTTTCGCCGATACGGATGAACAGTGCCTGGACTGCAGGTCAGTCACATGCAAAAAACATGATACCGTAGCTTCCGGCAATTCAGGGAAGCGAGGCGTCAAAGCGTCCATTCTGCCCCTCTGCGGCAGATCGTTGGGTCAGTGGGCCTCTTCTTGGGGTGCGATCGTCTGCGGCAGACCAAATTCCTCGAGCAAACGGGCCTGTGTCTCGGCGTCGGTCATCGCCTCGAATAGCTCGTCATCGCGACCCGCGTCACGCAGGGCCTGCGCCAGTCTCTTGGCGAGCTGGGCGGCCTCCTTGCGTCCTTCGGCTCTGCCTTCAGCCCTGCCTTCAATCCTGCCTTCGGCTCTGCCTTTGGCCCGTCCCTCAGCCCGGCCTTCAATGAGGCCCTCCTCCCTTCCTGCGAGAAGGCCCTTTTCCCTACCTTCGGCGAGGCCCTCGGCCATCGCATCGCGCCTGGCCTTCCATGTCTTCTCCTCAAGCAAACCCTCGAAGCTCAGCACGGTCTCCCTCCATCCCTTGTCGGCGTTGAGCGCCCTGACCTCTCTGTCAAGACGCTCTATCCACGCATCGTTGTTGATGGTACCGCCATCGACATAAGAAAGGAAAGCAGGAAGTCTCCCACCGGAGGGCGGATCGTCGGCTGCGCCAGAGGCGTTGAGAAACACGCGCATCGTGCCGTCGTCGAAGGGCGCATCGCATCCTCCAACCGCAGGCCGCACGACATAGACTCGCTTTCCGAGCTCAAAGGGATCGAACTCGCAGACGAAGATGACCAGGGTCCTGCCGAGTTCGGCGTAATGGGCGCCGCGGGCGAGGCGATCCCGGTCAGGGATGGTGCCGTCTCGTCGTATGACGGCTGGGGCGAGGGAGCGGCCTCAGGTCGCCTCCTCGCGCAGTAGGCGCCAGAGCGTCGTCCGAGAGATGCCCAGCGTCCGCGCGGCCAGGCTCTTGTTGCCCTCACAGCGCATGACCGCCAGGGCGGCGATCTCGCGCTCGGTCTTGGCAAGCGGCTTCAGCAGGTCGATCCCCTCGCGATCGAGCAGCGCGCTCGACGCACCGCTGATCTCCTCATGTCCGACGGCGCGAGCCAGCTGCGCTGCGGTGACCGTCTCATCGCCGGCAAGCGCATGGGCCCGATCGAGCACGCGGGCCAACTGCGCGTGGTTGAAGGGCCAGCTTGCCGCAAGCAGGCGATCCTGGGCGTCCGCGGAGATCGGGGGGCTGGCGGGAGCATTCGGGTCGCGCAGGCTCGAAAGGTAGCGATCCGCCGCGTTGAGCAGCGCCTCTCCGTCCTCTCGAACCGCGCGGGTCTCGAGCACCAAACATCTCAGGCGGTCCGACATCACCATGCCGGCCTCCGACTGGGCGCCGGAGGAGCTGTCGTTGCCGGTGATGAGCATCAGGTTCCTTCGGGTGGCGCCGCTCTCCATGAGCGAGACGAGCAGAGTGCGCCATCTCGTGTCCGAGAGCGCCTGGACACCACGTAGCAGAATGGCTTGCGACCCCTCGTAGAGCGGCGAATGGTAGCTCTCGGTCAGGTAGCGCATGCACCGCTCTCCCACGAGCTCGAGGTCGACCGTCACCAGCGGCGTCGTCACGTAGTCGGAAGCGAGGTAGACGAGTTGCGCGATGCGCGCCTTTCCGGTCCCTGGCTCCCCGCGTACGAAGACGGGCCTCGCCCCCTGTGCGGCCTCTGCGATGACGGTGGCATAGCCTGTGTCAAAACCGGCTCTCACCAAGAAGCTTGACGCCACCGCCGCACGCACGTCCTCGGCGTTCTCGTGCGTGATGCCGGGATGGGCAAGCGCTGGCTCACGATGCGCGTTGATCGAGAACCCAACGATAGGTTCCTCGGTCGAGGTGATCTGAAACGGTCGCACGTTGTATACGATGCCTCCGTTGCGAAAGACGAGGTGCCGCTCGTGGGTGTCATAGAGATGGCTCTCCAAGAATGGGTAGAGCGCCCTGTCTTCGCTTTTGAGGTTGGAGTAGAAGAGACCGCCGCCATGCAGGTACAAAACGAGGCTGCGGGCATGGTTTCTAGTGATGTCCCAGAGCATGCGACTGCGCTCGCGCTCGAGGTGCCAGTGCGCGCAATAGAAGACGGCCAGCTCGAAGGCGCTCCTGATGCTGTCCGCGCCCGAGGCGAGCAAGTGGGCGGAAATGCCCATCTCACGAGCGACCTCGTGCGAGATGTTGTCGCAGAGCACGTGGTCGTACCCTCCGCTGCGGATCGCGCGCACGGCAAGCGCCGCTTCGTCGGCAAAGTCGATGCCAAAAAAGTCCAACTGCGCCGAAAAGAGCTCCCGCGCCCGCTCGAGGCCACCTATGGTGTTGGTGAACCCCACGACGGCGATACGTGACCCTTCCAGCTTGAGCGCTCGAATCTGGCGCATGACGTCAAGCGCGGAGAGCTCGATCTCGATGACGGGAAGGCTGATCTGCTCCTCGAGCACCTGGGCCGTACCACCCCGCGAGATGATCACGTCGTAGTTGGCATGGTAGGACGAGAGCGTCGCAGCAAGCCCGCTCTCAAGGTCTCCGACGAGCACAGTGAGGTCCATGTCGCGGAACTCACGGGCGACCTCGAGGGCGACGGGCTCCATCTCGGGATAGGGGGCAATGAGCAGCACGCGTGATGACGGCATGGCCGGCCTTCCGATGGGTTGGGTGTGTCGTACACAGACGATGATAGGGCATGAGTGTTTCAAAAATGGACACTTTTGCTCATGATGCGCGTCTGGAGGGCGAACGGCTCCCGACTGACAATCTCGTACAACGGCGCGAGGGGAGGTGCTCGATGACAGACATGCTGCTTGTCTCTGACGATCTCACCGGCACCTTTGATGCCGCCGCTCCCTTCGTGCGTCTCGGTGTCGAGGTCGTCACCTCGGTCGGGGACAGCCCTGTCACTGCCGAGTCGTTTGTGGGCGGTGCGCGGCTGGTCGCCATCAATGCCGACACGCGTCACCTGAGCGCGTTGGGGGCGTTCCTGCGCGTGTCAAGCATCGTCGAGGCAGCGTGTGATGCTCACGTCCGCATCCTGTTCAAGAAGACCGACTCCGTCTTGCGCGGCAACGTGGGTGCCGAGCTGAGCGCCCTGTGGGAGCGGTGCGGCAGGACCTGCGTCCACTTCATTGCCGCCTGGCCGGCCATGGGAAGGACCACCAACGGGGGCATTCACTGCGTCGACGGCGTCCCTGTCAGCGAGAGCTCCTTTGGGTGCGATCCCTTCGAGGCGGTCGCGACCTCGGACGTGCGCGCCCTTCTCCGTCAGCAGTGCGACGTGCCGGTGCTGACGGTGGGCGAGGGCGAGCCTGCTCCCGTCGACTTCAAGGGCATCGCCGTCTACGATGCCACGACGGAGGAGGAGGTCGATCGTCGCGCGCGCGAGCTGATCGATCTTGGTAGCGATCGTCTCGTTCTTGCTGGCTGCGCGGGGCTCTCCCGTGCCCTTGCCCGTGCCTTGGGAGTCGCCCCGTCGAGCGGGCTTATGTGGGAAGGCGATGGAGGATTGCTCGCCTTTTGCGGAAGCGTCAACGCGGTGACTGCCGGACAGTGCGTAGCGGCACGTGAGGCAGGGTGTCCGTATATCCACATCTCGGAGGACGAGAAGATCGATGACACGTGGCTTCGCACTGCGGCCGGTCGCGAGCTGTGCGCAGGTATCGTGGAGCAGTGGGATCAGGCGCCGCTCACGGTGGTCGACGCGACCGACTTCGACCCGTCCACCCCGAGCGACGTCGTCGCACAGCGCCGGGAGGCCATCTCGGCTTCGCTCGGTAGGTTCCTGGCGGAGCTGTGCGTGGCGCACCCATATGGTCGCGTGCTCACTACCGGTGGCGACGTGCTGCTGTCACTCTTGGAACAGCTGGGTACCAACCGCGTGAGGCTGCTGGGCGAGGCTGACCGGGGCATCGTTGCGACCGAGGTTGCGGTCGGTGACGGCCGTATCTGCGTGCTCTCCAAGTCGGGTGGATTTGGTTCGCGGGACCTGTTCCTGCGACTTGCCGAAATCGGCAACGAGTAAGGAAGGAAATCATCATGCTGGAATCGTATGTGCTCAAGCTCCCCAAGGTGGTCTATTCGGGCAAGGATGCCCTGTCCAAGGTGTCGCAGGTGGCTCGTGACTTCGGTGCGACGAAGGCTT
Organism: Atopobiaceae bacterium; assembly: GCA_040268355.1. Lineage (GTDB taxonomy): Bacteria > Actinomycetota > Coriobacteriia > Coriobacteriales > Atopobiaceae > UBA1367. Next base: position 2,377 of record JAWRIT010000022.1, on the reverse strand, counting down.
GCGTCGTCACCGATACGTTTCTGCTCGATAGCGGCCTGTGTGCACCCGCGATGGACGCCCTCGCCGAGCTGGGACTTGACGTCGAGGTCATCAAGAACGTGCCGCCCGAGCCCAGCTACCTGGCCGTCCAGGACGTGGTGGACGAGTTCCGTGACATGGGTGCCGACATGATCGTCGCCATCGGTGGCGGGTCGGTCATGGACGCGGCCAAGCTCATCAGCGTGCTCGCCACCGACGACTATGTCGTCAAGGACCTGCTCGACCATCCCGGCCTCGCTCACAAGCAGGTGAAGACCCTCATGGTGCCGACCACCGCTGGCACCGGTGCGGAGGCGACGCCCAACGCGATCGTGGCCGTGCCCGAGAAGGCCGTGAAGATCGGCATCGTCAACGACGACCTCATCGCCGATGCCGTCATCCTCGACGACACGATGATCAAGGACCTGCCGCGACCCATTGCGGCCAGCACGGGCATCGACGCCCTCTGTCACGCCATCGAGTGCTACACCTGCGTCAAGGCCAACCCCTTCTCGGACACCTTCGCGCTCCACGCCCTGGATCTCATCCTCAACAACCTGGTCGAGGCCTGTGACGACCGCGATGCCGTGGAGGCCAAGCGTGCCATGCAGCTCGCCAGCTTCTACGCGGGCATCGCCATCACCGCGTCGGGAACGACGGCGGTCCACGGCCTGTCATACCCGCTGGGCGGGCGCTACCACATCGCCCACGGCGTCTCCAACGCCATGCTGCTGGTGCCCGTCATGCGCTTCAACCAGCCGGCCATCAAGGAGCGTCTGGCCAATGCCTACGACCAGTGCGTCCGTGGCGAGGCCGAGGGGACCGACGCCAAGGCTGAGGCCCTGGTCGACCTGCTCGACCAGATCGTGCGTCACCTCGACATCCCCACCAGCGTCCGGCAGCTGGGCGTGGAGGACGCCGACCTTGAGTGGCTCGTCGAGAACGGCCTTGAGCAGCGCCGTCTGCTCGACAACAACGTGCGCGAGCTCACGGCAGATGACGCGCGTGCCATCTACCAGCAGATCATGTAGACGGATTACGGACTAACCGAGGGAAGAGAGCACATGAGAGACGTCACCATCCACGGGATCATCGTTCCCATCGTCACCCCCATGCACGAGGACGAGTCCGTCAACGTCGAGGAGCTTCGTCGCCAGGTCGATCGCCAGATCGACGCCGGCATCCACGCCATCTTCTGCTTTGGCACCAACGGCGAGGGCTACATCCTAGACGCCGCGGACAAGCGTCTGGTGCTTGAGACCGTCATCGATCAGGTCGCCGGTCGCGTTCCGGTGTATGCGGGCACGGGCTGCATCTCCACCAAGGAGACCATCGAGCAGTCCAAGATGGCCGCCGACCTGGGCGCCGATGTGCTCAGCATCATCACTCCGTCGTTCGCCAAAGCCAGCCAGGCCGAGCTCATCGCCCACTACGAGGCGGTGGCCGCGGCGGTCGATCTGCCCATCGTGCTCTACAACATCCCCATGCGCACCGGGAACGCGCTCGAGCCCCAGACGGTCGCTCGTCTCTCCGAGGTAGACACCATCGTGGGCGCGAAGGACTCCTCGGGCGACTGGGACAACCTCAAGGCCTATCTCGACCTGACGGCAGATCGTGACTTCGCCGTGCTGTCGGGCAACGACGCCCTCATCCTGCGTGCCCTGCAAAATGGTGCGGCGGGCAGCATCGCGGGGTGCGCCAACGTGTATCCCAAGAACATGGTGGGCATCTACGAGCACTGGAAGGCAGGGGACATCGAGGCAGCCCAGGCCTGTCAGGACGCCGTGGCGCCACTCAGGAGCGTGTTCGCACACGGCAACCCCAACACCATTATCAAGAATGCGGTCAATCTGCTTGGGCACCCCGTGGGCTCGTGCCGGGCGCCGTTCAACCAGCTCTGCGACGAGGGCATGGAACTGCTCAAACAGGTTGTGCAGGCTGACCGCGCGAAAGGAGTGTGCTAGCAATGGTCGCAGCGGAGCTTCCCATCGTAGGCATCACCATGGGCGACCCGGCGGGCAATGGCCCTGAGATCACCGTCAAGGCGCTTGCCGACGCCACGCTGTACGAGCGCTGCCGCCCTCTCGTGGTGGGTGACGCCAAGATGCTCGAGCAGGCGAAGGGCTTCGTCGGGCATCCCGAGATCGTGATCAATCCCGTCTCGAGCGTCGACGAAGCTGTCTTTGAGGCGGGCACCATCGACGTGTATCAGCTTGACCTCATCGAGGACGTGTCCGCATTCAGGATCGGTGAGGTCTCCGTGGAAGGCGGCAATGCCGCGTTCCAGAGTGTCAAGAAGGTCATCGAGCTGGCCATGGCCGGCAAGGTGGACGCCACGGTGACCAACGCCCTCAACAAG
>JAWRIT010000021.1:0-22331 GCA_040268355.1 Atopobiaceae bacterium | reverse complement strand
GCGACACAGAGGTACCTCTTCCCCCGTGTCGCCCGCCGCCCGCTGTGTCAGTCGCTCAGGACCCCGGCGTCCATGCGCAGGACCCGGTCGGCGACGCGACTCGCCTCCGCCTCATGGGTCACCACGAAGACCGTGCGACCGACGTCGGCCACCTCGCGCAGCAATCCCAGGATGAGGGCGGTCGTCTCGTCGTCGAGGTCGCTCGTCGGCTCGTCGGCAAAGACCAGATCGGGCTCGCCGACCAGCGCGCGGGCTATGGTCACCCGGCGCAGCTCGCCGCCGGAGAGCTCGCGGGGGAAGCTCTCCGCGAGCTCCTCGATCCCCATGCGCGCCAGAAGCTCGATCGCGCGGGGCTCGACGCTGTCGGCGGCGCCATAGAGCCCGTGCGGCAGCGTCACGTTCTCCAGCACCGTGAGGGTGTGGAGCGTCGTCTGGCCCTGCGGCACCACGCCGAAGCGCTCGTTGCGCAGGCGCGAGAGCGCCTCGTCGGAAAGGCCATAGAGTTCGCGATCGCCGAGCGCGACCGTACCCTCGGTGGGGGCGGTGAGGCCGCAGAGCATGTTGAGCAGTGTGGACTTCCCGCTGCCCGAGCGCCCCATGCAGACCACCAGCTCGCCAGGTGCGAGCGTGAGGGTGGTGGGCGCCACGGCATCGAAGGTGCGCGCCGAGGTGCGGCTCGCGCGGAAGTACTGCTTGCGGACGTCGGTCGCCACCAAGGACTCTCTTGGCATGGCTACTCCTCCCTCAGGATCTGGCCGGTGTCGACGCGACTGAGGCGCAGCGCCGAGAGCAGCGCCGCGACCGGTCCGGCCACCAGCGCGATCCCAGCGGCGAGCGCCGCGAAGAGCGCGAGCCGGGCGGCTTCCGGCATAAGGAACGGCAGGCCGAGCGCCTGCTCGAGGGCACCGGAGAAACCCATGACGACAACGGCGGCGAACGCGACGCCCGCAAGCGCCCCACCAAGGCCCACGACGGCCGCCTCGCGCACGACGATGCCGGCGAGCATCCGCCGCGAGGCCCCCATCACCCGCAGGGCGGCGAACTCGCGCGTGCGACCGCGTCCCAGCAGCGTGAAGGCCGCCAGCAGCACGACGAAGGCGAGCACACAGGCGGACACCGCCACGATACCCACAATACGGGAGACGGCCGCAATGCCATCGGCGATGCCCGAGGTCATCGCCCGGGAGCGCACCGCCCTCACCCCACGGACGTAGAGGTTGATGGTGTCGGTGACCGTCTGCACGCTCTGCCCGTCGGCGACCTTGACCTGCACGAGCGAGATGACCCGCTCCGGGTCGAGGTCGTCGGCGGAGTAGCCGTGCTCCTTGAAGGCGGAAATGAGCTGCCGGACGGTGTCGCTCGTGCAGAAGACCGCGCTGTCGAGGGCGGTGCCCGTCTCGTCGAGCTTGGCGACGATGCGACACGACTGGTCGTAGAACTGCACCGTCGAGCCAGGGGCCCCACTCACGTTGCAGCCGACGACCACGTCCATCTTGCCGAGCTCCTGCGTGAGGGCATGGTCGATCCAGGGCTGGATGGTGAAGTCGGTCTCAGGGTCGATCCCGATGATCTGCACCGGGAACGAGCAGCAGCCCGCTTTCATGGTGGCGAGGTAGTACTGGGCGGAGACCAGCTCCACACCTGGGACGGCGGCCACCTCCTCGAGCTTGGACGCGTCCATGTAGAAGGAGCCAGGCACCCCCTCGAGCATGACCGAGCTGAGGTCGGTCTTGGAGGCCGCCTCCTTGGGCGCCACGATGATGTCGGCCCCCATGCGCGCCTCGAGGCTCGAAAGGCCCCCTTGCAGGCTGGCGACGAGCACCAGCCCGGCGAAGACCGTGGCGGACAGAAGCGCGACGAGGCCGCAGAGCACGGTCGTGCGACCGGCGCGGCGCGTGAGGTTGGTGAGTGCGAGCGAGCGTGCGTCCATGGCCTACCCGCGCTGCCTTCCGCCAGTCGGGGCGGCACGGTCGACCGTGAGCCCGCACGCCACGGCGCCCACGGCCAGAAGGCCGCCCATGATACGGGCGAAGGGCGCCATGATGGTGTGGCAGCGCATGGTGGTCATCATGCAGAGCGGCGCGATGACCCCCGGTATGAGGACGAGAGCGACGCCCGAGACGGCGAGCAGCAGGTCGAGGACCCGGCGTGCGCGCTGGTCGGTGACGAGCAGGCGCACGAGGGCGAGGGCGATGCCCAGGACGCCCACCGCGAGCAGCTCGTGGCTTGCCATGGCGCAGCCCCCGATCGAGCCGTCCTCGTGCACGCAGGGCCCGGCAAAGGTGCGCAGGCCGATCACGAACGCCACCGGGATCAGGGCGAGCATGACGTCGACCAGTCTGATCCTCGGGCGCTGCGACGGCTGTTCTCCCTTGTTCGTGTTCTCCATGAGAGCCTCCTTGGCGTAAGAGTTAAGGTCGGCTAATCATCTTAGCCGAACGAGCCGCCCGCGTCTGCGACGACGCGCTCACGATTTCGTGAGGTCCACGCTCGCAGCCCGCGGCCGCGCTCGCGCGGCATCGGCTAGCGCCTCCGCCAGACGGCGACGGCGTTGGAGCGGGCCATGAGGTGCGCGAGGTCGATGCCGGCGGGGCACACCCGCCTGCAGGCGAGCGACTTGCCGCAGCCGGCAAAGATAGCCGCGCGGTAGGTCTCCCGCAGCCGCTCGCGCTCCTCGCCGCTCGCCTCGGCCAACAGGCGCGCGAGCTCCACCATGGCCGCCATACCCCCGAAGGGCCCTTGCACGGAGAAGTTGGGGCACACCTCCAAACAGCAGCCGCACTGCAGGCAGCGCGACGCCTCGAAGGCCCGCGTGGAGCGCTCGCCGACCGGCAGCGGCAGCTCCTGCTCGACCCATGCCTCGAGCTGCTTGAGCCGTTCGAACACGGCGGAGCGGTCGACGACCAGGTCGGCCACGAGGGGGAACTTGCGCAGGGGCTCCAGGCGCACCCGGCGGCCGCGCACTTCCGACAGTCGCACGTCGCAGGCCGCACGCGGCTCCCCGTTGATCACCATGGCGCAGGCGCCGCACTTGCGCTGTAGGCATCCGCAGTCCCAGCGGATACGCTCGGCGGGCCGTCCGTCCACGTCAGTGAGCTCCACGCGCTCGTTCAGCTCGCGCAGGGCCGTCGCGACGGTGGCGCCCTCGTCGGCGGTCTCATATGAGAAGACCTGGTGCCAGCTGTCCTTACCCGGCCCCTCGCAGCGCATGACGTCAATGAGCGCACGAACCATAGGCTCACGCCTCCCCTCGCGGGTCGGGGCAACCGTCCTGCACGCGTGGGGCGGCGATGGCACGGAAGCTGACCTCGGGCGAGCCGTCCTCGGCGAGGCGCACGACCGTCTCGCGGGCGAAGGCGTCTCGGACCTCGGGGAAGTCGCGCCGCCAGTGGGCCCCTCGGCTCTCCTCCCGCGCGAGCGCGCAGGCGAGCATCGCGCGGGCGAGGTCGCGGCGGCGGCAGAGGCGCCGCGTGCAGCCGTCCGTCTCGAGCTCCGCCAGCTGCCGGGCTGCACGGGCGAGCTCATCACCCTCACGCACGACGCCAAGCGAGCTCGCGAGCAGCCGCCGTATCGCCTGGTCGGCCGCCACCTCCACCGCGAGCGGCAGCGAGGGGTCCTGCGCCACGACGTCCGCCGGAGGCGCCCCGGCCTCACCGCCGTCCCCGGCAGCCGCACGGCCACCGTCCGCGACGACGGAGCGTGCCGCCACGCGCCCGCCGTAGAGGGCGCCCAAGAGCGAGTTGCCACCCAGGCGGTTGGCCCCGTGGTATTGGCTGCAGCACTCCCCCGCCGCATAGAGGCCGGAGAGGTTCGTGCGATGGCCCTCGTCGACCCGCACGCCGCCCATGCTGTAATGGATGCCCGGCTCCACGGGCACCGGCGTGCGCGCCGGATCGATCCCCAGGTAGTGGCGGCACTCCTCGCGCAGGTCCGAGAGTCGCGCGCGCCAGGTGCGCCGCGGGACGCCACGCAGGTCCAGCCACACCTGGCCCGTGCAGGCGGGATCGGCCGCGACGGTCACCTCCTCGCGCGAGATGACGTCGCGCGGCATGAGGTTACCGAGCTCGGGATGGCGCTCCTCCATGAAGTACCACGGCCGGCCGTCGCGCAGGGCGAAGATCCGCCCGCCCTCGCCGCGCGCCGCCTCGGAGACGAGCAGCCGCTTGCCGCTGATGGGCGCCGTGGTCGGATGATACTGCACGAACTCCAGGTTCGACAGCTCGACGCCCGCCGCGAGAGCGCAGGCCGCCACGTCGCCCGTGTTCACGGTCGTGCCCGTCGTCAGCGCGCCGAAGATGCCCGAGAGGCCCCCGGCGGCGAGGACCACCGGGCCCGCGAGCCACTGGGCGCGCCCCGTGAAGGTGTCGCCGACCCAGACGCCGTGGCAGGCGCCCTCCGCCGTGGAAAGCCCCAGCAGCACGTGATGGTCCAGCCGTTCGACGAGCCCCGCCGCCTCGTGGCGGCGCACCGCCGCCGTAAGCGCGGTGACGAGGGCCTTGCCGGTGCTGCTCTTGGCGAAGGCGGTGCGCAGCTTGCGCTGCCCCCCAAAGGCGCGCTGCACCATGCGTCCGCCCTCGGTGTTGAACGGCACCCCCAGCCCGCGCAGCTCCTCCACGATGGCCGGCGCCTCGCGCACCATGCCCCAGACGGCGTTGGGGTCGGCCAGCCAGGCGCCACCGGACATGGTGTCCAAATAGTGCTCGCGCACGCTGTCATGCTGGCCCATGAGGTCGAGCGCCGCGTTGATGCCGCCCTCGGCCATGACCGACTGCGCCCGCTCGGAGGGCTGCGCCGAGACCAGCAGGCAGGGCAGACCCTCGCGTGCGAGCGTGAGGGCGCAGGAGAGCCCGGCCAGCCCGGAGCCGAGAACGACCACGCGCTCGGCCATCTAGATCAAGCTCCAGCGCAGGTAGTACACCACAAAGCCAGCCGCCATGACGAGCAGCAGCACGGCGAGCACGAACACGAGGTCTCCCGCGCGCTCGCGCGAGGGGCCGACGCCTAAGCTCACCATCAGGGGCTCCATGTTGGCCAGCACGTGCACGGCAAGCGTCGCCACCAGAAGCACGCTCAGGGCGAGCTGCGGCTCCAGGAAGGGCGGCAGGCGCAGGGCCATCCCCGTCGGCTTGAGGAAGATCAGGACGTGCGCGAGGATCAACAGCGCCAGCGCGGCGCCGCTCACCCGCACCGCCCAGAAGCGCGTGTTGCGCGTCGGGTAGCTCGCGCCCGCCTCACGCTGCGTGCGCAGGGTGTCTGCCGTGAGCACCACCCCGATGGCCACGTGCACCACACAGAGCCCCACGAGCGTCCACGAGAGCGCCTGCGAGAGCGCGGAACCCACGCCCAAAAGCTGGAGCGCGTTGCCCACGCCGTGGACGAGGAAGAGCAGCATCATGAGGGCGGACACCACCGCGTTGACGGCCCGCAGCCGGCCACGATCCCTCATCGCTCGATCACCACCACGTCCGGGTCCTCGGCGACGCTGCCCGCCGCATAGGCGTCGTAGGCCGCCTCGGAGAGGACGAGCACGTCGAAGAGGCCGGCGTCGGCCTTCGAGACGGCCAGCACGCCCTGCTCGGTGCGCAGCGTCATCTGGTTCTCCGCCAGGCGGCTCTGCAGGCTCTCGGCCATCTCGATCCCGGCGGCGTCGCCCTCCAGGGCCATGCAGCTCACGTCCTCCATGATGAGCGGGGCCGCCTCCCTGTCCTCAAAGAAGGTGACCCAGTCGGCCAGCACGGCTTTGTCGGGATGGCGCTCGCCGTTGATGAGGATGTAGAAGCGCCCATCCGGGGCCGCCTGGATGGTGGTGGCCGAGCTGACGAGATCGGTCTCGGGGGCGAGGAGCGAGCGCACGTCGGCAAAGACCAGCAGCGGGCCGCCCGCAAAGAGGGCGAACGCGACCAGCACGGTCGCTATGTGCGCACAGACCCTCACCACACCCTCACCTCTTGCCTCGCTCGGCGCCCGGTCGGACCCATCGTAGCCGACCGGCGACGACGACGGAGCCGGCACCGGCCGGCCACCTGCGCCGCGGCCGCCGCGACGGGCGGCTCCTCCGCTACTCCTGCGCCTGGTCGAGCGCGGCGTTCACGGCCTCCTGGAACTCGTTGTAGGAGATGGTGGCACCGCTCACCAGATCGACCCCGTCGAGCGTGCCGTTCTGCACGAGCTGCTCGGCGTAGACCTCGTTGGCGGCAAGGGCGCGCTGGGCCTTGTTGTAGTAGTCCTGGTTGCCGATCTGCCCGTTGACCATGCCGTAGGTCTCGCCCTCCTTCTTGGTGCCGTCCGGCTCGTAGGTGGTGAAGGTGCAGGCGGAGATCTTGCCGTCGGTGATGGTCAGCTCGGCCACGCCGTACCCATTGCCGTTGCCGTCCTCCTCGTCCTCCCAGACCGCCGACTGCCCGGTGTAGGTGCCATCCTTGAAGCTGGCCGCGCCGCCGCAGGCGGCAAGGAGCACCGCAAGGCTCACGGCCAGCACGCCACAGGTCATCATCCTCTTGCTCATAGGTCTCTCACGCCTTTCGTGTCAGGTGTCTCGGCTGCGGGCGGCCCTCGTCGCTCGAGGGCGGCGCTCACGCGAGGGCGCCGCCACCCTTGCCAAAGCTGATGTCGCCGTCCTGGCTGGTCACGCGCCCGTACTCGAGCGTGATGACGCGCTGGGCGGTGGCGCCCACCTCGGCGTCGTGGGTGACCACCACCAGCGTGGTCCCCTCGGCGTGCAGTTGGCGGAACAGGTCGAGCACGATCCGCTCGTTCTTCTCGTCGAGGTTGCCGGTGGGCTCGTCGGCCAGGATGATCTCGGGGTGGTTGATGAGCGCGCGCGCCACGCACACGCGCTGCTGCTCGCCGCCGGAGAGCTGGCTGGGCAGGTGCTTGGCGCGGTCGGCCAGGCCAACGCGCTCCAGGGCCTCCAGGGCCTCGGCCTCGTCGGGCAGCGAGTGGTAGTACTGCGCCACCATGACGTTCTCCACCGCCGTGAGGTAGCTGATGAGGTGGAACTGCTGGAAGATCAGGCCGATCTTGTCGCGGCGGATCTCGGTCAGCTCGCGCCTCGAGCGTCGGGCCACGTCCTGCCCGTCGAGCAGCACCTCGCCCGAGGTGGGCTTGTCCAAGCAGCCGATGATGTTCATGGCGGTGGACTTGCCCGAGCCGGAGGGGCCCATGATGGCCACCCACTCCCCCGCCTCGATGCTGATGCTCACGCCATCGAGCGCGTTGAGGTCGCCGTAGGTCTTGTAGACGTTCTTCATCTCGAGAAGGCTCATGGGTGGTTACTCCCCCTTCAGCACGAGGGCCGGATCGACGTTGGTGGCGTTGCGCACCGGGAGGGCGCAGGCGGCGGCGGTGACCACGAGGGCCGCCAGGATGGTGACCGGCACGAGCAGCGGCCGGAAGGTGATGGAGCTGTTGAACACGTTGGTGCTCACGAGCTGCGCGAAGGCGAAGCCCAGCCCCGAGCCGAGCAGGCCGCCGAGCGCGCCCTGCAGAAGGCCCTCGCCCATGAACTCCAGCATGATCGAGCGGTCGGAGGCCCCGAGCGCCTTGCGCAGGCCGATCTCCTTGCGCCGCTCCGTCACGACGGCGGTCATGGTGGTGGCCACGCAGATCATCGTGAGCGCGAGCACCACGACCGTCACCAGCAGCACGAGCGCCTGGAGCTTGGTGAGCACGGTGCTCTCGCTGGCGGTGAGGCGCTTGACCACCTGCGGGGTCACGCTCGGCACTGAAGTGTCGATCGCCTCGGCGATCTCGGAGAGGCGCGCGGCGTTGGCCTGCACCGAGAGCTCGGCCACGTTGTAGGTCAGCTCCTCCCCGGTGAGGCGGGCCATGTCGTCCTGGGACATGAAGAAGTAGCCCTCCTCCGAGCCGCCCGTGTCGAGCAGGCCGCTCACCGTGAACTCGATCGCGTTCTCGGAGAGGGCCTCGCGACCGTCGTCGCCCGTGACGGTGTAGGTGATCGTCACGGTGTCGCCCACCCTGAGGCTGAAGGTGTCGGCCTCCTCAAGGCCCACGAGCACCTCGCCGGGCTCGCTCGGCCAGGCCCCGTCCACGTACCAGTAGGGGCTGGTCTCGCGTACCGAGTCGAGGTCAGTGCCGGCGGCGATCATCGGCGTGGCGTTGATGGTGAGGTTCTCGTAGTGGTAGGGAGAGACGCCGACCAGCTCGCTCGCGCCGACGAGCGAGGCGGCCTCGTCGATCGCCTCGGCCGTCATGCCGCCTTGGGTGCTGTCGGCGGGCACGAGGATCATGTTGGCACCGTAGCGGCGCATCTCCATGCCCATCTGACGCGGGATGTCGTTGTAGACGGTCACCAGTCCCGAGAGGACCGTCGCGCCCACCACCACGGCGAGCAGCGCCACCAGCATGCGCGACTTGCGCCGCGCCACGGAGGCCGTGATCATGCGCAGGTACATGGCCTGCCGCGAGGTCTTACCGGTCATGAAGCACCTCCACGGGGTCGAGTCGCAGGGCAGTGCGGATGGCACTCGTGGACCCCAAGAGCGTCACCGCGATCACCAGCACGACGACCAGGGGCACCACCATGGGCTTGAGCTCGACCGCCGAGGCGAAGACCGACTGGCCGATGATCTGCGCGAAGCCCAGACCCACCCCAAAGCCGACCAGGCCGCCCAGGACGGCCACGACCACGATCTCGGTGAGCACCAGGGCGGAGATGGCCCGGTCGGTGGCGCCGATGGCCTTGAGCAGGCCGATCTCCTGGCCGCGCTCCATGACCGACGCCGTCACCAGGTTCGAGATGCCCAGCGCCGACCCGAGCAGGGCCAGGATGGTGATGAGGATCATGAGCAGCTGGGTCTTGTCGAGGATGGCCCCCTCGGCGTCGGCCACCTGACGCACGGGGTTCGCCACCGAGTCGGTGATGACCTCCTGGATCTGGTAGCAGATAGAGCTGGCGTAGGCCGTGCAGTACCAGGTCTCGTACTGCGCGATGGTCAGCTTGGAGGGATCCTTCGCCGCCTGGCGGCTCATCTCGTCGTCGGGAGTCGTGAGCGCGGAGACCTCGATGCTCGTGATCTTGCCGTCGGTGGCGGACCACGCCTGCACCAGGTCGAGCGGGGCGAAGAGCTGGGAGTCCTCGTCGCCGCCGGCGTCAAAGACGCCCACGACCTCATAGCTGCCCGAGCCGTCTGAACCCGCGACCTCGATGGTGTCGCCCGCAGAGACGCCCAGGCGCTCGGCGAGCGTCGTCCCCAGCATGACGCGTTGGTCGTCGCCATCCACCGACTCGTCGAGCCAGCGGCCATCGGTGACGTCCCACCAGCTGCGCAGGCTCGTGATGCCCGCGTCAAGCTGCTCGCCGGTCGGCAGGTCGAGGTGATGGGTGAACCAGCTGCCAACCACCGTCGCCTCGGTGCCGTTGATGGTGACCGGGGCGTCAAGCAGTGGCGCAAAGTCAACTATATTGAAGGTCCAGAAGATGGTCTTGATGTTGCCGAGCTCGTCCTCGCGCAGGTAGGCCTGGTTGGCGTCCGCGCCGTCGGCAACCTCGTAGAGGCTGCTGATGACCGAGCTCTCCTTGGGCACCACGGTGATGTTGGACCCGTAGGTCTTGAGCTCCTGGTTGACCTTGTCCGAGACGTCGAACATCACGGTCAGCATGGCCGTCGCGAGCGACGCGCCCAAAGCGATGGTGAAGGCGATCATGGCCATCTTGCCCGTCTGGCGGGTGAGCATCCCGCGCACCATTCGGAAGAACATCGTTGTCGCCTCCTTAGCCTGCGAAGATCTTCTCGTGCTCGAGCAGCGTGTCAAAGGGCACGACGATGTAGCCGTCGCGGATCTCGTAGTCGATGACGATGGGGTTGCAGCCGCCCTTGAAGCCGATCGTCTGCACGTTCATGACCACGTCGCACAGCTTGCAGACCACCTGGTCGTCGCGCTCGTAGTAGCCAGTCTCGCCGCAGATGTCGCAGGCGTCGAGGCCGATGCCATAGGCCGAGCCCCCCGGCTTCTTGATGATGATGAAGCGGATGCCCACGTCGTTTTCCGAGGTGTAGGTGAAGCGGTGGAGGTGCCCGTCGTCCACCTGCGAGAGGGGCACGTAGCACCCGTCGTCACGCAGCTCGAAGTCCTCCGAGGGCGACAGCTCCACCTCGCGCGAGTCGTAGGCCTTGACGGCCGTGATCGTGACCAGCGAGAGCGCCAGGCAGCAGACGGCCGCGACCGACCAGCGCCTGCGGCTGCGCCACTTCGCGCGGATCTTGCGGTGCTCGGCGGGGTTGTCGTAGGGTTCCCGCACGCGGGCCGAGCGCACGAGCAACGCCCCGACGCAGACTAGCGCGAGCACGGCCATGACGCAGGAGAAGAGCAGGTTGTTGTTGGAGGCGAAGACCGCGACCTTCATGAGCGCCGGCGCCGGGGGCAGCAGGCGCCGCGTGATGAGCGCGCGGGTGGCGAGGCCCGAGAGCACGAGCCCCACGAAGACGGTGCCTAGGGCGGGCATCACGGTGGCGTGGGGCCGACCCAGCGCCCGCAGCGCCCGCTCGAGCGCGAACGCCAGCACGAGCAGGATCACCAGGCCGCAGAGCCAGCCCACGATGCGGAAGAAGTAGTCGCTCGACACGAGCGACTTGACGGAGAGCGTCATCGTGAGGGGGTAGCCGAGCGTCTCCGGCGCCCGGTAGCCCGTGGCGCCGACCAGAAGCAGCGCCACGCCCAGCTGCTGGCACCGCTCGCCCCACCTGCCCGCCCGGCGGGCGAGCGGAGGTGCGAGCATCAGCAGGAACAGCAGCAGCCCCGCGAGGTAGATGCCCACAAAGCGCAGGTTCCAGAGGCCCGAGTCGACGAGCTTGGTGGTGTTCTTGAGCACGGCGAGGGCGAGGGCACCGGCCCAGCCCACGGCAAGGCCCGCCCACACGACCCGCAGCCCCATGCGGTCCCACCGCACGTGGGCAAAGCCCAGCAGCATGCCGGACAGGCCGGCGACGAGCAGCAGGTCCTCGATCACCAATATGAGATAGGTCAGCACGGACGCGCCCCCTCCTCGAACGAACAGAGACGTTCGCCAAAGCGAACAACCGATCAGTTTACTCCTGTTGACACAAAGATTGTAGCCCACGAGCACGTTTGTCCACGTTCTCTGGAACGTGTCAGGAAGATCGCGCCGATCCGCTGGTGCGACCCTCTCCCCCATCGCCAAAAAAACCGGGCCGCACAAGGCGACCCGGCCTGGAGAACCGCACGTTCCGCGAGCTGTGTGAAACTTAGGACTCCACCGGCACGTAGGTCCAGTCCATCCACTCGGTCTCGAGCGTGCCCTCGGTGAAGTGCTCCTCGAGGGTGCCGCCAGGGCCGGTCTCGCCGGTGTGGATGAGGTAGCCATTGTCCGCGGGGCTGTGGAAGATGAACTTCAGCTTGTACTCGCCGGCGTCGGGCATGGCGATGTTGGCGCCGTAGTGGGTGCCGTCGGAGGCGTTCATCTCCATGAAGGTGCCGGAGGCGACCTCTTCGTCGTTGGTGTCATTGACGACGTAGTCGACCTGCATGTAGGGCACCCAGGTGCCGGTCTCGTAGCCAAGGTCGTTCTCCAGGGCGGAGACGTCGCACTCCAGGTGGATGTCAAAGCCCTCGATGCTGGACTGGCCCGGCTCCATGGGGACGGCCTGGAAGTAGACGGCAGAGACGTTGAGGAAGTCGATCTCCTCGTCCTCGAAGATGGGGATCTCGGTGAAGCCGGCGTTCTCGCCTGGGGCGGCGGCGGTGCCGGCGTCGTCGGCGGCGTCGGTCTCGGCCGTCTCCTCGGCGGCGGCGTCATCGGTGGCCGTGTCGGTCGGCGTGGAGGAGCCACCGCAGCCGACCAGGCCAATGCTTGCGACCAGGGCACCGGTGGCCAATGCGGCACCGACCAGGTCCTTCAGGTTCTTCATCCTTTGTCCTTTCTCGAAGCTCCTTACGATATGGAAGTCGGCGGGGATGTAGGACCGCCGTCGTTCCCTTGTGTGGGGCCAGACGCCTTCCCTCCTACGCCTCGGCGTCCGCCTTTGCCTGCTCGACCAGACGGCGCGCCTTGCGCACCTGGTAGAGGTAGATGACGATCGTGACGACGACCAAAAGGATCTGCGGGATGAGCGTCTCGGCGATGGGATAGACGCCCAGCACGTCCAGCACCTCGTTGTACGGGATGAGGCCCTCAAGGAACGGCGTGGAGGTGAGCACGTTGCCCTCGATGAGCTCCTTGATGCCGCTGCCCAGGAAGGAGACGGCCATGCAGAACATGAAGATCGACGTGACGCGGAAGAAGGGCTTGAGCGGCAGACGCACCGAGAAGTAGCGCACGGCGACGTAGACCGCCACGAGCACCACGACGGCGGCGCCCATGCCCGCCCAGACCATGCTCACGTTGTCACCCGAGAGCAGCGGCTGGTAGAACAGGATGACCTCGGCGCCCTCGCGGAAGACGGAGAGCCACGCCGTGAAAGCCAGCGCGAATCCGCTGCCGGCGGCCACCGAGCTGTCGACCTGCCCCTGGATGTAGGCGTTCCAGGCCTCGGTCTCGGACTTGGAGAGCATCCAGTTCGAGACGTAGTACAGCACGCACACGGCGATGAGCGCCGTCACGCCCTCGATGATCTCCTGCGGGGCGGCGTTGGCGAACTTGAGCAGGTCGAGCAGCCATGCCGCGACGAACGAGAAGACGACGCCCAGGACGGCACCGACATAGACGCTCTTGAGCGACTTCCTGTTGCCCGACTTCACCAGGTAGGCAATGATGGCGCCCACGACCAGGATCGCCTCCAGGCCCTCGCGCACCAAGATGGAGAAGCTGGCCGCGAAGGTCGCCGCCGCGCCCATGCCACCGGTGGTGGTGCTGGAGCCGTCGTCACCCGACGTGCCGTCGAGGATCTCGGCGTCCCCGCGCAGCATCGCGCGCAGCTCCTCGACCTCGGCGTCGTAGTCGGCCTGCGAGCCACCCTTCTTGGCCACGGCCTTGGGCGCCGCGAAGGCGAGCTCCACCTCGCTCTTGCGCCCGTTGCCGATGTAGCCCATGGCCGTGCGCTCGAAGCCGGTGGTCTCGTACCAGCCGTAGTAGGCGTCGTTGATGGCCTGGTAGGCAAGGTCCATGTCACCTTCGGCGAAGGCCTCCTTGCCCGCGTCGAGGGCGAGGTCCATCTGGTCGACGATCTTGTTCCAGGTGTTCAACTCCTCCTCGCCCAAGGCCTCTTTGGCCTCGGCGTAGGTCGCATAGTACTCGACGGCACCCTGGGCGACGCTCGGAAGGACGCAGGAGAGCGCCACGAACAAGGTGACGGCGAGGATGCCAAGCGGCGTCCTCGTCCTCGGACGACGGGATACGGACATCGAAGAGCTCATGATGTGCTTTGCCCCCATTCGGGTCAGAAAGGTTGTCTTGAGCCAAGCTGAAGTAAGTCTAACGCAACACTCTAGCGCTTTCGTTTCAAGTGGCAAACATTTTCTTCGCACCAAATGGCGGATGCGGGCGCGGGCGGGCGTCCTACAACAGCTCGAAGCTGTCCTGCGGGCGCATCTCGATGGATCCCGTCTCGTCCACGAGCAGGACCTGTAGGTCATCGCGCTGCTCGGCCCAGGCGAGCGAGGCCTCGGTGCCCCACATGAAGAGCGGCTTGGTGTAGCCGTCGCCATCGATGGAGCGCTCGCTCACCACGGTGGCACTCGTAAGGTCGGTCTCTACCGGGTAGCCGGTGCGGGGATCGAGGATGTGCCACCAGCGCCGGCCCTGCGCCTCGAACTGGCGCTCGTAGAGGCCGCTCGTCACCACCGAGCCGCCCGTGAGGGCGACGCGCGCGATCGAGCTGGTGGCGTCCGCACCCGCGTTGGGGTCGCGCACGCCCACCTGCCAGGGAGAGCCGTCGGGCTTGGCTCCGAGCACCTTCACGTTGCCGCCCAGGTTCACGTACGCGCTCTTTACGCCGGCCGCCGCCAGCTCGTCGAGCAGGACGTCGGCCACGTATCCCTTGGCGATGCCGCCCAGATCGAGGGCGGCCTTGGGGTCGTCCAGGGTGACCGTCGTGCCCTCCACCCGCACGCACCGATAGTCCACGTGCGGAATGGCCGCGGCAAGCTGCTCCTCGCTCGGGACGACGCCTGTCCGGAAGTCCCACAGCTGCGACACCGCGCCGATCGTGATGTCGAAGAGGCCCTCCGAGGCCTCGCAGTACACGAGCGAGCGCTCGATGAGCTCGGCGGTCTCCCGCTCCACCTCGACGGGCGCGCCCGCCGCCGCGTTGACGCGCCCGACGTCGCTGGTCGCGATCGTGCGCGAGAGCGTCGCCTCGAAGCCCTGGCAGCGCGAGACGGCCGCGTCGAGCAGGTCCTGGGTCATCACGCCCCCGATCGCGCAGGCGGTGTCAAAGCAGAAGAACGACTGCTGAACGTCCTCGCCGGACGGCTGCGCGGGGGTCGTCCCATCGGTGCGTGCGCAGCCCGCCAGCAGCAGGGACAACGCCGTCATACCGGCGAGGAAGGTCCGTCTTGTCAGGTCCATGTCCCTCGTCTCCCCTGCTTCCGCCGCCACGTTCGCATGCGATGGCTCCTGTGCCGCACGGCCCTGCGCACGGGACGCCGGACGCCGCACGTGGACGCCGCGCGTGCGTTGCGTCGAAACGAGCACCGCGCCGCACAAGCTACCATATGATGCTGTCATGCGCTCACGAGGCCGCCCCTTCCGCACGGGTCGCTGCGGCGGGCCTCATGGCGAGGCGGCGATCGCACGAGGGGTGCGTGCTCGTGCGACAGGCATCGTGTGCGCGGCACGAGCGCGCGTGCGGCAAGCACCGTGCGCGTGGCGGGCACCGACCGAAGGGAAGCGGCGTGGGATGGACACGGCTCATACGACAGCAGCGCGCGACGCTCGTCTGCGCTGGCTTCGTCGTAGCGCTGCTGGCGGCGCTCTGGCTCGCCTTCGGCCGGGCGGCGGGAGCATCCGACAAGCCCCTCGTCGCGCTCGTCCACGACGGCGACGGCATGACCCATGAGCTGCCGCTTGATACCGACACGCGCCTCACGGTGACCACCGAACTGGGTACCAACACCATCGTCGTCGAGGACGGCGCCGTGCGCATGCTCGAGGCGAACTGCCCCAACGGCACCTGTCTGCATGCGCCCGCGATCTCCGCTCCCGGCTCGCAGATCATCTGCCTGCCGCACCAGCTGTGGATCGAGGTGGTCCCTGCTGGGGAGGCCGGCGGCGAGCTGGACCTGTCACTCGCCGAGGGCGCCGAGGACGTCGAGGCAGACGTCGACCTGCAGGCGCGCTGACCCATGGGCGCGGCAACCTTGTCCTTGGCCGAGGCCCGACGGTGGCGACACATCGGCGTACTCGCCGCCCTCGCCATGCTCCTGGGCTACCTCGAGAGCTTCGTGCCCATGGTCATTCCCGGCGCAAAGCTCGGTCTGGCCAACATCGCCGTGCTGATCGCGCTCGCGCAGGGCGACCGCACGGGGGCGCTCTTCGTGGGACTGGTCAAGGTGGTGGCGACGGGCCTGCTCTTTGGGAACCCCGTCACGCTGGCCTATGCGGCAACGGGCACCCTGCTCGCCTTCGCCTGCATGGCTCCCCTGTCAGCGCTGCCCACGATGCGGCTGGAGATGGTCTCGGTGGTGGGGGCGCTCGCCCACGAGGCGGGCCAGCTCGTGGTGGCGCAGCAGCTGCTGGGAACGACGCTCGTCTGGTACGGCGCGCTGCCGCTTGCGGTGGCGGGCGTTATCACGGGAACGCTCTGCGGCGTGGTGGCGCACCGCGCGGTCGAACGGCTCGCGGCGCTGCCCGCCGCGCCTGGCACAGCCGCCGCGGGGAATGGCGGCGCTGGCGACGGCGCCCAAGGTAACGCGAGCGCCACCGGAGCCACCACGGACGCGCCGACGGCGACCGTGCGCACCACAGGCGGCACGAATCGGCGCACCTGGCCGCTGTTCGCTTCCTATCTCGTGCTGGTCGTGGCGGTCATGCACGCGCAGGCGCCGACCACGCTGGCCGTCAGCCTCGCCGTGGCGCTGGTCGGCTGCGGGGCGGCCCGCCTTCGGCCGCGCACGCTGGCCATGGCGCTGGCGCCCTCCCTGCCCCTCGCGGCCCTGACGCTCGTGGCCCAGGTGGCCAGCACGCAGCAGGGCACGCCGCTCGTCTGGCTCGGACCGATTGCTATCACACGTGAGGCGCTGACTGCCGCCGGCCTGCTGCTCGGGCGCCTCGTCAGCGTCTGCTGCGCGAGCGTGGCGCTCGTGGGGCTGGTAGGACGCGATGGGCTGGCGCGGGTGGCGCAGCGTGCGCTCACCCCGATACGGGCGCTCGGCATCAGGACGGCCGGGCCCGAGCTCGCCCTCTCGACGACCCTCGAGCTGGTCTCGCGGCTCGCTGAATGGGCGCCGGAGCGCATCGAGGCGTCGACGGTCCGCAGGCGCGCCTTCTGGACGCAGGCGCTGCCGGACCTCGTCTGCGACCTCTGGCAGCGCGCGGACGAAGGGCAGGACGCCTGACACATACGTGCCTCTTCCTGTGTCCCGCGTGCCCCATGGCTAGAGATCGGACTTTTGCGGTGAAATTCCGCGACTGGCGGAGTATCAGGCAAAAAAACAGCAGGACGGAGGACGGAGATACTCCGGGACGTCCGAAAAAATACCGCAAAAGTCCGATCTCTAGCCACGGCGCTCCCCGCCGCGTCCCAGACACAGGGGAATGGCACAGGGGAAAATGGCACAGGGGAAGAGGCACCTCCGTGTCACCGAGCGCCCTCTTCCCCTGTGCCTTCCGCCAGAACGACACATAGGTGCCTCTTCCTCTGTGTCCCTTTCCTCTGTGTCCCTTTGTGTCAGGGGGCGAGGAGGCGCATCCAGGTGCCGAAGTGGCCGGTCGACATCAACACGCCCACCACGACGAGCAGCACGCCGCACACGCGGTTCACCAGGTCGTAGTGCGCCTTCACCCAAGCGAACGCGCCCTCGAGCCGCTCGGCCAGCACTGCCGTCAGCACGAAGGGGACCCCCAGGCCGAGCGAGTAGCACAGCAGCATGACGGTGCCCTGCAGCGCGCCGCCAGACGAGGCGGCAAGGCTCAGCGCGGCGGCCAGGAAGGTCCCCACGCAGGGGCTCCACCCCACGGCAAAGACGATCCCCAGAAGGAAGGGGCCCAGGATCCCGGCGCGCGGAGCGCCGGAGTCCAGGCGGACCGTCCTCGACAACAGCTCGATCTTGACCACACCCAAATAGTTGAGGCCAAGCAGGATCACCACCAACCCGCACACGAGGTCGACCCAGCGTTGCGAGACGAACAGCAGCGAGCCCAGCGTGCCAGCAAAGGCCCCCAGCGCCATGAAGAGCAGGGAGAACCCCGCGACAAAGCCCGCCGCGCCAAGCGCCGTCCGCATGGTCGAGCCACCCTCGTCATCAGAAGTGACCCCACCGGCAAAGTAGGCCAGGTAGACCGGCAGCAGGGGCAGCAGGCAGGGGGACACGAAGGTGATCACCCCCTCGAAGAAGGCTGCGAGGTAGGTCATGAGCGCACCTGCTCCTCAAGGGCCGCCCGCAAAAGCGTAGGATCGATCATACCCGGCGAGATGGTGAGCACCTCGCCCTCTGCGGAGACGACCACGGTCGTGGGCAGCGAGCTAGCGCCGAACGCCCTCGTCGCCTCGAGCGAGGTGTCGTAGTAGTCGGGCAGGTCGCCATAGCCGTTCTCGGAAAGCCAGGCCGCGGCGTCCTCGGCACGCTCGCGCTGGCCATCCGCCACGTCGACGAAGGCGAAGGAGACGTCCTCGCCGAACTCGTCGTAGATCTCCTGGAAGTCAGGCAGCTCCTCGACGCAGTAGGGGCACCACGTCGCCCAGAAGTTGATAACCAGCGGCTTGCCGTCCGCGATGTCGGACAAGAGCACCGGCTCGTCTTTCGCGGTGTAGACCGTCGCGTCGCGGTCGGAAAGCAGATCGACGTCAGCGGTTTCGTCCGTGCCGTCGGTCTCCTGGGTGGAGTCGGTTCCCTCGGCGTCATCACGCGTGTCCACCGTCGTGGCGATCTCCTCCACCGACTGCGCAACTCGCTCGTACGCTATCCGACCGATGACAATCATCGCCACCAGCGCGATGAGCGCCACGAGCACTCCAGACTTCTTCGTCATCTTCTTCGCCTCCTTGGCGTCATGCCCACGACCTGGTCGTGGACGTCGAATCAATCACGTTCCCGTTCCTACCCCGGCCGCCATCGGCTCAGCCCGTGTTCTGCAGGCCCGCCGCCACACCGCTCACGCTGCACAGGATGAGGTAGGTGAGTCGCTCGCGCTGCTCGGACGTGAGCTCGTCGTCGTAGCGCAGCTCGGCGAGGGCGTGGACCTGCGTGAGCGAGAGCACGTTCACGAAGGGCAGACGCAGGCGCACCACCGGTCCGAGCACCTCGTGGTTCTGCAGGGGCCAGTCGTTGCCCACGATGGCCAACACCCACCGGCGCGTGAGCGCCATCTCCTCGAGCACCACGTCGCGCAGGTCGTCGCGGTCTCCCAGGCTCAGGTAGGCCCGGGCGATGCGCTCGTCGGTCTTGGCCAGCGACATCTCAATGTTGTCGACGAAGGTCGCAAAGAGCGGCCACTGCTCGTAGGCGCGGCGCAGCAGCGACAGGTCGCCGCACCGCTCGCAGGCCGTCCCCAGCCCATACCAGGCGGCAAGGTTCACGCGCGCCTGCGACCACGAGAAGATCCAGGGGATCGCCCGCAGGTCGGCGAGCGAGGTGGCCCCGAGCCCCCGGCGGGCGGGACGTGAGCCGATGGGCATCAGGCCGATCTCGGCGAGCGGGGTCACCTGCGCGAACCAAGCGGGGAAGCCGTCGGTCTCGAGCAGCTGCAGGTAGCGCTCGCGCGAGCTGGCAGACAGCCGGTCGGCGAGATCCAGAAACTCGGTGCTGGTCTCAGTGTTGGTCCACTCCACCGAGGGCGCGCTCTGCAGAAGCGTCGCCCCGGCGACCGACTCGATGTGGCGACGGGCGAGCGTCGGGTCACCGTAGCGTGCGAAGATGACCTCGCCCTGCTCCGTGAGCTTGAAGCGGCAGTTGACCGAGCCCTTGGGCTGCGCGAGCACCGCACGGTTGGCCGGCCCTCCCCCGCGCCCGACCGCGCCGCCGCGCCCGTGCATGAGCGTGAGGTCGATGTAGTTCTCGCGCGCCCAGGCGGCGATACGCTCCTGGGCAGCGTGCAGCATGAAGGTGGCCGCCGTGGGACCCGCGTCCTTCGACGAGTCCGAGTAGCCGAGCATCACCTCGAGGTGCCGACCGTTCTCGTCGAGCCGACGGCGCACCTCGGGCAGCTGGATGATCTCCGAGAGGGTGTCGACCGCCCGCTCCAGGTCCTCGACCTGCTCGAAGAGCGGGATCACGTCGAGAGTCGGGACGTCCGCCTCGTGCGCGAAGGCGTGGCGCGCGAGCTGGTAGACACCAGCGACGTCGGCGGCGGAGGTGGTGAACGAGATGATGTAGCGCCGCGCGGCGACCTCGCCATTGCGCCGCTGGATGGTGCCGATGGCCCGGAAGGTGTCCAGCACCTCACGCGTCTCTGGCGCAAGGCTGCCCTGCTCCCCCGAGAGCCCGTGCTCCTCGATGTCTGCCAGGGCCCGCGCGTGCACGAGCGAGTGCTGGCGGAACTCCATCTCCACCAGGTGGAAGCCAAAGGTCTCCACCTGCCAGACCAGGCGCTGCACGGGGCCGTACGCCTCCCGCACCGCCCCGGCGCGGGCGAGCGAGTCCTGCACCACGCGCAGGTCGTCCAGCAGCTCGTCGGCATCTGCGTACATGATGTCGGCCGTGCGGGCGATGGTCGCCTCCAGGCGGTTCGCCATCACGAGCATCACGGCACGGTGCGGCTCGCTCGCGGACTTCTCCTCCGCCCGCGCAGAGAGCGCCTCGCTCATCTCGACCTGGTGGTTCCAGAGGTTGACCAGCTTGCTCGACGGGCGGGTGAAGCGGGCGTCGAGGGTGAGGTTGGTGCCCACGCGGCGGGTCTCGCGCGCGAGCGTCTCCAACATGTGGGAGCGGAAGCGCTCGGAGACCTTGCGGCTCACCTTGGCCGTCACGGATGGGTTCCCGTCGCGATCCGAGCCGATCCAGCTGCCCAGACGGAAGAACGCGGGGCACGACGGCGGGACCGTCCCGGCACGCTCACCCAGCTCCCAATCGTCAAAGCGGCGGTAGACGTCCGGCACCATCTCGAAGAGGGTGTTGTCGAAGATGTCGATGACGGTCCCCGCCTCCTCGACGGGCGTGGGCTTGCTCGTGGCGATCGGCGAGGTGCGCAGGAGCGCGTCGATCTCCTGGAGCAGGCGCCGCTCGTTCTCGGCGAGATCGGCTCCCTGCATCAGCGGCCGCTGGTCGAGCAGCACGGAGATGCGCCGGATCTTGCCCTCCACCGCCTTGCGCCTGGCCTCGGTGGGATGCGCCGTGAAGACCGGGTGGAAGCGTAGGCGCGACAGCAGCACGCGGGCCTTGCTGGGACCGCATTCCTGCTCCAGACGCTGGTACGCCCGGACTAGGTCGTTGGCGGCCTCGGCGGTCTCGTCGACCTCGTCTGCGGAGACGGCCTCGCGCTCGCGGAGCTTGTGCACGCGGTAGTTCTCCTCGCAGACGTTGGCGAGGTGGAAGTAGGCGGCGAAGGCCCTGGTCACCAGGGTCATTTGCTCGACCTCGAGCTCGTCGATCTGCGCCACGGCCGAAAGGTAGGCGTCCCATGCAGCCGGACTCTCCTCGCCGCTCGCGGCGATCGTGTGCTCGAGCAGGCGGTCGAAGGTCATGCGCAGGTCGGGACCGTACTCGTTCAGCACCCGACGGACGAGCCACAGAAACAGCGCCAGGTTGTCCCGCAGGCTGTCGGGCACATCGACACGCATGAGGCTCTCCCGGGCGCGCGATGCCTCCTGGGAGCGACTGGTCGCCTGGACTTTGCTGCGGATCTCGTCGGTCACGACACACCTCCTCGTCTTGGTACCTTCGCCACGATACCCGAGCGACACCGCCGACGACAGCTCTCCGAAAAACTTACAGGAGCGTCCGCACGTCCGCCGCGGCTGATCCTCACGTTTGACACATTTGGTTATATGTCATGATGCCCCGACCGAGTCGAGGCCAGAGGCGTGGCATTCTTCCAGAACCCGGTGGGAACGGAGGCGATGGGCCGCCCCTGCGCCTACAATGGGGCCTTGCGATGCGCCCACACGCCCGACACAGGGGGACACAGGGGAAGAGGCACCTCTGTGTCACGTGCGCCGCACGCAGGCGCCCGCAGGCCACCCGAGCGACGAAAGGTTCCCATGACGCGACTGCCCCTGCCCACCCTCAGGCGGAAGACCTCCGCCGAGACGCGGACCGACGCACCGGCGCGCGAGCCCTACCTGCGTCGGGTCATCAACGAGTGGTGGGAGCGTCTCTACGCGCTCGCCTTTGGCGGCATGCCCCTCTCCGACCACGCGCGGCACTACGCCTCGAACGAGACGACGCGCGACTACGTCTGGAACACGGTGGGCCAGACGCTCTGGGGGACGCTCTTTCCCCTGTTGACCATCGTGGCGACCCAGCTCGCCGGCGCGGAGGAGGCGGGACGGTTCAACCTCGCCTTCACCGTCGCCACGCTGCTGTTGTTTTTGGGCAACTACGGCGTCAGGACCTTCCAGGTCTCTGACCTCGACGAGATGGACTCCTTCGGCGCCTACCTGGTGCAGCGTGTCATGACCTGCCTGCTCATGCTGGGATGCGGCGCCCTGTACTGCGCCGTGCGCGCCTACGACGCGCCCATGACGCTCATCGTGGCCGGCGCCTTCGCCTACCGCGCCATCGACGCGCTCGCCGACGCCTTCGAGGGGCGCCTGCAGCAGATGGACAAGCTCTACCTTGCCGGCATCTCCTGCGCGCTGCGCTCGGTCATCCCCCTGGTCGCCTTCTCGGTCCTGCTTCTGGTGAGCGGCAGCCTGCCTGTGGCCAGCATCGGGCTCGCCGTCGCCGAGCTGGTGGTGCTGGTCCTGGTGAGCGTGCCCCTCACCCTGCTCGAGACGCCCGAGTCGCGCCCGTGGCAGTGGCTCGAAGTGCGCGAGATCTTCCAGGAGTGCTTTCCCGCCTTCGTCGCCATGTTCCTGTTCAACCTCATCGAGACCATCCCGAAGTTCTCCATGGAGAGCGTGCTGCCCTACGAGGACCAGGTCTACTTCAGCGCGATTTACTTCCCGGCGCAGAAGGCCCTCATGGCGGTGGGCTTCATCTACAAGCCCCAGCTGGTGCGGCTCGCCAACATCTGGGCCGACCGGACGAGACGGGCGCGCTTCGATCTGATCGTCGCGGCCATGCTGGGGGCGTGCGTCGTCGTGGCCCCCGCGCTG
>JAWRIT010000020.1:0-72625 GCA_040268355.1 Atopobiaceae bacterium | reverse complement strand
CCCGCCGCACGGAAGGTATTCGAGAGGAGACCCATGAGCTACCCGCACGTTCTGGCCCAGCGCGACGTCGTCATCTTTGACTTTGACGGAACCATCGCGGACACCAAGGCGGGCATCATCGCCACCGCGACGCGCGTGCTGAGCGACTGGGGCCTTGGCCCTGCGGAGCTGGCCCATGTGGGGGAGCTCATCGGCCCGCCCTTCCCTCAGGCGTACGAGTTGGTGTTCGGCCTCTCGCACGCCGACGCCGTCGAGGTGACGCGTCGCTATCGAGCCATCTACCGGGATCTGGGCGTGGAGGCGTGGCCGGCCTTCGCCGGCATGCGCGAGCTTCTGGTGGCGCTGCGGGAGGCGGGCAGGCGCCTTGCGGTGGCGAGCTCCAAGCAGACCGCACTCGTTCACCGGGGCCTTGCCGACAACGGCATCCTCGACCTGTTCGAGCTCGTGCGGGGCAAGGAGGATGATGCCGAGGCCACCAAGGTGGACGCGATCAGGCTGGTGCTCGCGCAGCTGCAGGCCATTCCCGATGACGCGGTGATGGTGGGGGACCGCTTCCACGACGTGGAGGCGTCCGCCGCCTGCGGCGTGCCCTGCGTGGGGGTGCGCTATGGCGACACGGCGCGTCCCGGCGAGTTGGAGGAGGCGGGGGCGGTCGCCATCGCAAACACGATGGACGAGCTGCGCGCGCTGCTTCTGGGCGAGGTCGTGGCCGCTCGGTGACCGAGGCGCTCTCGACCGCAGCACTGCCGGGGAGCGACCGTCCGCCGTGCCCTCCGCTTGTGGCGCTCCAAGATGGGTACAGTTGAGGAATACGGCAGTCGACGGGTGCGCCCGTGCGTGCCCGCGCATGCGAAAGGAGTGCGTGATGGCACTGTTCGATGATCTTTCCGATGGCGTCAAGAAGGCGTTTCTCGCTGGGGTCGGTGCCGTGGCGCTGGGTGCCGAGAAGTCGCAGGAACTCGTCGATGACCTCATTCGCAAGGGCGAGCTGACGGTCGAGCAGGGCAAGGCCCTGAACGAGGAGCTCACGCGCAAGGTCAAGGAGACGGCGGGCAGTGCGGGCGACGAGATGCTGCGCACCAAGTTCCGTGGGATGAGCGCGAAGGAGCGCGCCGCCTGGATCTCCCACGCCCAGAAGATAGCCGACGATCTCGAGGCTGAGGACGTCGAGGTCGATGGCGAGTACGACACGACCGACGAGGACGGCTCGGACGACGGTGAGGCCGAGGACGTCGAGGCGTGAGCGTGGCACGTTGACGGGCGACAAGGACAGTGGCGATCCGAGGGACGCTCGGCGTGAGGGGACGCCTGACTCGACGGCATGGCACGAGGAGCTTGCCGATGAGTTGGAGCGCGCCTCCGACGAGCGGATCGGGCTGTTCGGCGGACGTTCGGGAGCGGCTGGGAGTTTTCGCATAAGCCGTGCGAGCAAGCTGGCCCGGCTGCGCGAGATCGTCTCCATCGCGAGCCGCTTCGACATCGCACGCGGTCTCACGCCGCGCACTCTGCGCAAGCTGCTCGAGGAGCTTGGTCCGACCTTCGTGAAGGCGGGGCAGATCCTCTCCATGCGCTCGGAGATCCTGCCCGAGAGCTTCTGCCGCGAGCTGGGTCGCCTGCGCACCGACGTCGAACCGATGGATCGCGAGACGATGCTGGCGACCCTTCGCGCCGAGTACGACACGCCGCTGGAAGAGCTGTTCGACGCCATCGACGACGTGCCGCTCGGCTCGGCGTCGGTGGCGCAGGTCCACAAGGCTCGTCTCGTGACGGGCGAGCTGGTGGCGATCAAGGTGCAGCGGCCGCACGTGCAGGAGCAGATGGCCCAGGACATCTCCATCATGCGCTCGCTGGCCCGTCGTGCCCAACGCCTCATGGGCGCCGAGCAGTTTGTTGACCTGCGCTCCGTGGTGGACGAGCTGTGGCAGTCGTTTCGCGAGGAGACCGACTTTCTGGTCGAGGCGAGGAGTCTCGAGGAGTTTCGGCGCAACAACGCCGACGTGCGCTATGTTGACGCTCCGCTGCCCTACCTGCGACTCTGCACGCGTCATGTCGTGGTCATGGAGTACGTGGAGGGCACCCCCATCAGCCAGGTGGCGCGTTTGGTGGAGGCGGGCTACGACCTTGCGGAGATCGGCACCAAGCTCGTGGACAACTACGCCCGCCAGATGCTGGACGATGGTTTCTTCCATGCCGACCCGCATCCGGGCAACCTCGTGATACGCGATGGCAAGATCGTCTACCTGGATCTGGGGATCATGGGACGGCTGAGCGGCCACGACCGCCAAGCGCTCTCGGACATGATCTTCGCCGTCGGCCACCGTGACGCGTCGGCGCTCAAGGATGGCCTGCTGCGCTTCTCGGCAGGCGATGCGGGAGACCTCGACCACGCCCGCCTGTTGGAGGACCTTGACGCCATCATTGCCGACTTCGGTGACGTCGACCTCTCGGAGTTCGACATGGGTGCGTTTCTGGGCAACCTCGTTGCCATGGCCCGACGCAGCGGCGTCGAACTGCCGGGAACCGTGACCATGCTCGCCCGCTCGCTCGTGACGCTCGAGGGCGTGGTGGACGGCCTTTTGCCCGGCGTCTCGATGATCGAGATCATCACCGACCACGTTCGCGCGCACGCCGAGCCCACCAAACTCGTATCCCATGAGCTCAGCCGCCTATCGTCGGAGGGGGTGGCTGCCACCCACGGGATCTTGGGGGCGGCCGCACAGGCCGAGCTGGCCATGCGCATGCTCACGCGCGGCCAGTTGCGCATGCGGCTCGACCTTGCCGGCACGCAGGACCCCATGCATGACGTGGCCCGCGCCGCCGACCGCCTGACCATGGGCATCATCATCGCGGGGCTGTTCATCGGCTCGTCGGTGGTCTATTACGCCCGCATCAAGCCGGTGGTGTTCGGCATCCCCGTCATCGGGTTCGTGGGCTATCTCGTCGCCGTGGTCCTGGGCCTGTGGCTCGTGCGCCAGATCGCCCGCGAGGGTCGCAGGGGGCGCAGGTAGCGAGGTGGCAGTGGGTCCGGTCACGCGCGTGGCGTGCGGCTGGTGACCCGCGATCCGTGACCTATGGCTCGTGACGGACGCCTAGTCGTCCATGCGGATCGAGACGATGCGCGGCTGGTCGTCCGCAGCGACGGTTCCGTTGTCGTCCTGCACCGGGGTGTTCTCGGCCAGGGCGTCGACGACGTCCATGCCGTCGGTGACCGTGCCGAAGGCGGCGTACTGACCGTCGAGGTGGTCGGCGTCCTGGTGCATGATGAAGAACTGCGAGCTGGCGGAGTCGTAGTCGTTCGCGCGGGCCATGGAGATGGTGCCGCGCTTGTGCTGGATCGCATTGGTGATGCCGTTGGCGATGAACTCGCCCTTGATGGTGCGCTCCGAGCCGCCCGTTCCCGTGCCGGTGGGGTCGCCGCCCTGGATCATGAAGTTCTCGATAATGCGGTGGAAGGTGAGCCCGTCGTAGAAGCCGTCGCTTGCGAGCTGGGCGAAGTTGCTCACGGTGATGGGCGTGTTGGTGGCATTGAGCTCGAGCTTGATGGTGCCGAGGTCCTGGACCTCGATGGTGGCGTGGTGCGTTCCTGAGGAGTAGCCGTTGTCGAGCGGCTCGGTGATGGTGCCTGTCTCCGTGCTCGCGCTCGTGTCCTCGGTCTCGGTCTGTCCGCCGTCCTGGGCGGCCTCGTCGCCAGAGGCGGGAATGGTGTTGGTGCCTCCGCATCCGAATAGGGCGAGCGACGCGAGGACGCCCATGGAGGTGCCGAGGAAGCTTCGACGGGTGATGGGAGAGGGCATGGTTGCTCCAAAACTGTTTGGGACTGCTGCGTTTGTAGTGTCTAGGGGACAGGATACCCTCGAGGTCCATGCTGAGCCAAAACAATGGCCCACAACCCGCAAGCGGCCCGACATCATTCGGCCGACGGCCCCACTTGTGCGGAAATGATGGCGGCGCACGAGACGGATCGACGGGTCCCGAGACGGGCACCCTCGTGCCTTCGGAAGGCGTCGACCCGCCTTTCGCGCCGCTACTCGAGCTCGAAGGCGCCGGTGTAGAGCTGGTAGTACGTCCCCTGCCTCGCGATGAGCTCGTCGTGCGTCCCTCGCTCGATGATCCGCCCATGGTCGAGGACGATGATGACGTCGGCGTTGCGGACGGTCGAGAGGCGGTGCGCGATGATGAAGGTCGTGCGGCCCTCCATGAGCGCGTCCATGCCCCGGGTCACGATCTGCTCGGTGCGGGTGTCGATGGAGCTGGTCGCCTCGTCCAAGATCATGGCCGGCGGGTTCGCCACCGCCGCGCGGGCGATGGAGAGCAGCTGACGCTGGCCCTGGGAGAGGTTCTCGGCGTTGTCGGTGAGCATCGTCTGATAGCCCTGGGGCAGGCGCTCGATGAAGCTGTCCGCTCCCACGAGCTTCGCCGCCTTGACGCAGTCCTCGTCGGTGGCCTCCAGGTGCCCATAGCGGATGTTGTCCATGACGGTGCCGCTGAACAAATTGACGTCCTGCAGCACGATGCCCAGGGACTTCCGCAGGTCGGCCTTGCGGATCTTGTTGATGTTGATGCCGTCGAAGCGGATCTTGCCGTCGGCGATGTCGTAGAAGCGGTTGATGAGATTGGTGATCGTCGTCTTGCCGGCCCCGGTGGCGCCCACGAACGCGATCTTCTGGCCGGGGAAGGCGTCGAGCGAGATGTTGTGCAGCACGATGTGGTCGGGAGTGTAGCCGAAGTCCACGTCATCGAGGACGATGTCGCCCATGACCGGCATGTAGTCGAGGCCACCGGTGGTCTGGTGGGGGTGCTTCCAGGCCCAGACGCCGCGAGGATCGTGCCGGTCGAGCTCCTCCACCACGTTCTCCAGGGCGTCGTCGTAGCGCACGCGCACCAGCTCGACATAGCCCTCGTCGTCCTCGGGTATCTCGTCGAGCAGCTGGAAGATGCGCTCGGCGCCCGCCAGGCCCATGACCACGAAGTTGATCTGGTGGGAGATCTGCCCAATGGAGCCGGCGAAGCGCCTGGTCAGGTTGAGGAAGGGGATGACGATGTCGATGGAGAGCGCCATGCCCGAGACGCTGGGGTTGGCGACGCCGGTGGCGAGGAAGATCCCGCCCGCAAGCGCGACCACCACGTAGGCGAGGTTGCCCAGGTTCATCAGGATGGGCCCAAGCACGTTGGAGTAGATGTTGGCCTGCTTGGCGGCCTCGAACAACTCGTCGTTGACGACGTCGAACTGGGCCTGCATCTGCGGCTCGTGCGTGAAGACCTTGATGACCTTCTCGCCGTTCATGGCCTCCTCGGCAAAGCCCTCGGCACGGCCGATCGCGTGCTGCTGGGCCAGGAAGTACCGGGCGCTCCTGCCGCCCATGAAGCGGGTGAGCCAACCCATGAAGACGACCATGACAAGCACGACGATCGTCATGGGGATGGAGTACCACAGCATGATCGCCACCAACGACAGCATGGAGATCGCCATGGTGAGCAGGTTGGGAAGCGCCACGCCCACGAGCTGGCGCAGGGCGTCGACATCGTTGGTGTAGTAGCTCATGATGTCCCCGCGCTTGTTCCGGTCGAAGAAGCTGATGGGCAGCGTCTCCATGTGATCGAACATCTTGTTGCGCATCTTCATGAGCGTGCCCTGCACGACGAAGGCCCCGAGCTGCGTCTGGGCGATCTGGCAGGCAAGCACGACCACATAGACGCCAATGAGCGTCAGGACTATCTGGGTGATCTCGGGACGTGCGGCGGCCCAGTCTCCCGACTCCCAGAAGCGGGTCACGACCTCGATGGTGCGTTGCAGGAAGACCGAGGGCAGCGTGGAGAGCGTCGCCGCGGCGATGATGCAGGCGATCAGGGCCACGAACTGCACGGGGTAGAAGGTGAAGACCAGCTTGATGATGCCTCGGAACACCCTCATGGGATGCGTGGCGCGCCGACCCCGGCTGCCCTTGCCGGGCACTCCCTGGTTCGTCTCCTCGCCACGGCTGCCAGGCGCGGGCGCGTCCGCGAGGCGTGCGGGATCGGCCAGGATGCTGCGCTCGGCGGCGGTGGGGGCCTGCGGGAC
Source organism: Atopobiaceae bacterium (assembly GCA_040268355.1). Lineage (GTDB taxonomy): Bacteria > Actinomycetota > Coriobacteriia > Coriobacteriales > Atopobiaceae > UBA1367. Next base: position 66,567 of record JAWRIT010000020.1, on the reverse strand, counting down.
CTGTCGTCCGGTGCGGCTAGTCATCGAGATCGCCTCCCTTCGCGGCGCGGGCGTACAAGGCGGGATCCTCCTGTGCCTCGTCCACCTCGACGGGCGTCTGCGCAAGCGCGTTCTCGTCATGGCTCGCCTTGTTCTGCGTCAGGTAGACCTCACGGTAGATCTCGCTCGTGCGCAGCAGCTCCTCATGGGTGCCCACGGCGCTGATGCCGCCGTCGTCCATGACCACGATGCGGTCGGCGTCCTCGACCGACCCGGTGCGCTGGGCGATGATGATCTTGGTCGTCTCGGGGATGAAGCTGCGGAACCCCTCACGGATGAGCTGGTCGGTCTTGGTGTCGACGGCGCTCGTCGAGTCGTCGAGGATGAGGATCCGGGGACGCTTGAGCAGCGCGCGGGCGATGCACAGGCGCTGCTTCTGGCCGCCGGAGACGTTGGTGCCGCCCTGCTCGATGTAGGTGTCGTAGCCATCGGGGAACTGCCGTATGAACTCGTCGGCCTGCGCGAGACGGCAGGCCTCGACAAGCTCCTCGTCGGTGGCGTGCTCGTTGCCCCAGCGCAGGTTGTCCTTGATGGTGCCCGAGAACAGGACGTTGCGCTGCAGGACCACGGACACCTGGTTGCGCAGGGCGTCCATGTCGTAGTCGCGCACGTCCACGCCGCCCACGCGCACGGTGCCCTTGGTGGCGTCGTACAGGCGGCTGATGAGCTGGATGAGCGAGGACTTCGACGAGCCCGTGCCACCGATGACCCCGATCACCTCGCCACTTTTGATGTGCAGGTCGATGTCGTTCAGCACGTAGCGGCCGCCCTCGGGATGGTAGGAGAAGCTCACGTCATCGAAGTCCACCGAGCCGTCGGCGACGGTGGTTATGGGGTTCGGCGGGTTGGTGAGGTCGGGCTCCTCGAGCAGGACCTCGCAGATGCGCCGTGAGCTCTCCTCGGACATGGTGATCATGACGAAGATCATCGAGAGCATGTTGAGGCTCATGAGCATCGAGAAGCCATAGGTGATGAGCGCCGACATCTGCCCGACCTGCATGGCCTGGCCGGCCGAGCTGATGATGGCCCTGCTGCCAAAGAAGATGACGAAGGCGTAGATGGTGTCGACGGCAAAGGTCATGAGCGGCTGGTTCCAGGCGAGGATGCGCTCGGCGCCCCAGAAGTCCTGGAAGACCTCGCCGGAGGCCCGCTCGAACTTCTCTTGTTCGTGGGCCTCGCGCACGAAGCTCTTGACCACGCGGATGCCGGTGACGTTCTCCTCGACGCTCTCGTTGAGCCGGTCGTACTTCTTGAAGATGCGACGGAAGATGGGCATGACATGGACGGCGATGCCGAGGAGCGCCGCCCCCAGCAGGATCGAGACGATCACGTACACGATGGCCATGGGTCCGCCCGTGATGAAGGCCATGGTCACCGCGAAGACGATCATCATGGGGCTGCGCACGGCGGAGCGGATGATCTGCAGGTAGGCCATCTGGACGTTCTGGATGTCGGTGGTGAGACGCGTGACCAGCGAGTTGGTGGAGAAGCGGTCGATGTTCGAGAAGCTGAAGCGCTGGATGTTCGCGAACATGTCGTGGCGGAGGTTGCGGGCGAATCCCGTCGAGGCGACCGAGGCCGCCACGCCGGCGATGGTGCCGCAGGCCAAGCTCAGCACGGCGAGCAACGCAAGGACGACGCCGTAGCGCGCGATGACGTCGACGCCGCATCCCAGGTTCATCTCGTTGATGAGCTGGGAGGTGATGAACGGGATGATGCACTCGATGACGACCTCGCCCGCGACGAACACCGGGGCGATGATGGAGTCGCGTCGGTGCTCCCGGATGCTGCCGCTCAACGTCCTGACGACATCGGCCATCGACAGGTGCTGCATGGTCTTCCCCTGCTCGCGCCTCATGCGCACGCCCCCTCTCCCTCGATGCCTCGCCAGTGTCGCTCGAGGCGGTCCAACAGCGCCGCGAGCTGCTCCTGCTCGCCCTCGTCGAGACACGCGAGGCACTGCGCCTCGAAGGCCCTGCGCTCCTCGATGAGCTCCTCCGCGCGGGAGGTGCCCTCCTCGGTGAGGGCGATGTCAAGCTGCCTGCGATCCTCGTCGGACCTCGTCCGTTCGATGAGTCCCGCGCACTCGAGCTTGGCGAGCACCTCGGAGATCGACGCCGAGGAGATGCCGGCGGACTCCTGCAGGTCGCGCTGGGTCATGCGTGCGCCGCTCATGCGGAGCTTGACGAGGACGTGCTGCTGCCCGCTTCTGCCGCCCCAGTGCATGTGGAGGTAGTGGCCGAAGAAGCCGAACAGCCGCAGCACGCGGCGGGGAAGGGGTGGCTGCTGGCCGGTGGCGTCTGGCATCGCGATTCCCTTCTTTCTTGCAGGCCGCCGCAGGCAGATGCGCGGGAGGGCCGTCGGAGCGATGAAAATGGTGGTGAACGGGTCCGTCCACGAAGGGCGTCCGCGCTGGCCACGCGGGGGCGAGCCTCGTGTGTCCGCCTTCTACGATACGTGATGCGCCCCAGAAGTCAAGGTACCGAGAGATACTTCCATGGTACCGAGGGAATCCCGCTTTGGGGGCACCGCGGCCGGGTGGTGGGTCGCGTCGGTGGCGCCGCGCTACAATGGGGGCACGAAGGGGGTCGCATGGTCTACTACGTTGAGGATGACACCAACATACGCGAGCTGACGGTCTACGCGCTCACCCAGGCGGGCATCGACGCCCGCGGTTGTGCCGACGACGCGGAGTTTCGGCAGGCGTGCGCCGAGCGCGCGCCCGACGCGGTCCTGCTCGACATCATGTTGCCCGACATCGACGGACTGGCGATCCTGGCACGCATGCGCAGCACCCGCGACTTGCGCGACGTCCCCGTGATGATGCTCACAGCGAAGGACACCGAGCTCGACACCGTCCGGGCGCTCGACGGGGGCGCCGACGACTACCTCGCCAAGCCCTTCGGCATGATGGAGCTGGTGAGCCGCGTGCGCGCGCTGCTCAGGCGCTCCCTGCGCACGGCGGCGGAGCAGCCGGCGAGCCTTGCGGTCGGTCCGGTCGAGCTGTGGCCCTCCCGGCGCATGGCCACCCTCGACGGCGAGCCCCTCTCGCTCACCATGCGCGAGTTCGACCTGCTCGCCTTCCTGATGCGCTCCCCTGGCGAGGTGTTCTCCCGCGAGGCGCTGCTGCGGCGCGTGTGGGGATGGGACTTCGATGGCGGCTCACGCACCGTCGACGTGCACGTGCAGACCATCCGCTCCAAGTTCGCCGACCATGCGGACCTGATCCAGACGGTGCGCGGGGTCGGCTACCGCCTGAAGGACTAGCGCATGAGGCCTTGGCGCGGCACTCGGCACGGCATGGCGAGCCTGGCCACCAGGATCTTCGCGACGCTGCTCGCCATCTCGGTGGGCTCGGCCGCCGTCGCCACGGTGGCGTCGGCGCTGCTCCACCAGCGGGTCATCATGAACGCGGCCCGGGTGGAGCTGGACAACGAGTGCGACATGGTGGCCTCGGCGCTCGATGGGGCGGCCGACGAGGTCGCGGAGCTCGCCTCGATCGACCTTGGAGAGGTGCGGGCGACCCTGGTGAGCCCGCTCGGTGAGGTGCTCTTTGACAGCGAGGCCGATACCGGCAAAGCCGACGGTCACGTGGCGGACTCAGGGGAGGGAGGCGCTTCGGTCGAGGGGGACGGTTCTCCCGTTCGGGCGGCAGACGCGCCCGGCAACATGAGCCTCTCCCAGACGCGCGTGCTCGCCTCGGGCAATGCCATCCGCCTCACGGTCGACCGTGCGGGCATCTCGGCGATCCTGATGGATGACCTGGGCATTCTGGCGACCCTGCTCGCCGTGCTGGTCGTCGTCTCCTATGCCGCCTCGCGCTTTCTTGCGTCGTGGCTCGTGAGCCCGATCATTGGGATCGACGACGCCAGCCTGGCGCAGCGCACGCCCTACGAGGAGCTGCGCCCCTTGACCGATCGGCTCGACGAGCAGCAGCGCGCGCTCGTGGAGCAGATGGAGGAGCTGCGCAACGCCGACGCGGCGCGCCGGGAGTTCACGGCCAACGTCACTCACGAGCTCAAGACGCCCATCTCCTCCATCATGGGGGCCTCGGAGCTGCTGCGTGACGGGTTCGTGCTCGACGAGGACATCCCTGGCTTTGCGGCGCGCATCAACGACGAGGCCCAGCGCCTGGCCGCGCTCGTCAACGACATCCTGACCCTCTCGCGGCTCGACGAGTCGGAACGCTTCCGCAGCCAGGAGACCTTTGGGGCGGTCGAGCCCGTGGACCTGCTCGTGCTGGCGCGCGACGTGCGCGAGCGCCTCTCGGGTCGGGCCGACCACCTTGAGGTGACCATCACGGTCGAGGGAACCTCGACGGTGGTGAGCGGCTTTCCGCACATGCTCGACGAGCTGGTCGGGAACCTCTGCAGCAACGCCGTCCGCTACAATCGGCCGGGCGGCTCGGTGCGCATCTGGGTCGGGATGCGTGACGGCCGCCCGACGCTCGAGGTCACAGACACCGGCATCGGCATCCCTCAGGAGGCGCAGGCCAAGGTGTTCGAGCGCTTCTTCCGGGTGGAGGCGTCGCGCTCGCGTGAGAGCGGTGGCACGGGCCTGGGGCTGGCCATCGTCAAGCACGCCGCGACGCTGCACGGGGCCACGGTCTCGCTGGAGAGCGAGCTGGGCGAGGGGACGACCGTGACGGTGAGCTTTTCGGGCTGAGGGCGGTCGGCGCAGGATGGCCGTCGTGCCATGCGCCAGCGTCCGTGCCGCATCCCTGTGGTGGCGCCGGCGATCACCCCCTAGCTTCCGGCTCGCTCGCGCGGCGTCCTTTTCGTGCGGGGCGGGCTCACGGTGACCTCGTCGCGGAACACCCAGGTGCGCTGCACGTTGTAGTTGAGGAAGAACAGGGCCAGGTCGATGAGGAGCTTCGCCTTCCATTCGACCGCCCCGAAGAAGGTGTGGGCCACGTAGACGCCTGTCGTCGAGCAAGCCAGGACGAACGCCGAAAGCGCGAGGAAGCGCGGCAGGCTCTCGCGTCGGGCGCTGCGTCGCCACTGGGGGTCGTCGTGGTCGTCCATGTCGAGCGTGAAGACCAGGCGGTGGTTGAGGGCGTAGTTGAGCGAGAGCGACACGCAGCGTGCCAGCACGTTTGCCACCGTGATGCGCAGGAACCCAGCCCCGTGAAGCGGCGTCCTGAGCACCGAGAAGAGCACCCCCGCGAGCAGCTGGTCGAGAAACGTGCAGCTCACCGAGGCTCCCGCGAAGCGCAGAAAACGCGGCAGGCCACCTTTCGGCGGCGTGTCGGGCGCACGGCGCCTGCCCTTTCGGCGGGCGCCTATCTCTGACATGCGCACACGTATCGGGCGGCGCGGCATGGGCCACCTCCTTTCGGCAGGGACGCTCGCTTGCTCAGTCGGACTTCTGATGGGATGCCGCGATGGTGGCAAGCAGCTCGGAGCTCACCGCGTCGGGCGCCTGCTTGGGCAGGTTGTGGCCGATCTCGTCCACGACGACCAGGCGCGAGCCGGCGATGGCCGCACAGATGGCCTCGGTCTGCGCCGCGTCGATGCAGTCGAACTCGCCCACCATGATGGTGGTGGGGCAGCTGATGGCAGAGAGGCTCTCGGCCGGGATGTGCGGCTCGCGCAGCATGAGGTCCAGCAGGTCGGCCGTCCGGGCGGCCTCGGTGGGGGTGGGGGAGAGCAGCTCGGCCCTCACAGGCGAGGTGGACTCTTCCCAGAAGGAGGCCCAGGCTCGGTTGGCCGCGACGGCGCCCGCGATGTCCCACTCGTCGTCCTCGATCACGCCCTCGGGCGTGAGGTTGGCTCCCAGGACCGTGAGGCTCGCCACGCGGTCCGGATGGTCGCGCGCCATAAGCAGCGCCTCGATCCCGCCGTCCGAGAAGCCGAGCACGTGCGCTGCGGGAATCTCGTAGGCGTCGAGCACGGCGAGGGCATCGCTGGCAAACAGCTCGTAGCTGAGGGTCGCCTCGCCCCACTCGCTCTTCCCCTGGCCGCGCGTGTCGATGGCCACCACGGGGCGGCCGCTCTCGACCACGGCATCGACGATGGGGCCAAAGATGCGGTGCTCCTCGCCATTGCCGTGCAGCATGAGCACGGGGGCCAGCGGGGACCGCGCGTCGCCGTAGACGAAGGTGGCAACGCCCACGCCATCGGCCATCGTGACCATCCGGCACTGCGTGGGTGCCTGGCTCGGCGGTGCGTACGGGCTGGGAAAGTGCGGCGCAGGCGGCGCGGGCGGTGTGGATAGGCCCTCTGGGGCGGCGCCTGCGGCGGCACGGTTGCAAGATGGTTCCATGACGGGCTCCTCGACCCTAGCGCTGGCTGGGGTGCTTCTCGAAGAAGTCGAAGCGCGGGGGCAGCTCCGCGATGGCATGCTCGGCGGGCGTCTGCCCGGCGAGCGCCGCCAGCTCGCCCACGCCCTCGAAGGCGTGGTTCCACGAGAAGAAGGTGTCCGCGTCAAAGCCCAGACGCTCGGCGATAAGCTCGCAGCCCTCGGGCACCGCCGGGTGCATGAGCAGCGTTACCGTCCTGAGGGCGGCGAAGGCGTTGGCCAGGGCGTGCTCGGTGGCCGCGTCGTCGCCCTTGGCGGCCTTCGACTCGTCTCCCCAGCGCTTGTTGGCGGCTCGGCAGAACTGCTCCGCGACGGCGAGCGCCCCGTGCGCGTCAAAGCCATGGGCCGCACGCTCGAAGGCGAGCGTCGCCTCCCGGCAGGCCTCCACCACCTCGGCGTCCGGCTCCACGCGAGGCAGGTGGCTGGCGCAGGCCTTGGCCGCCCCATAGAAGCAGCTGCGGGCCAGCCGGTTGAAGATGTTGGTGAGAAACGCGCTCTCCTTGAGGGCGGGATCGACCACGCGCGGGTCGTCGCGCACCAGCACCTCCTCGCCCGTCTTCTTGTTCTTGTGGCTGACGCTGGTGTCGAAGGCCTTGGGAGCGAAGCTCACGGCCCTCTGGTCGAGCCCCAGCGAGAGCCAGTGGCAGCGTAGCTGCCCGGCGGTGTAGGCCTCGAGCAGCTCCTCGGCCATGGGCGGGGCGATCGCGCCCGAGCTTGACGCCTTCTTGTTCATGAACAGGATGTGGTAGTTGGCGACGGGCGTGTCCTGGATGAGGCCCCATCCCAGCGCCTCCCACATCGCGGGCTGCGCGACGCAGTAGAAGTAGATGTTGTCCTGGCCAATGAACTGGTACACGCGGGCGTCGTCGGAACACCACCAGTCACGCCAGTCCACCGAGCTGTAGCGCCCCTCGGGGGCGCGATCGAGCACCGTCTGCACGAAGGAGATCGGCGCCCACAGGCTCTCGGGCCAGCACCACACCGTGAGGTCGTGGGTGTCCTCGAGGTCGGGGGCGGGCACGCCCCAGTCGATGTTGCCGGTGATGCGGAAGGGCAGAAGCGTCTTGCCCGTGCGGAAGCGCACACCCGCCTCCTCGAGCACCGATCGCGCCGCGTCGCGGGCCTCCCAGTCGGCGAAGGCGACGGAGAAGGACTGCTGGTTGCCCTCCGCCTCGCGCAGCTCGTGGGAGGGAAGCTGCCCTGCCAGCCCGTCGAAGGCCTCGCGGAACTTGTTCTGTACGAAGATGACCGGCTCGACGAGCGACTCGCGCACCGTCTTGGTCACGACCTCGCGCACCTGGGGGTCGTCGTCCCACTTGTCCATGAGCCGCTCGAGCGTGTCCCGATAGGCGGGCAGGTCAAAGTACCAGTTGTGCACCGGACGCAGCTCGGGGGTGGTGCCGGTGAGCTGTGAGACGGGAGCGATGAGCTCCTCGGGGTCGAACTGGTGCCCCTGGTCGCACTCGTCCGCATAGGCCTTCTCGCTCTTGCAGCCGCGCACGGGGCAGCGCCCGTGGACCTGCCGTCCGTTCAGGAACTGGCCCGCCTCCACGTCAAAGAACTGCCTGGTTGAGAGCTTGCGCAGGGCGCCCTGCTCGTGCAGGCGGCGAATCAGCTCGTCGGAGAGGGCCGCATGGAAGGGTCCCGCCGGCTCCAGGCCGGAGCCCCCGTAGAGGTCGAGGGAGATGCCGTAGCGCTCGAGCGAGCGACGCTGGTCCTCGTGGTTGGCGCGCACGTAGTCGGTGATGCTGCCCGTGTAGCCCTCCTGCTCCACCTTCTTGCGGAAGCCCTCCATGATGGGCGAGCCGTAGCAGTCGGTGCCCGAGACGAAGATGACGTTCGCGGCGCCGATGCGGTCGCGCAGGAAGCGCGCAAAGAAGTCGGCGGGCACAAAGACGCCGCCGACGTGACCAAAGTGCAGGCTCTTATTGCCATAGGGCATGCCGCCGGTGATGACGGCACGCGCGGGAAAGGCGGGACGGTCGAAGGTGGGCATAGGGGCGCTCCCAGGTGTTGCGGATGTCTAGGTAGTGCCGCATTATCTCACAACGTGCCCGCCGGCGACCGCCCCGCGCGTCTGGGTCGAGGCGCCGCGCGGCGCTACGCGAGCTCGGTGATGAGCGCTCCTAGCCGCTCGGCCATGGCGTCGATCTGCTCGGCGCTCACCACCAAGGGCGGCAGGAAGCGCAGGATGGTGTCACCGATGCGGTTCAGCACGAGTCCGGCGTCGAGCCCCCGACGCACCAGCTCGCCCGCGATGGGCACATCGAACTGCGCGCCGCGCATGAGTCCGCGTCCGCGCACTTCCTGCACGTGGGGCAGCGCTGCGAGCCGGTTGGCGAGATGGGCCCCGGTGGCGATGACATGCTCGCCCACCTCCCGCTCGACGAGCTCGGTGACGGTCGCCAGGCCGGCCGCCGCCGCCAGCGCGTTGCCGCCGAAGGTCGAGCCGTGATCGCCCGGCACCATGAGGTTGGCCAGCTCCGAGCGGGCTGCGACGGCCCCCATGGGGAAGCCGTCGGCGATGCCCTTGGCCATGCTCACGATGTCGGGCTCGATGCCCGCCAACTGGTAGGCGAAGGGCGCCCCGCACCGGAAGAAGCCGGTCTGCACCTCGTCGATGATGAGGGCCAGGCCCCGCTCGTCGCAGAGGGCGCGCACGTCTTGCAGGTAGTCGAGCTCCGCCGGCCAGACGCCTCCCTCGCCCTGCACGCACTCCAGCATGACGGCACAGGTCCCGCCCTCGGAGACGGCGTCTTTGAGGGCGTCGATGTCGTTCAAGGGTACCGACGAGAAGCCTGCGGGCAGCGGCCCGAAGCTTCGTTGGAAGGAGTCCTGCCCGGTGGCCGCGAGCGCCGCGAGCGTGCGGCCGTGGAAGCTCTGGCGTGCGGTGATGATGCCCGACGCGCCGCCGAGATGCCGCTCGCCCCAGCGACGGGCGACCTTGAACGCGCCCTCGTTGGCCTCGGCGCCGGTGTTGGCAAAGAAGGTCTTCCAAGAGGTCCCCGTCGAGCCGTGCACGTGGCCCTGCTCGTCGGTGATGGCCGAGAGCAGCTCGGAGAGGGCGCGGGCGAGCTCGCCGCGCTGCGTGACGTGGAAGTAGTTGCCCACCTGCCAGACGCGCCCTGTCTGCTCGCGCAGGGCCTCGGCCACGACCTGGTTGGCATGGCCCAGGCTCGCGCAGCCGATGCCTCCAAGGAAGTCGAGGTAGACCTTGCCGTCCGTGTCGGTGAGGGTCGCCCCCTCGCCCGATACGAACGCGACGGGTAGGCGGGGGTAGGTGTGCATGACGTAGGCGTCGTCGAGGGCGCGCAACTCCTCGAAGGTGGCGTCCGTGGCGTGTTCGGTCATGGCTAACGCTCCTCTCCCTGGGTGAACATGGTGCCGATGCCGGCGTCGGTGAAGATCTCGAGCAGCAACGCGTGGGGGAAGGTCCCGTTCAGGATGCGCACGTCCTGCACCCCGGCGTCGAGCGCCTCCACGATGGAGCGGATCTTGGGGATCATCCCCGAGGTAAGGGTACCGCTCTCGAGCAGCTCGTGGGCCTCGGCGGCGGTCATGCGCGCGATAAGGCTCTCGTCATCGTCAAAGTCGCGGTAGAAGCCGTCCACGTCGGTGAGGTAGACGAGCGTGTCGGCGTGCAGGGCCTGGGCCACCTCGCTCGATGCGATGTCGGCGTTGATGTTGTAGAAGCCGTCGGGGCCCGATCCCACGCTCGCGATGACCGGCACGTAGCCGTCGTCGAGCACCGCCTCGATGAGATGCGTGTTGACCGAGACGATCTCACCCACGCGTCCGAGTGCGGGGTCGACCGCGCGGCACCGGAAGGTCTTGCCGTCCGCGCCCGAAATGCCCACGGCGTTCTCGCCGAAGCCGTTGAGCGCCCAGACGAGCTGCTGGTTGACCTTGCCCACGAGCACCATCTGCACGGCCTCCATGGTGGCGTCATCGGTCACGCGCAGGCCGTCCTTGAAGGTGGCGGGCAGCTCGAGGGCGCCGAGCAGCTTGTTGATGGCCTTGCCGCCGCCATGGACGAGCACGACGCGCATGCCCATGAGCTTGAGCAGCTCGAGGTCTGCGACCACCTGCTCCATGAGCGCCTCGTCCTCCATGGCCGCGCCGCCGTACTTGACGACGATGGTCTCGCCGTTGTGGCGGTGGATCCAGGGCAACGCCTCGGTCAGGATCTTCGCTTTGTCGAGCGCCTTCTCGCGCTCACGTGCGTCGCGTCGTTTCATGGGGTCCTCCCTGCTGGGGATCGTTGCGGTGGGCGGGGGTGGGGACGCTTGGCCTGCGGCTGGGCGAAGCCGGCTCGCCGCAGGCGCCGCTAGGTCCGGTAGTCGCCGTTGATGGCCACATAGTCGTGCGTGAGGTCGCAGGTCCAGATGCGGGCGCAGCCTGTGCCCGTGCCGAGCCGGACGGCGATCGCGACCTCGTCCTGCTCGAAGCGCCGCAGCATCTCGTCCTCGTCGGGGGGCAGCGGCAGCCCTGCGCGCAACACGGGCAGGCCCAGAAAGTCGATGTCCACGTCGTATTGGTCGAACGCCACCCCGCACTTGCCGGCGGCGACCGCCACGCGGCCCCAGTTCGCGTCGTGGCCGAAGATGGCGGTCTTCACGAGCGGAGAGTTGGCGATGGCGCGCGCCACGGTGTCGGCGTCCGTATCGGTCGCGGCGCCCACCACGTCGACCGTGACGAGCTTGGTGGCTCCCTCGCCATCGGCGGCGATCTTGCGGGCGAGCTGCTCGCAGGCAGCGCGCACGGCCGAGGCGATGACCTCGTAGGCCTCCGTGCCCTCCGTGATGGGATCGCCGCCCGCCTGGCCGGTGGCAAACAGGAAGCACGAGTCGTTGGTGGAGGTGTCCGAGTCGACCGTCACCTTGTTGAAGCTCGTCCCCACGGCCGATCGCAGCGCCGCACGGGCGGCCTCGGCCGTGAGGGGCGCGTCGGTGGCGAGCACGCAGAGCATCGTGGCCATGTTCGGCATGATCATGCCCGAGCCCTTGGCGAAACCTCCCACGTGCACCGTGCGTGCCCTCCCGGCGGCGTCATGGGGCAGCGTCGCGGCGAGCGAGACCTCCTTGGGCACGGTGTCGGTGGTCATGACGGCGCGGGCCGCATCGTGCGCGGCGGCGGGGGAGTGGTCGAGCGCCGAGACGGCGGCGGGCACGCTTCGCTCGAAGGGCGCCAGCGGCAGCGGGGTGCCGATGACGCCCGTGGAAGCCACGAGCACCTCCTGCTCCGCGCAGCCCAGCGCCTGGGCCACCAGGGCCGTCGTGGCCTCCGCCGCGCGCACGCCGGGCTCGCCAGTGGAGGCGTTGGCGTTGCCCGAGTTGAGGATCACGGCACGTCCGCGCCCTGATGCCGCACGGGGACGCGACACCTGCACGGGTGCCGCGCAGAAGCGGTTCTGCGTGAAGGTCGCCGCGACGACGCAGGTCTCATCGGCGGCGACGAGGGCGAGGTCGCGCCGGGACGCGTCATCGCGAAAGCCGGCGTGCACGCCCGCCGCGCTGATGCCTTCCGCGCAGCAGACGCCGCCTTCGCAGGGGGAAAGGCCGAGGGAGGCGGGATCGGTCATGGTGGGGGGGATGGGAATGGGAGCGACGCTGGACATGGAACCTCTTTCGCTGGGGATGGGCATCACAGGGTGCCGGTCGCACACGGGTGTGAGGGGCCGGTCGGGGTCGCGTCATCGTCGTCGGACGGTGGCGCCTGTTTCGTATGCGTAAATATATGACCCAATGATTCTGCTCCAAGCCTGCATATCGATAATTTGATATGCAAAAGCGTGCGTTTTTCGAGGGTGAACATACCACATGCGTGAGCTGAGTCAAGCGTGAACGGCGAATTGTTCGCAAGGTGACTCATAGACGCCTAAGCGCACGGGGGACGGGGGAGACGAGCATGGTCAAGGCACGGGTGTACATCGACGGACAGAGCGGAACGACGGGCCTGCAGATCTTCGGGCGCATTGGCTCCCGCGACGACCTGGAGCTGCTGCGCATCGACGAGGACAAACGCCACGACACCGAGGAGCGCCGCCGCCTTCTGAACGCCGCCGACCTCGTGTTCCTGTGCCTGCCCGACGAGGGCGCCCGCGAGGCGGTCGCGCTGGTCGAGAACCCCGCGGTGCGCATCATCGACGCCTCGACGGCGCACCGCACGGCCGAAGGGTGGACCTACGGGCTGCCCGAGCTGGGCGCCACCCAACGCGCGGCCATCGCCGCAAGCGCCCGCATCGCCAATCCGGGCTGCCATGCCACCGGGTTCGTCACGCTCGTGGCGCCACTCGTGCAGGCGGGCCTGCTCCCTGCAGACTACCCGCTCACCTGCTTCTCGCTCACGGGCTACTCGGGCGGCGGCAAGCGCATGATCGCCGACTACGAGGCGCCCGCACGCGCGGGGGAGCTCGATGCGCCTGGCCTCTACGGGCTGGGACAATCCCACAAGCACCTGCCCGAGATGCAGCAAGCCTGCGGCCTGACGCGCCCTCCCGTCTTCGTGCCGGTGGTCGACGACTACTACAAGGGCATGGCCACCACCATCATGCTGCATGACGACCTGCTCGCGGGCACGGCGACCATGCGCGAGGTCCACGCCTGCCTGAGCGCCCACTATGCGGACCAGCGGCTCGTGGAGGTCTCCACCCTTGGTTCAGACGCGCCCACCCTGTACGCCAACGAGCTCGCCGGCACCGATCGGCTGCGCATCTCAGTCTGCGGGGGAGGCGGCCGCACGACCGTGACCGCGCTTTTTGACAACCTGGGCAAGGGCGCCTCGGGTGCGGCCGTGCAGAACATGAACATCGCGCTCGGGCTCGACGAGACCCGTGGCCTGCTCTGAGGGAGTCGCTCTTTGGGCGGGCTTGGACGCGCGGGACGCCTTCGGGCCGAGACGTGCACGGGCCGGGAGCGTTTGGTTAGGCGCAAGGGCGTGTCTTCCGTGAGTTCTCGCGACGCTCGGCGTGCGGAGAGCGCGCTTCGCTATACTCGTCTGCTGTCGAGGCCCCATCGTGCGAAGGAGAACCCATGGACTTCACGAGCAATCACCGTCCTGACGACATGGCCCGCATCACCACGCCCGAACTGGCGGACGCCTTCATAGATGAGGCCGTTGGCGCCATGAGGGCCCAGGTGGGGGACGGTCGAGTGCTCTTGGCCCTCTCGGGTGGCGTTGACTCCTCCGTGGTGGCCGCGCTGCTCATCAAGGCGATCGGCAAGCAGCTCGTGTGCGTGCACGTCAACCATGGCCTCATGCGCAAGGGAGAGTCCGAGCAGGTCGTCGAGGTGTTCCGCAACCAGATGGGGGCCGACCTCGTCTATGTGGACGCGACCGACCGCTTCCTCGACAAGCTGGCGGGCGTCGCCGACCCCGAGGCCAAGCGCCACGTCATCGGCGAGGAGTTCATCAAGGTCTTTGACGAGGAGGCCGCCAAGCTCGACGGCATCGGCTTTCTGGGGCAGGGCACCATCTACCCCGACATCCTTGAGTCCGCCTCCGGCGTGAAGGCCCACCACAACGTGGGAGGGCTTCCCGCCGAGCTCAACTGGGAGCTCGTCGAGCCGGTGAAGCTGCTCTTCAAGGACGAGGTGCGCGTGGTGGGCAAGCAGCTGGGGCTGCCTGACGACATGGTGTACCGCCAGCCGTTCCCCGGACCGGGGCTGGGCGTGCGCTGCACCGGCGCCATCACGCGCGACCGCCTGGAGGCGCTGCGTGAGGCCGACGCCATCGTGCGCGAGGAGATCGACGCGGCGGGTCTCGACATCTGGCAGTACTTCTGCGTGGTGCCCGACTACCGCGCCACTGGCGTGCGCGACGACAAGCGTGCCTACGAGTGGCCCTGTATCATCCGCTGCATCAACACGGTGGACGTCATGACGGCAGAGGTCCCCGAGCTCGACTGGGCGCTGCTGCATCGCATGTGCGACCGCATCCTGGCCGAGGTTCCCGGCATCTGCCGCGTGTGCTACGAGCTGAGCCCGAAGCCGATCGCCACGGTCGAGTGGGAGTAGCAAATTCCTTAGTTATTGGGGTATAAATCGCTTACTTGATGAAAAATACCCCCATAATCGCGTGATTTGGTAGTATGGCTCCAGTGAAGATTGGAGCCATAATGCGTCTGTTCCCCCGAGAAAACTACCTGAAGAAGATTCGTGGGTTCTATCATGATGACGGGATGATCAAAGTCATCACTGGCGTTCGACGCTGCGGCAAGTCCTGCCTCATGAAGTACATCGTAGAGGAGCTGAGGGATGAAGGCATCGCCGACGACCACATTGCGTATTTCGATCTCGACAGATACGGATATCGCTCCGTAGAAGCCCCGGAGCAACTCGAGGCCCTCATCGAGCCGATGCTCGACATTGCAGGGATGAAGTACCTCTTCATCGATGAGATCCAAAACGTCGAAGGCTTCGAGGAGGTGCTCAACGAGTTCCGCACTGAGGGCGGCTTCTCCATCTTCATTACCGGATCAAACTCCTACCTGCTCTCAGGCGAGTTGGCCACGAAGCTTACCGGCCGCTACATCGAGTTCGAAATGCAGACACTGGACTTCGGTGAGTACTGCCAGATGAAACGCTTCCTCGGAGTCTCCGTCAATCCAAACCCCGTCGCGGAGTTCGACTCGTATATTCTCGAGGGAGGCTTTCCCAAGGCGCTGGATTATCCCCAGCTTGCGGACAAGCGCGCCTATGTCACCGCAGTCGTCGAGGAGATCTTCCAGAAGGACATTCGCAAGCGTGTGAAGGTGAAGAACGTCTCGGTGTTCAACCAGGTGCGCGACTACGTCATCAACAACTTCGGCGCCACCGTGTCGCTTAGCAACATCCAATCTGACCTCGAAGGAAGGCAAGGTCTGAAGATTAAGAGGGAGACCCTCGCGCGCTATCTCCAGATCCTCGAGGATGCGAAGATCATCAGCAAGTGCACCCGATTCGATCTGAAGTCTCGCAAGTCCCTGCAAGGCGAGCAAAAGTACTACCTGGCAGACCTGGGCTTCTACTTCGCACTCAACACCGACAATCGCATCAACTACGGACCAGTGCTGGAGAACATCGTCTATTCCTACGCCCGTGCGCAGGGCTGCAAGATCAGCGTTGGACGGATCGGAAAGTTAGAATGCGACTTCATCTTGAGGAGTCCCCAGATGGGCTATGTCTACATCCAAGTTGCCATGACCATCATGGCTGATCAGGCCACCGAGGAACGAGAGTACCGCCCCTTCGCCCAGGTCAGGGACAACTATCCGAAGTACCTGTTAACGCGAAGCGATCCCATTCAGCAAAGGGACGGCATCATTCATGCGAACATCCCCGAGTTCATACAAGAAGGAAGGACTTTCTGAGGGGGAGGAGACTTCCCGGCGGAAGTTTTGCGCAGCAAGTAACAAAGGCAAATAATCGGAGTCAAGCGAGTCACGAGTCAAATCCCGTACACCATTTTGACTCACGCTCGCTGGATGATGTTTCTCCCGATTCCAGTAATCCGCTCGATCTGTCGTACGGACAGGCCCGCCTTCTTGAGCGTGGCTAGGTTCACATCTCGTTCTGCCTTTCTTAGGGAGGGGAGTGCGGCGAGGCGCTCCGCTCCCAGGAGCTCCTTCGCAAGTGCTCTCGAGGCTGCTTCGGAGAGCGCTACGGGGACTCTGGCTGCCTGTCTTGTGAGGTCGAAGTCGCCCTCCTCAGAGTGAAACCTGACTAGTCCGTCCATCCCGCCGAAGACATCTAAGACGAATTCGGTAACGCTGTGGATTGGCAGGGGAGGGAAGGCAGCCTCACCCCCCTCGACATACGCCGCGTAGCTGCTCCAACGGTATCGGTTGTAGCTGCAGATCATTGCCTCACTAGGGTTCTGGTGGACGTATCTAACCGCTTCCATGAGCTGCGGGCCGTCGAGGATGGGGTCGGGTCAGCCCCCTTTGAGGATGGTCTTTCTTGCATAGAAGGTTGAGTCAAAAAGGTGTACGGTACGCGACTCCGGTACGCGACTTCCGTTGTCGGTCAGGGCGAGGCCAAAGACACGCCGGGGCGCTCGCCCCTCTTTCTCCTGACCGCTGTCGGCCTCCTTTCACCGTTGCCCCGGCCCATTCCGGGGCCATGGTGAAAGCCTCGCCTTTATGGCCCATCGCAACATGTTCTGTTGAGCCTTGGAAGCGTTTCGATGAACTTGGGAATCAGGGGTTTTAGGCAACGTTACCCATTGTCTAAACGTATACTGTGATATACAATCAGTGCATGATAGAGGTCAGGAGAACAGACGAGTTCGCGAAGTGGCTGAAGCGCCTGAAAGATTCGAGTGCCAAGTCGCGCATCAACTTGCGAATTCGCCGGATTTCTTTGACGGGCAACCTAGGCGATTCGAAGCCGGTGGGCGATGGTGTATTTGAGTTGCGTATCGACTATGGTCCGGGATGCCGATTGTACTTCGCGAACCGCGGAGGCGAGATAGTCCTGCTGCTCGTAGGTGGTGACAAATCGTCGCAGCAGCGCGATATAGAAAAGGCGAAGAAACTGAACCGGGAATACGAGTGAGATGCGAGGTGAAGCGATGAAACAGGCAACCACATACGATGCGGCCGAATTCCTTGAGACCGACGAGGATATCGTCGCATATCTGAACGCCGCACTCGAAGACGGCGACCCCTCGCTCGTGTCCGCCGCCCTCGGCGACATCGCCCGCGCGAGGGGCATGACGCAGCTGGCGAAGGACACCGGCATCACCCGCGATGGCCTCTACAAGGCGCTCTCGCCCACGGGCAATCCGTCTTTCAACACCGTGCAAAAGGTCGTTCGGGCACTTGGCTACAAGCTGGATGTCGCCCTACCTGCCTAAGCGTCAACTTGAGACACGTCTATTTCGCCGCGCCAGCGCAGGCGGGTGCCGTGAAAAGCATCGTGTCCGCAGTTCAAAATGCTTCGTTAAGATACGTGACGTTGTTCAGCGAACCCTTTCGGGATGTCAGCACCGACTCACCCTCGTAGAGGCGCTTGTCTACATGTCTCATTAAGCCGCCGGATCTGGTGGTCATTGGTGCGAAGTATGGGTACAGGCGGGGCGACAGCGTGCTCGTTGTCCCCATCGGATGCCTTCGGGACTAGCCTCGACCTCAAAGGCACCCTGCAATCTCTGTAAACTGAATGGAGACGGACATAATCTGCCCAGTTGAGGAGCAGCACAAGTATGAACGAAAAGACGCTTGCATCGCCATGGATGCCGTGAGGATCCGCGAGGTGACGGGTGACCGCAGGGCCTACCTCCCTCTGCTCCTGCTTGCTGACGAGCAGCGGGACATGGTTGAGCGCTACTTGGGCAGCGGAACCATGTGGGTGCTTGAGGATTCGGGTATGGTGGGGGAGGTCCTGGTCACCGATGAGGACGGTGGCCTGGCCGAGGTCAAGAGCCTCGCGGTGGACCCGCGCTTCCAGGGGAGGGGCTACGGCCGCGCCCTGCTTGACTTCGCGGCACGCGCCTGCGCGGATCGGGGCTTCCATGCGCTGCAGGTGGGGACGGGAGACAGCCCCCTCACCGTGCCCTTCTACGAGCAGTGCGGCTTCGTGCGGCACCATGTGGTACCGGACTTCTTCACCGACAACTACGACCACCCCATCTGGGAGGACGGCGTGCGGCTTGTGGACATGGTGTACCTGCAGAAGAGGCTCTAAACCACTGTGGCGAGGACGACTCTTCTGTGACCCTTCCGCATGTTGGTGCAAGCGGTAGGGGTCACGAGGCGGGGTGCAAATCCCCACGTATCTATGTCTCGGAGCTCAGGACGGAGTTCGACATACTCTGGATTTAGCTTCCAGCCGGCAAGGACAAAGAGGCAGGTCACTCATCGCTGTGACAGACGTTCCGCATGCATTCGGACAGCTCCGCCAGCACAGCACGACCTGCTGCCGTGAGCGGCTGGAGGCGCTTCGTCACGACATGATGGGTGACGGGGAGCCCCGGCGCGAAGGGGACAGAACCTTGTGCCGGCAGGGAGAAGGTGCAGGCTCGGCTCCTCGAGCAGACGACGCAGCCAAGACCTGCGGCTTGTAGGTGAAGAGCATTGCGCTGCCGGAGCCTCCGCCCAGGATCTCGTTCACGCGAGCGTGCATGGAGTAGGTCCAGGGTCGTGACCACCACGCCCAGCACGTCCTGCACCACCGTGCGCAGCGGGTGCCACTTCCAGTCGCTGCTTGCAGGGGACTCGTCCATGTCAGGCCACCTTCCTCTCGGGGGTCTGCTATGTCGCTCTTCGCAACGGCCATGTCCCGCTCGAGCTTGTGGGTGCGCTTCAGGACCTGCTCCGAGCTTCTCGACCTTCGCCGTGGGGCGTCCAGCTTGACCTCCATGACGACACGGATCTTCGGGCTGGAGAGGATGGTGCCTGCCAGCGTCACGACGCCCGTGATGATCGCGACGACAATTGACTCCATCCAGACCTCCGTGACATAGGAATAGACCGATACCCCAGCTGCTGAGAGCGTCGGCTCATGTCACAAGGTCGCTACAACCGCAACTAGCAGGCTTCGAGCTAATGACAGTCCAGGAGAAAACGTCGATAATGGAAAGTTAAGTGAAATAACGAGAAGGAGTGAACTCGTGTCATTGATCTTCTGCCCCGAATGCCATGCGAAGATATCTTCTAGCGCGACCACTTGCCCTCACTGCGGATTCACCGCAAAGAGCGAAGGAACAGATATCGTCCCGATAAGTTCGCTGCCTCCCGCTACGGTCACGCCCAGAGTGACGGTGCTCGAAGCCTCTGTCTTCGACAATGGCATGAGCCTTATTCCTGCCAAGAACAACGAATCGCTCGTAAAGTTCCTGGCCGATGCCGACAACATGGCTCGATTCGCTCCGGCAATCTACGACATCATCAAGAAGCTCGTGGGCCGTGGAGACATCAAGTATGTGGCGGACTTCACCGCAGCAGCCGAGGAGATGATGAAAAACGGCGAGCTCGTGCTGAGCGTCGAGAAGAAGACAGGCGCCCTGCTGCCGACATTGAGGAGCAAGAAGACAGGCCATGTTGTCGAGCAGGCAAGGCTCAAGGCGGAGCAGATGCCGCAGGACATGACGCAGTCGGTCGTTGATATCCAGATGCAGGTGATGATGGCGAACATCATGGATGCGATCGAAGCCGTAGCCGCCAACGTCGAGGCGCTTCGGATCGAGAACCAGGCGGACAGGATAGCCCTGGCGGAAAGCGCCTGGCAGCAACTACAACAAGCCATGCTCATCGAGGATTCACGCCTTCGCGAAATAAAGATCCTCGATATCGCCTCGTCAGCAACTCAGGCAAGATGCACACTGCAAGGGAACTTCAAAGCTGAACTATTGCTGGCCATGGGAAAACAAGGCAAAGCGAAAGATTGGGGCAAGGCGGCCAACACCGCAATGGTCGACCTTACGGTAGTTGCGCTCATGGCCAAGACGGAATACGCGGCTTATCGCGTCCTCGAGGAGCCGGAAGCTGCCAACGCCGCGCTTGGGCAGTTCAAACAGTTCATCTTGGAAAACAAGCTAGAAAACCCAGAGACGCTACGCCTGCTCAATTCTTACAGCAAGGGCAACCGCGAAGACATCGTCAGGGGTTTCGTGGAGATATCGAGTTCGGTAGTAAGCTTGCAAATTGAAAGCTCAGAAGAGCCGGCAGGGTTGTTGGGTGATGGTTCCATCGTGATTGACGAAGAAGGACCGGAGGAAGACGACGAAGAAAGCCAGGGACAATAATGGCTGCCAAATGCATCATCTGTAAAAAGGAGCTTCCAGAAGGATCTAAGCTGCCGGTTTGCGAGTACCACAAAGGCGTCGCCGCCGAACGTGCGAAGAAAGTTGGACTAGGCGCCCTGGTTTTAGGCGGAGGCGCTGTCGTTTTGCAAGGGACAAGATAGGCCCTATCGTGAAGGATAAGGCCTTACCGATTGCAGAGGATGACGTCAAGTTTATCCCCAAGCGCTAGGCTGCTGTCAGGTATCCGGGCGTGCTCGCCGTGTCGATGCGGAAGTGGTTGTAGCTGGCCTTGGAGCTCGCGTAGGCAGTCCCGTTGCCGCCAACCAGGCTGCTCGAGAAGAGGTAGGCCACGTCCTTCAGCTTAGATGGGTTGAAGCCTCGGAAGTCCAGTTCCGTCACCGCCGACGAGGCGAACGCGAAGCGCATGTATTAGACGTTCGCCAAGTTGTCCAGGCCAGAAACAGCAGCAAGGTTCGTGCAGCTGTAGAACAGGTGGTTCAGGTTCAGGTACGCGAACGTGGCCATGTCGGCCGCGAAGCTCGCGCTGGCAAGGTGCTCGCGGTGCGTCGCGCCTGTGTTGCCGTCCTACGGCGTGAAGCCCAGCCCCTGGTACTTGCCGATGGCGCAGATCCGGTTCGTGGCGATGAGCTCCTTTGTGGAGTCCGCCGCAGAACTCGCCGAGAGCACGCCGGCGTCGTCGGCGTAGTAGAAGGCGTGGAACCACGTGCGGGCGTCGCTGCCCAGGTCCGTCGGCGCGCCGCCGGAACTAACCTTGAGCACGGTCTTGCCGCTCGTGCTCGTGGGCACGAAGCCGTCCGTGCTGCCCACAAGCCGGTTGCACCCGTAGAGGACCGTGCTGTAGCTCGTGATGGTCGAGTTGTCGAACGTCATGGCGTAGATGGCCTCCAGGCTGTTGTAGCTCGAGAACATCTGCTTCACGTCGGTCACGCCAGCGCGGTACTGGAGGCCCACGACCTCCGTGCAGTTGGAAAAGGACATGCAGAAGTAGGCCAGGTTCGTCATGTCTGCGTCAGCGAAGGCGGAATCGAAGACGACGCGCGTGACCTGAGACTTGACGCCGTCCCAGGGCTGCGCGGAACCCGACGAGTAGCCGGACGCATCCACCTCGAATCGCTGTGAGATCGCCGCCGGAAAGCAGGTCGATCGCCGCGCAGAAGCGCACCTGCGGCGCCTCCACCACGCGGCTGAAGCGTTCGAGCATGCGGTTGGAGCGCGTCGGGCTCGCGTAGGAGAAGTCGTCCAGCACGCCCTTGAGCGTCAGTGTGATGAACAGGATGCGCGACCCCGTGGAGACCTGCTTCTCGTCCATGTCGCTCGTGACCTCGCGCAGCGACGCCAGGATGTCGGTCGCGGAGGCGGCAGACAGGTCCTCGCTCGTCATGGCCACGCCGTCGTGGGAGGCGATCTGGCTGAAGGTGAAGGCGTCGGCCTCGGGCGCCACCTGCGTGCGCTGCAGCTCGGCGCCCACCTCCAACGAAGCAATCCAGGACGCCGGCCTCCTCCACGTCCATGACGTCGGCGAGCAGGCGGATGCCGCGGTCGTAGTTGAACGTCTTGGTTTCGAACTCGTAGGTGATGGTGCCGGTCTTGTAGCCGACGTTTCGGGTGTAGTCGCCAAGGCCGGTGACGCTGATCTTCGGAATCATGATCTCCTTGGCGTTGTGGCCGGCACGCACCATGCGGCGCCCGGAGTTGAGCACGGTCGATACGGCCGCGCGCTGGTAGACCTCGTCGATCAGGCTGGTGTAGTTCTTCACGAATGCGATGCTGTTAGGCATGGTGGTTCCTCACTTCCTACCGGGCGTGCCGGCCTATTCCTTGTCCTTGTCGTCGGCGAGCCCGGCGATCTCGCGCCGGTGGGCCATCGTCTTGCCCTCGTTGGATGCCGCGCCCGCGTTGGGAAGCCCTGTCTTTCCGGTCTGGCCGCCGGAGTTGTCGCCGCCCATGTGTTTGGCGAAGAGCCAGGGCTCGGCCTCCCTCATCTTGTCGATGCCGCCGTCGTAGTCGTCCAGGACGGCACGGGCAGCCTTCACGTTGCGGCACCCCGCGAGCTGCAGGAAGAAGTCGATACGCTCGTCTGCGCTTGCCTGTTTAAGCTCGGCGATCTCGGCGGAGAGTTTCTCCGCCTGCTCGGCGCTCTTGGCAGCCTCGGCGATCCGCGCCTCAAGGGATGCGATCTTCTCGTCGCGCTCGGCGATCTGTCGTTCGTAGTCGGGGGCGGGTGCGTTTCCAGATTCGTTGCCCCCGTTGTCTACCTGTACTGACGCCGTCTGCTGGAGCTGCTGCTGCCCTTGCTCCTGCGCGTTCTGCGTGCCCTCTTGCGTGCCATTCTGCTCACCGTCCATGCTCTGTCCTGCCTTCCGTTTAAGACTTTGGGCGGCCAGAGAAAGCGGCAGCCCCTTAACCTGCGATGAGGTTAAGGGGCTGTCACAAGGTGCGAGGGAACGGAGTATGTGCTAGTCGCTTGTTTCCTCGCCCTCGTCATCATGAGCGGCATACTTTTCAAGGAATTCTGCAATTAGCCCTGATGGTTCATAAGTCCGTTCTGGCACGGGATACTCATCCGACATGAGACACGAACAGTACTTGTCGTCTGCCCCTATCCAAATCAGCCAAGAAGTTTCGGTGCGCGCATCGACCTGACGCAACCGTTCATCAGCAAGCCTGTTGCCATCTCTTTGGAGAGTGACATACCAAACGGGATGCAAGTCTCTCTCGTCAAGGGCTCCATAAAGTCTGTCTCTGCTTGCAAGCAAAGCCTGGTAATGTTTCCTGTAAGGCTCACCATACTCAATATCCTCAAACGCGACCATGCCATTCGTATCGAAGTAGCGTACGCCGTCGGTGCGCGTTACTCCACACAGGTCCATCGCAAGCTTTGAGGGGAATCGATACCAGCAATCTCCAATGTCAGTAAGGCTGTCAACACCGCTTCCTGATAGAGGTGATGCCTCGACATGGACATCGGCTATCTTAGCCCTCTCGTGGTCCTCGTCGTATTCGGTAAGCCAAGGAGCTGACAAGTATTCGACTGGCGAGATATAGGTTGCTTCGCAAGCAATGCCCGTAGCAAATGCGGAGGCATGGTCGTAGCCTGCTATTGCCACCGTCCCGAATTCCGAAAGCTTGGAAAGTTCGCTGGAAGCCATGGCTCCAGCGTAGATCCAAGCGCGGGCCTGCTTGCCGCAAATCCCCCAGTCGCTTGCATATAGCGCAACGGGAACGGTGGATCCATCAATCGAGAAATCAACGTCGGGCACATGCTCGATGAGCGAAACAAGGGACTCGGCGTCACCCGCCCCGATCCAATCATTGAGCTCTTGCTCCGAACATAACTGATCGCCGTCCTCGCACGTGAAAGCGGGTGGGAAAACCGGTGTGATGCCCTCCCGTTCCACCGTCAGTCTGTTCACAGTTGCCTCGAAAAGGGGGCTTTGATAACTGAGCAGGTCTGAGTAGTCGTGGACAAGCTCATAGGATTCGTTGGTATTACCGTTCTGCCAGGCGCTCCTATACATTGGCACCCTGTCTGCCATGAAACCGCAGATTTCAGCCCTTGCGCACCAGGCGTACTTCTCAGCGACTGTCATGACCGTGCTTCTTGAACCATGGTCGGCGCTTCCGAATGCACCAGATATCTTATAGTCGATGCCTCCATGGCGATAGCCTTCGTCATCGAGGGGGCCGACGAAAGCGTCTGTATCGTAACCATGGTCAACGAGGTACTGGTAAGCGGCGGAAATAACCCATCCCTCAAACTTCGGCACGTCGATGCCCGCTGCATCAGCAGACCTTTTGACGATTTGCAGCGCATCGTCGAAGTCGTGGTCGCCGTTGCCATGGAAACGAGAAATACCGAACGCGCTTTCAAGCTTGTCTACGAGCACATAGCGGGCCAGGTCGTAGTGGATGGTCTCGTAACCGCCCATTCGTTCCGATTCGGCAGCGGCGGCGTAAATGGGCAGTGCAATCGATCTGTCTTCAACTGCGTAAGGCGGCCTGCACAGTTCGATGTCTTTCTGGCCGACAAGTCCTTTCTCGCCACAATGCTCGACAAGCATCCTTCCGTAATGGCGCAGCGAGGCGTCCCTGTTTCCTGGTTTGTCAGGATTCTTGAATAAGGCCTCGAGAACGATGTCAGCAAAACGTTTCTTGACGCTCAAGTCTGCCTCTCCTTGACAGACTACCTCCTCTGCGATGGCAAACATGTCTTCACGGACTTGAGGGTCATCGCAATTGACAAACCGTGCAAACAGCTCGGCATACTCGTCGGGATTGGTCATTGCCCACTGCACTAGCTCGTTTCTGCAGTGACGCCGTTGCAGGTTGCTGACTGCAATCAGGCACCAGGCCAATAAGAGCGGCATTTGATTCCAGTGATCGTTCTCGTGTAGCCGAGGCAAGTGTCGCACGGCATCTCGCTCGTAGTACATCGACAGTCCGTAGCCGTTTGACATCTCCCTTGGTGTCGCCCATACCCGATCTCGTTCGATTGGCGTTGGGAATGTTCTCATGTACTCATCGAACATCAGAGGCCCAAGAGGGTGATCCTGCTCGCACGCTACTTGAACGACTATGCCATTGACGATCTCAGAGAGTGATTCTCTGCCCTTTGCCATCTCGCCAAGCGCCCACTGCCTGAATTTGCCGGCAGCACCCTTCTCCGCGCTTGCCAGAGCATCTATGGTCACCCGGCGAGCTCCGCCGGTTCCAAGGGCGTTGACGAGAGCATTGCTCTCAAGGGGCAGGGTGCCGCATTTTTCAACCAGCAATATCGCGTACATGCGAGCAGTGTCTTTATGTTTGGAGAGGAGTTCGGCGGCCATTCCGTCATCGGTATTCATGAGCATTACAGCCATGAAGTAGTCCCACAAATGACGTGAACCGGGCTGATATGTGAATACGGGAGGAGACACACTCGTAGGACCAAGATTTCGTACGGTAGTAAGAATCCCGTACATTTCGAGAAAGTCGAGCATCAAGCCAATATCTTCACGTTGAATCCCAGTCACCCCTATCAAACCGCCAATTATTGCGCGATCCCGAGGGCTATCATCCAGCAGGAACGAGTTCGCAAGTGCGGCGAGCGTGGACCAGACTGGTGTTTCGTGGATACCATTCGATTTCGCGTTACGTGCGGCATACTCTTCATCAAGCCTCTTGACCTCGGCCCTAACGAGAGAGGTCAGGCAGGTTGAAACCTCCCTGTCGATTGGTCTTCCGCCATAAGCGGTGCAGAACATGTGCAACTCCATGGGCGTTTTGAGCAGCCACTTATAACGGGTATTGCCATCCAGATCTATTGAGTAGTGCTCAATATAACGGTCGAAAAGCTTCCATGCAGGAACATCACCGTTTTTATCGATACGGTACCAGCAGTCCCACAAATCATCGGCACCGTCACGTTCAACACCGTGAGGACGCGTGGAATAAGCGAATCTCATTCTCGGGTATTCCTTTGCGATTGCATCGCCTTGCCTGATGAGTGTCGTCCATCGTGACGCAGGCTGCTTTTCATCCAGCCCATCAACAAAGATCGCAACTTTTGCCCTGACGGTAATATCATCCTCACGCTTGTCGTACATGGCAGCGGACGCACTCAACGCTTGCCATAGCTGAGCTTCCGTCCAGTCGGTAAGGCCAAGGGCGCTCGTGATTATCTGCCTCCAACCGTCATGCTCGCTGATGTCGCCGGCTCTCAAAAGGATGGGTAAATGCTTCCCGTTGTTGAGGTAGCCGGTAGCTTCGCTTGCGAACCCACAGGTCTTACCGGTTCCTTGCTCGCCGACAACAAGACAGTGAGGGGAGCTGAAAGCATAGTGCATTGCCTGTCGAATCTCATATTCGCCAGGCAGCCCTCTGAACTTATCGATCAGCTTAATCAGCTCATCCGCATGTCCGGTAAGCTTGTATTTGTCCTTCAGGTCCTGGATGTCGGATTCGAACTCTTCGATTGCACCGTAATCGACAGTCATGCTTGCAACATTAATCAGCCCACGCGGCTCCGCAATGAGCGCGGAGCGCCACTGGGATAGGGCATCGGCATACGCACAAATGGCATCGTGGCATCGGATGGTCGAAGACTTGAGCTCATCCGATATCTTGTCCCCTACGCCAATGAAAGAATCGGTGACGTATTCAAGGCTGTGGCAGACATCCAGGCAGGCATCGATGTCCTTGACCGTGAGCTTTCTACTTTCAATCGTGCCAAAGAAGTTGTCAAGAAAAGTAGCAAGGCCGCCATCATCGGTGATCTCAGGCACATAACGATCATTAAGGCTTTGGATTGCTTCGTTCAAGGCAAGCTTTACGGTAGCTGGGTTAACCGCAGACTTTTTGAACCAAAACCGTAGGCGACCTTCATTCGCAGGATCTTGCAGCAGGTTTTCGATGTGATGCTCGTCCCAGAGCAAGAACTTGACCTTGGGATAATCCTCAGCGATCTCGTCCACGAACGACTTCCATGACGCTTCTTCTCCGGGTGTTACGATCTTACCCCTTCCAACATGCACGGATGTAAGATTATGCGGTATGCAGATGATGTATGTGGACAAGGTCGGTCGTAGTTCCACCGCCGTTTTGATTGAGCCTCTTACCTGCCCATATTGATTGTCTGTGATGGTCTTTGGGAACCACTTCGCCTGAATACCGATGTACTGGTCGTCATTCTGGTTATACCAATAGGCCTCAATGCCCCCGTCGCCACCGGCACCTCGGATGTCTCGATAATCCCAACCGCTATCAAAGCCCCTTGAATGCACACCCCATGTCTCGAAGAGCTGGCAGCACAGTTCCTCGAAAGCATCCTGATTGCTCAAGCTCTGATTGTTGAACTTATCGAATATTCCCAAGACACACCTACCCAATCTGCAGCAGCCCCTGGTGGAACGCCCCAGGGAAGATGAACTTGCGAGACGATTTCTTCTTCTTGTTGTCCGAGTCGAACGTGACTTCCACGTAGGACTCATCGATGTCGATGATCCGCCCGTATCCGAAGGCCTTGTGAAGCACAGTGTCACCCGGCTCTAGGTCGTCGAGCTGAACCTGAACCGCGCCCCGCGCAGCTCAAGCTCCTTCATGCGGCCAGAGAGTTCGCTCGCGCCGATGACCCACAGGCAGCCAGAGTTGCCGCGCTTGTCCAGGTACTTGAGCCCGGCGTCTTCCAGCGCCTCAACGATCCAGTCACGCCTCGCTGCATTCTGGGAGGGCTTGGCGGCCGTGCGGGCGTCGCCGCGCTCGATCCTGCGGCTCTCGGCCTTCTTGGGCGTGGGCTTTGCCACGGGCACGGTGGCCTTGGCCGTGCGCGTGTCGCCGCCGCCTGCAGGCTTGCTGGCAGCAGCCAGTTTGCGTGTGGGTACCTTCGCGCTCGCGCCGGTCGCACGCCCGACGGGCCTCGCAAGACCGTTCGGCGCAACCATCGACTCCTCTTGGGCCATGGCCATGTACTCGAACTCGCTGAGCGACGTGTCGAACAAGCCGACGCGCTCGCCAGCGTGTCGGTCGATGCCGGTGTAGCGCAACGAGGAGTCCTCGTAGCGGCGGAACTTGTAAACGGCATCGTTCATCAACGCGTCGTTGAAGACGCCGAGAGATACCAGCAGCTCGAAGTCAGCGACGGTGAGGCCGGTCACCTTCTTGAAGAGCCCTGGCTCAAGCTGCGTGATAACGTCCTTCAGGGTCTCCTCGCGGTAGTCGGTCAGGTACATGAAGACCGGTATGCGCGTGGCGAACTTGATCAGCTTCTCCTGGATCTGCTTGCGCTTGCTCTTGAGCTCCTTCTCCTCCTCGGAGATCTGCTTCTTCTCCTTGGGGGTCATCTCTTCCTTCCCACGCTTGACCTTCTTGATGGCCTCGGACCGATTGATGATGGTCTCGATGTCGGCGTTGAGCGAGCGGAAGCCCTCGATGCTCATGAGGGCGTTGAGCGCGTCCTCGTTGTTGAGGATGCGGCGAAGCGTGTCGTTGTCCACGTTGACAAGCAGAGCGGATTCCCAGCGCCTTGCAAGCAGCGTCGCGGATGTGCCAGCCATGGCGATGTCGAGGATGTCAGCCGCGCTCACGGGACGCATGGCGCTGCCGTCATAGGCAAGCACGGGAAGGAAGTTGATGAACTCGCCGACCTTCTGCTCGGGACCCACATTCCCGTCCACCTTCAGGCGGCATGAGTAGTCGGAGACCATACGGAGCGACCGGTCTAGAGCGAAGTCGAAAACGTAGCATTCCTGCTTCACGATCTCCATCTTGCTGGCGTCGTTTTCTACGGTCCATGGCGACTGCACGCGGAAGGCGGCCTGGAAGTAGGTTTCGGGGCTGCGCATGTTGGCGAGCATGAATATCCCGCACCACGGCTTAACGGTCACGCCCGTGGTCAGCTTGCCACAGGTCAGCGTGATGGTTTGGGAGTGCAGCGGGTCCTCCATGGTCTCGCGCACCTTGTCGAGCGCGACCATGCCGATGCCGGCCTCGGTGCCCGCACATACGTTGATTGTGTAGTCGTGGAAGAACACGTTCTGCGGTTCGCGCAGGAGGTTGCGCATCGCGTAGCAGCTGTTCACGCGCGGCAGGTACCAGAGCGTGTGATTGAGCACCCGCAGCAGGCGCGTGTCGGCGTATGGAAGAGCTGGTTTCTCGGCGCCCAGCTTGAGGTCGTCCACGGCAGAGGGCTTGTAGGAGCCGCGTATAAGGTCGAGCCACTTCTGGACCGAGTCCTTGAGCACGAACTCCGCGCTGTCGCCCTCGCCGGTCGCCTCGAAGAAGGCGTTCAGGTCGAAGCTGTTGTACTCGCCACCCAGCGCCACGTTCTTTATCTCGTCGGGCATCTGGTAGGCGAGCATCACCATGCGCGGCAGCGACGCGTACGGGTTGGGCTTGCCGGGATGCTCGGCGGGCCAGGCCTCCTTGGCCGCCTGCTCGTCGGAGTAGGTCCAGTTGTAGATCTGCTCCTCAATGAACTCGCCGCTGTTGAGCGCCCGGAAGGGCGTGCCGGAGAGGAACAGGTAGTAGCGCGTCACGATGGGCAGGTCGCCCTCGTTCACCTCGTTGCCGGTGTTCACCTTGCCGAGCCGCGTGTCGGTGACCTCGGTGGTGTCGCGCTCGTCCTCTTCCTCCTGCTCGAAAAGCTTCTTGGAGTTGTCGTTCCACGCGCCGAAGTGGTACTCGTCGAACACGACGAGGTCCCAGTCCTCCTCGCGCACCCACTCGTGGTGGGCCTTGATGCGTCCCGTACGAGCCTCACGCCCAAGGAAGTCCTGGAAGCTGCCGAAGCATACGATCGGCCTGCTCTTGTCGGCCTTGGCGTACTGCTGGGCGATGTCGGGCCTGGTCGGGTCCTTCGGCCGGCTCACGAACTGCCAGCCCTCGAAGTCAACGTGCGTGTTCAGGTCTTCCTCCCACGCCGCCAGCACGGCGAGCTTGAAGGTCAGGATCAGCACTCGCTTGAAGCCCATGCGCTTGGCAAGCTCGTAGGTGGCGAACGTCTTGCCGAACCGCATCTTGGCGTTCCACAGGAACTTCGGCGTGAGAGCGCCGCCCTCGTTCTCGACGGAGTGGAAGTATGCCTCAGTCTTGTGTACGGCGGTCTCCTGCTCGGGTCGCATCTTGAAGTCGCGGGTGCGTCGCTCGACGTTTTCGGCCCGGTCACGAACGGCGATGTATGCAGCCTTCACGTCATCGAGCGTGCAGCGGAACCACTCGGTCTTCTTGCCGTCGTGATCACGCTGCTTCTTGAATCCGTTCAGCGCAAGGTTCTCGTGGATCTCGTGGTCCATGAACGTCGTGCCGTCGGTGCGCATGGCAGGGGCGACGAACACGACCTCGTAGGGCACTGGCCCAGGCTTTAACGTCGGATAGTGCTCGTGCATGCGCTCCTCTAAAGTGCGGGCCGTATAGCCGACCTTGAGCATGCCCTTGACATCGCGATTATTGGGTTCGCAGAAGGCGTAGATAATCGGCTGCGCATCCGGCCGTGGCGGAAAGAATTCTTTACTTGGCATCGCCGTCACCCGTGTTCATCTTTTTGATGTGGCTTTCGATGTAGGCGATCTCCTCCTCATCGAGCCCGAATTCGTCGTAAAGCTCCTTCCGTCCAGCTTCTCGTGAAGTCTACGTCTGGCACAAAGGTGAAGGACTTCTTGTTGACCATCTGGGCAGATGCGACCTGGCTGATAAGGAAACGGGGGAACTTCAACGAGAGGTATTCGTAACAGTTCTGCGCCTCCTCCTGGGTGTCAAAGGTCTTGATGACGATGTAGGTTTCGGTGCAGACCTCCTTCGGACCAAGCACCTCGAGGATAGAGAGGATGCGGCGCATGCCCTGTGCGTCGGTTCCACCGGCATGTTCGTATACGACACGGGATACGATGACCTTCCACTTGTTTATCCACTCCTTGCCGATAGTAATCTCGCTGCTGCTTATAGGGCCTTTGCCCTCGCGCCACCTGAGGGTCAAATCACCCTTCTTGGAAGGCTTTGCAAACGTCCTCAAACCGAAAGGCCGTTGGCTGCTGACGTATTTGCTGAGGAACGCCGACGTGTGGCTGAGCACTTTATCCACGATGGAAACGGCCTCGTTCGAACGGATAAGGATATCGTATCTGCGCAGGTCACGCTGTTGCTCGGTTCCGACCCCGTTCTTCATGTTCACGACAGTGCAGTTACCATCGTAATTTCGGTCCCACAGGAAGTACGACACGCCGCCCGACATATCCACGCCGGGGAAGCAATCGTTGGCGTCCTCGAAGTCGACAAGCTTCCTGATGCGTCGGTCGCCGAGCATTGTTGCTCGATATGCGTCAAGCCCTCGGCCGCCTGAGAACCACCGCGAGGGCGTAATCATGACCAGGTAGCGCGGGTTAAGCTTCTTTGCCTGCTCCACGAACTTCTGGTAAATGGGCATGGCGGAAGCGTTGTTGCCGCCATCGCTGAGCTGATATGGCGGATTGCCGACGATAACGTCAAACTTCATGGGCAGAACCTCTTCTGGGTCATCCAGGTGTATGAATTCGTATGCGTACTGTTCAAGCGTTTTGTCGCGGTCGTATTCCTTCTGTGTTGCGCCGCAGTAGACGCAGCGTCCGCCTGACCAAACATGCTCAGTGTTCTTGAAGCGTATGTTGCCGGCTGCGTCGTCGAACCTGACGACGGAGTAGATACTGTTCGGGTACTTTGAGCAATAGACGCTGCGCCGCGAAAGCAGGCTTGTAAGCTCGGTTATCGCAACGCCGAACAGCTGCTTTCGATAGATGTGGTCAAGTCTCTCCTCTAGGTCGGAGAGCTCGTCCTCAAGTCCGTCAATAAGGCGCTTAGCTATCTCACGCAGGAAGATTCCTGACTTACTTGCGGGGTCCAAGAAAGTGACGTTCGGGTCGCTCCATATGCCATCAGGCAACAACTCAAGTATCTGGTTTGCAAGCTCGGGTGGCGTAAAGACCTCGTCATTGCTGAGGTTGGCGATACAGCTCAACACGTCAGGGTTGTATGTCGCCTCGAATAGGTTACTCATCGTTCTGCACCTCATACAGCCTAATCAACGGGTATTCCCAGATGGGTTTGGGAATCAGTGCTCCGGTCTCCTCGTCGAACTCCCACTCGGATGTCGGGGTACCGCTAGATCCGAAAAGAGAGAATTGAGCCTGATCGGCGCTGCCCTCTAGCATCTCGTCCAGGCGAAAGTCCCTGCGCTTAACTCGGTCGCCGGTAACGATGGACCACTCCGAGAAGATGATCGGCTCATCAGTGTCCGAGCCTGATTCGTCCACAGCCTTGAGGCTGAGGGCGTTGCCGTTCAAGATGTTGCGCTCCAAGACGAAGCGGATGGCGTCAAGGTAGCCGGGCGTCGGCGACTTCTTGCACACGCGCATATAGTCTGCCTCCACGATGCCATAAAGGCGGTCGCGACAGGCGACGGCGTTGTCGTGAAGCAGCTCCACGCCGTAGATGCTGCCGACGGCCACGAACGTGTACTTCTCATACTCGGAAAGCGAGCGGCGGTAGCGGCTGTTGACGACGGCAAGCTTGCGCCGCAGAACCTCCGCGAGGAAGTTGCCGTCGCCGCAGGCGGGTTCGAGGAAGCGGGAGTCGATGCGCTCGGTCTCCTGCTTCACCATGTCCAGCATGGCGTTCACCTCGCGCTCGTTGGTGAACACTTCGCCGTGGTCTTGTACTCTCTGACGCGACTTAACCTGCGATGCCACGCTATGCCCTCCCCGCAAGCTCGTTGATGATGCAGTTGCGGATGAAGGCGGAGAAGCTGATGCCGCGGAGTTTGGCAGCCTCAGCAGCCGCATCCTTGAGGTTCTTGGGAACCCGGAGAGTGATAGGTGTTTGGTCGCCCTCAGTGAGAAAGTCCTGTCGCTGAGCAGCCGTTGCACCGCTTTCCAGGAGCTCGGAGTACTTCATGACCCTCCTGTCGCTGAGCTGACAAATGCAATAACTTCGCGTACACTCTACCATTGCATGGGATTTCTGTTGTGTTTTGTTGCTCATCACGCCTGATTAACTGCTGAAATGCAGAGAGCGGATGAGAAGAGAAAAGTCATGAGCTGGTATATCTATCTACTCCGACGGATCTAGACGGTTGACTTTGCAGAGAGTCGACCGAACCGGCGAGTCTCACGTTCTCGTGTTTATCTGTGCCGCCAGTCCTGGCCGCTGGCCCGGTCGCGCGGTGCGTCGTCGGCGTCCACTCCAGCAGCACGGCCGCCCGGTCCATCGTCCAGGCGCAGGCAGCACAGTGTTCGTGTCAGCCGCAGGCGCATCCCAGCTCGGGGCACCCGGGCAGCAGTCCAGCCGGCGCAGCGCCACCAACGGCTCCACACGGGCTCGCAGCAGCCCGTCAGCGACCTACTTGCGACGCTTCTTGGGCGCGGGTAGCTCAGGGAGCATGGCCGTTACCATAGCGCCGACGGCCTCGGCGTCCTCCACGTCCACCAGGAGCATCGCAGACGCGCCCTCGTAGGGAATCTCCTCAGCCGACAGCACGGCGCGAGAGGCTGCTGTGTCCTTCACCAAGAAGCGGTCGTCGTAGACACCCCCGAACAGCTTCCCGGATGCGTAAAGCAGGCATTCGCCCATCATCTTGCGGACGGTGACCTCCGGCACGTCTGCCAGGAGGTCCAGCGCGTAATCGAGGTATTCGCTGCTTGATGCCATGGGACGGTCCTTCCTGATCTGGTCGCCCCCATTTTATCCGATGGCGTTGCTACCGCTCCTAGAGGATCCAGCACCAAGTTCGCGTGCGCGTGCCTTAGCCGTGCTCTCGTCCTCGCCTCACCACTTCATGCGGTACTCCCAGGCGGCCATGGTGACGCCACCTCGCGCATGTCTCTTTGTTTCTCCGCATCCGTGTCCTGGATGATGGAGCCGTCGAAACGGATACGGATGACTCCCTCATCGGGGCCGACCTCGCCTAAGTGACGCGACACGGCCATGACAGCGTGTGTGATGTTGGCCAGAGAGCCCTGCAGAAGGTTTTCGTGCCGCTTGATTCTGCGCATGAGAGCCGAGTTGTCGCTCGACACCTCCGTGGCCGTCTTCACGTATTCGGTGGTGTCGAAGCCGAAGTACGTGAGGCCGAAAGCCGGTGAGGTCGCCGAGCATCTGCAGGGCGATACGGAAGGCCCCGCTTTGCGCGTTAGTGCGAAGTGCGGGCGTGAACTCGTGGGTCATGTCCTCCGTGCTCATGACCTTGCGGAAGACGGTGCGGCCCTGCTTGCCGAACGGGATGGTGATGCCCTCGCCGTTGGAGCTCTCTTTGTCGAACATCATGTCCGAGGGGAACACGCGCATCTTGCTCAGGTCAACCTTGTTAATCAAGGCATCGAAGGTGAGGTCCAACCGTTTGCATTGCATCTATGGTGCCTGCGAGCACGCTCTGGCTCTATGGCGAGATGTCTACGTGCGTGTTGGTGATGGCGGGTTTGACTATCGAGATAGTCGGGAAGGTGCTGCCCATTTCGTAGAGCGGGAGGATACCTACGGGTGTAGGCTCGTTTCCCTCATGGTCGAAGCAAACGATGACGATGCGATACGTGGGATCGCTCTCCATGTCGATAAGAGCGTTCGCGTCCGTTGCGTTTTGTGCTGTGTGAGTCGAAAGTTCGGAAGGCGAATCGTTCTCTACGGTTGCGTATTGTGAAGGCAAGAAGGGCAAATCCATTGCCGAGAATCCCATGCCGCCCAGCAGGTGCATCTGTAGCTGGTCGACGGCCTTGCCACGGGAAAAGGCGCGCGTGGCGAAGGCGCACTCCATCACCCCGTCCTCATCCCACGTGAGCGGGATCACCATGCGTGCGTCGTAATGTCGGATGCGAACCTTTCGCTTGTTGAGGCCCACCCACAGTGCGAAGGCACCCGTTCCCAGGTCCTGATGCGGCCCGTCATGTCCTCCGGGGAAGCGTGAGGCCGAACTCCCGCAGGTGTTCCTTCACGTGCTCCGACACCCAGCACTCGTCCATCGTACTCGTGCTCATGCGCACCTCCATCAATCGTGCCGATATGCAAGGTGGAGCATCCGCGCACGCCACAATCCCGCCCGTGCCTTAAAATGTCGCCAAGAGCTTTGGCGGGGCAAGAAGGTGAAGATGCAGCTTGGCTTCTCAATTGCGGGCGTCGTGTTCCTGCTCATGTTGTTCGCGCCGAACATCAAATGGGCGAAGAACCAGCCACTTGGCTACGACGAGCTTGCCTGGGCGCGCTATTTCAAGGGAGGGGGAGAGCTCACAGCCATGTATGCGCCCTTGGGTCTCGTTCCCGTGCCGCTTGCCACATTGCCCGTCGCCGCTCTGGCCCTGCTCGGCGTCTGGTGCCAGTCGCCACCCATCATTCTGGCCGCCGTGATACTCGGGATCGGCCACATCGGAATCCATCTCGGCCACCTGCGTGAGCTTTCGAATCGTTAAGCGATAGGCACTTTCGCTTTCATGGTGAGGGTGCCGAGAAGGACCAATCATCCCGTGCACGCCAGGGCGATGAGAAGGGTCAGCCAGAGGGCCAGCAGGCAGCGCTGCTGGTCGATCCCGATCTCACGAAACCCGGCCAGCCATTCGCAAGACAAGCGTCTCATGCGTGCCTTCCTATCCGCATGCGCGCGGATGGAAAGACCAATTGCCGAAAGCGAAGCCGGGTACGTGTCCGGAGCTATCCTCCCATGGTTTTCCGCACATGGCTTCATGGGCGCCCCCGATGACGACCTCACAAGCAGATGAATTCGCGCAGAAGAACCCATTCAAGATAGTTTTGCTACATCATCCTTGTATTTGCCGCATCAAAAAATAAACCGATAGCATGGGGCGGGAAGGCCCTGGCATTGAGGGTTTCCGCGTCAGCGGCAGACGCCTCAAAGAGACTATGGCCGACAAGGCCGACCTTGCGGAGCCTCGACGAGGAGGGGATAGCCGCCTCCCGCAACGTGCTCGACCTCACGCGCATCAACCCCTTCAACGACGTCAGCGACCGCGTGAGCCGTCCGCTCATGTTGTTGCTGCCCTACAAGGGGAGCACTGAGAAATGACATCAGGAGATACTTCTGCGTTGCGCGTGACGCCTTCCGCACAATGAGTGAACGGTTACGCAGGGGAGAATATGTAAAGCATATAGCTATACATTCGCTTTACGTATCTGAAGAGTCATGATAGACTTCTTCTCAGACAGGAAGGAGCCTACTCATGGCAACCGCAATGGTGAACATACGCATGGACCAGGATGTCAAAAGGGACATGGAGGCGGTCTGCCGGGAGCTCGGGATGAGCATGACCACCGCATTCACCATCTTCGCGAAGAAGATGGGCCGCGAGCGTCGCATCCCGTTCGAGGTTTCGGTCGACCCGTTCTACAGCGCTGAGAACCTCGCCCATCTGCGCCGCTCGGTTGCCGACCTCAACGCCGGTCACGGTGTCGCCCACGAGCTAGCCGACGACGATGAATAAAGTCTGGGCCCCGGAGGCGTGGGAGGACTACGTCTGGTGGCAAGCGCAGGACCGCAAGACGCTCAGGCGCATCAACGCCCTCATAAAGGACATCGATCGCGGCGACCCGTTCGAGGGCGTGGGCAAGCCGGAGCCGTTGCGCGGGGATCTAGCGGGCTTCTGGTCGTGCCGGATAGACGATCAGAACCGCCTCGTCTACCGCATCGTGGGAGTGAACCTGGAGATCGCTTCCTGCAAGTCGCACTATGGGGAGCACTAGCCTCCGACCAAGATACTAGGGGATGCCCAGGGATGCCCTCCGGAAAAGCGTTCCGGAGGGCACTCTCATGTCGGCTTCCGGTTGCCATCACGCCCTTCTTTTGACAGCTGGTTTCCGATTCCATCCAAACCGTCGATCGCTTCGGAGCGTCGAACTCGATTGCGCGTGACCCCCGCTTAGACCCTCGCAAGGTGGAAGGCCATGTGGAGCGGCGGGGTGGGGATGGCCCTTGTCGGCAACAGGCGTCTCTCTGATGCCACGTTCAATCACACTACTTTATCTGTCGGACATCTATCTTTTTCGCGCAGGTCTAATTGGCCAAGCGTCGCAATGAAGCACATACGTCTGGCTATGCTTCCAGTTAGTCATAACTAACTACATGGTTACTTTATCGAAAGGACCGGTATGAAACGAAAGATGAACACGAAGGACCTGATCTTTGCCGGTGCCTTTGGCGCCATCTACCTCGTCGTCGTGCTGGTGTGTGTCGTGGCGCTCGCGGCGGTCCCGGTGCTCTACCTGATGGCCCCCTTGTTCGTGGGCCTGGTCGGTGCGACCGTCTACCTGTTGTGTGTCACCCGCATCCGCAAGCCCGGCGCCATCCTCATCCTGGGCGTGCTGTTCATCCTTCTTGCGTGCACGAGCTCCCCGTATGCCATGGCTTGGGCGGCGGTGGCCGCCATCGCCGCCGAACTCATCGCACGTGCGGGCAGCTACGAGTCCATGAAGCTGTTCCGCCTGTCCTACGTCGTCTTCAACCTGAACATGGTCGGCCCGTTCCTCATGCTTGTGTTCGCCAAGGACCAGTTCCTCTCCATCGCCGCGAACTATTACGGGCAGGAGTACGTGCAGACCCTGCAGACCCTCGTGCCCGACTGGATTCTCGCGGCGCTCGTCGTGGAGGCCGTCGTCGGGGCGCTCGTGGGAGCCTTCATTGCCGCAAAGCTGTTCAAGAAGCACTTCGAGAGGGACGGGATCGCCTGATGCTGCCCGGGTTGCGCCTCGACCCCCGCGCAAGGCTCGTCCTCTTCATCGTCGTCGACCTGCTGGCGATACGCTCGTCAGCGCTTGCGCCCAACCTGCTCTTCGCCTGCCTGATCGCGTTCCTGCTCGCCTGCGAGGGGCAGCGACGCTTTGCGTTGCGCAGCCTCGTCGCATTCGTGGCGGTGCTGTTGCTCGAGGCAACCCTCAGGTCGTCCGAACCGGAGGCAGCGCTCGTCGTGGTCATGTCGCTCGCCGTCATCGTGCGGATCATGATGCTCGTCATCATGGCGTTCAACTACGTCGGGCGCACCACCGACGTGGGCGAGTTCATGGCGGCGATGCAGGAGATGCGCCTGCCCATGGCCCTCGTGATCCCCATCGCGACGGTCTTTCGATTCGTTCCCACGGTGCGCGAGGAGTACGAGGGCGTGATGCAGGCGATGTCGTTCCGCGGCATGCGCGTCACGTGGAGAAGCGTGCTGCGCCATCCGGCGCTCACGATCGAGCGAATCCTCGTGCCCCTGCTGTTCAGCTCGATGACGGCCATGGACGAGCTCGCATCCGCGGCGATGGCGCGCGGTCTTGACAGCACCCGGCGACGGACCTCCATCGCCGACGTCCGGATGGGGCATATCGACTGGGCCTTCATCGCAGGCGCAGTCTGCCTGTACGTCCTCGCCCGCGGAGGGTTCGCATGATCACGCTGGAACATGTGAGCTGCAGCTATCCCAATGCCAACGGAGAGAAGAGCCTCGACGACTTCAGCATCGATATCGGCGAGGGTGAGTTCGTGGTGCTCTGCGGGAAGAGCGGGTGTGGGAAGACGACGGTCACCAGGGCGATCAACGGGCTCGTCCCGCACTACTACGAAGGCGAGCTCTCAGGAAACGTGTGGGT
Organism: Atopobiaceae bacterium; assembly: GCA_040268355.1. Lineage (GTDB taxonomy): Bacteria > Actinomycetota > Coriobacteriia > Coriobacteriales > Atopobiaceae > UBA1367. Next base: position 28,419 of record JAWRIT010000020.1, on the reverse strand, counting down.
GGGCGAGCTCGACATCGCCAACTCCGAGCTGTCCGACATCTCGAGGGTCGTGGGGAGCGTGTTCCAGAACCCAAGGAGCCAGTTCTTCAACCTCGACACAACCGGCGAGCTCGCCTTCGGATGCGAGAACCAGGCGCTGCCCAGAGAGGAAATCGTGGATCGGGTTGGGCGCGCAGTAGCCGACCTCAGGCTGCAGCACCTGGTCGACAGGGATATCTTCAAGCTGTCGGGCGGCGAGAGGCAGCAGATAGCCGTCGGGTCGGTCCACGCCACCGGACCCGACGTCCTCGTGCTGGACGAACCGGCTTCGAACATGGACATATCCTCGATAGTGCGTCTTACCCGTGCGCTCCAAGAGCTCAAGTCCGCGGGCAAGACCATCGTCGTGGCGGAGCACAGGCTCCATTATCTGACAGGCCTTGCAGACAGGTTCGTGTGCATGGAAGGTGGCAGGGCGACCTGCGCCTTCACTCCCGAGGAGCTCGTCCACCTCAAGGACGGGGAGCTTGAGGGGCTGGGCCTTCGGAGCACGGACCTTCGGAATCTCGAACCGCGGGGCCGCGAGCGCCGGGAGCGGTCGGGCCGCCGGACGGGGTGTGCTCTTGCCGTGCGAGACCTGACCTGCAGGCGCGACGGCAAGACCGTGCTCTCCATACCCCACCTCGAGATCCCCGATGACAGCATCGTCGCCGTCGTCGGGGAGAACGGCGCTGGCAAGAGCACGCTGGTCGGATGCCTGTCGGGTCTGCTCGAATGTAGCGGGACCGTGCAGTTCGAAGGGGCCGTTCGGCAGAGGGGCGAACTCAGCGACCTGAGCTTCGTGGTCATGCAGGACGTCAACCGACAGCTCTTCGCACCATCGGTGGCCGATGAGGTGGCGATGGGCAGCTCCCGAGACGACGCCGGCGAGAGGCGCAGGCTGCTCGAGTGCCTGAGCCTGGCCGATCTCTCGGACCGGCACCCGAGCACGCTGTCCGGCGGGCAGAAGCAGCGTCTGGCAATCGCATCCGCGCTCTACTCGAACAAAGAGCTCCTTTTCTGCGACGAGCCCACGTCGGGCCTCGACCGCGAGAACATGGAGCGCTACTTCCAGCTCATGGAGTCGGCCAGAGGCGCGGGCAGGGTCATCGCGGTCATCACCCACGACCTAGAGCTCATCCTGGGATGCTCCACGCACGTGCTCCACATGGAAAACGGACATGTGAGGTCCTTCTACGCGCTTGACGCAGAGGGCAGGGAGCGCGTGAGGCAGTACTTCATCGACGATGCGGCCGACCGGGCAACGCGGCTGCACGACGGCCAGCGCGCATCCAGGAGAAAGCATCGACACGAAGAGGAAGGGGGCAGGAGCATGTTCTCCAAACTATTAGAGTACGCGGGCCCGCACAAGAGGTACACGTACGCCGCGGCGGCCGTGCTGGTCTTGGCGACGCTCGCAAACGTCATCCCGTTCTACGTTAGCTACGAGCTCGTCGTGGCGGTGCTCGCCAAAGGGCCGATCGAGCCCGCGTTCCTCGCAACGCGGCTGGGAGGCATGGCCCTCTGCGCGCTCCTCTATGCCGTGCTCTACGCATGGGGGCTGGACCTTTCGCACAAGGGCGCTTACCACACGCTCGAGAACCTGCGCAGGTCGCTTCAGGGCAAGCTGGAGAGGCAGCCCCTGGGGGCCGTTCAGGACATGGGGACAGGATCGATCAAGAAGATGTTCGTGGACGACATCGACTCCCTCGAGACGATGATCGCGCACGCGCTCCCCGAGGGGTTCGCGACCACCCTCGTCCCGGTCGTCATCTTCGCAGCACTGTTCTTCGTCGACTGGAAGCTCGCGCTGCTCTCATTGCTCACGTTGCCAATAGGCCTGTTCGCCATGGGGAGGATGTACAAGGCGGGCATGGCGCGCATGGGCGCGTATTACGCCGCAGGCCAGAGGATGAACGACACCATCATCGAATACGTGAACGGAATGGAAGTCGCGAAGGTCTTCAACAAGGGTGGGCAGTCCTACGAGCGCTACCAGGCCTCGGTAGCGGACTACCGCGATTTCACGCTGGCGTGGTACAAGGTCTGCTGGCCGTGGATGGCGGTGTACGGCAGCATAATCCCCTGTGTGTGCCTGTTCACGCTGCCCATAGGGGCATGGTTCGTGACGATGGGCATCTCCACCGTCCCCGACCTCGTCCTCGCGCTCTGCATGTGCATAGCGGCGGGCACGCCGCTCATACGCGCGGTGAACTTCATGGGGAGCGTGCCGCAGATCAACTTCAAGATAGATGCCCTGGAGCAGGTGTTCTCGGCGGAATCCCTGCAGCAGGGCGATGGGCCGTTTGCGGGCGAGGGACACTCCATAGCCTTCACCGACGTCAGGTTCTCCTACGGGGACGTCGAGGTCTTAAAGGGCGTCAGCCTGGACATTGCCGACGGCACCACGACCGCGATAGTGGGCGAATCGGGCAGCGGGAAGTCCACGCTCGCCAAACTGCTGGTGCACTACTACGACGTGTCCGGGGGACGTGTCCGCATCGGCGGCCAGGACGTGGGGGACATGAGCCTCGCGTCCTTGAACGGCCTGATCTCCTACGTCTCGCAGGACCTCTACCTCTTCAACACGAGCATCCTCGAGAACATCCGCATCGGCAGGCCCGAGGCAACGGACGAGGAGGTGGAGGCTGCCGCAAAGCAGGCGCAATGCGGGGAGTTCCTCGCACGGCTGGCAGACGGCATCCGTACGAACGCCGGCGCGGGAGGGGCCAAGCTGTCGGGCGGCGAGCGGCAGCGCATAGCGCTCGCACGGGCGTTGCTCAAGGATGCGCCCATAGTCGTGCTGGACGAGGCGACGGCCTTCATCGACCCCGAAAACGAACGGAAGATGCGGGCCGCCATCGCGGGCATCATCCGGGGCAAAACCGTCGTGGTGATCGCGCACAAGTTGCCGTCGGTCAAGGACTCGGACCAGATCGTCGTGATGGACGGCGGACGCGTGGAAGCCACAGGAACACATGAGCAGCTCCTGGCCTCGAGCGACCGGTATTCGAAGCTCTGGCAAGCAGCCGTAGAAAGTGCCTGCTGGGGCGTTGACAACAAGCGGGACGCCGTCCTGGTCGAAAGGGGTGTCAAATGATTCCGCTCATCAGGAGGATCCTCTCCCTCGCAGGTGCCAAGCGCGCTGCGATACGAACCGCGTTCGTGCTCGCCTTCGTCAAGTCGATGCTGTCGAAGGCCCCGATAGTCCTTTCCTTCCTCGCCCTCGCGTCTTTCTACAACGGCACCATCACGGCGCGAACGTGCCTGTTGATCGGGACGATATTCCTCGTCTGCGTGGCGGCGCAGATGGTGCTCCAGAACGTCACGGACCGGTTGCAGTCGGGAGCTGGGTACGAGATCTTCGCCGAGAAGCGGCTCGAGCTTGGCCGGCATTTGCTGAGGCTGCCGATGGGCTTCTACACCGAAGGCAACATTGGGCGGATCAGCTCGATCCTATCGGTGGACATGGTCTACGTCGAGCAGAGCTGCATGGGTGACATCGCGAACATGATGAACTACATCTTCTCGGAGATCGTCATGCTCGCCCTGCTCATGCTGCTCTCCCCCTGGCTTGGCCTGGCCGCCGTGTTCGTCTCGGCGCTGATTCTGCTCGTGGCCCGCGGCATGAAGGGCACCGCGCTGGACGAGTCCGTAAAACGGCAGGAGCAGAGTGAGAGGCTCACCCAGTCGGTGCTCGACTTCGCAGAGGGCATAGGCATCGCAAAGACGTACAACCTCCTCGGAGAGCGGGCCGCCGAGCTGACGGAGAGCTTCGCCCAAAGTCGCCGGACGAGCATAGGGTTCGAGAAGCGCTACAACCCATGGTTCGTGGCCCTGAACCTGCTCTACGGGCTTGGCTCGGTCGCCGTGCTGGCCCTGTCGTTCTTCCTCCATTCCCAGGGCACGCTCGCGGCCACCGCCCTTTTGGGAGTGCTCCTGTTCGTCTTCGACCTGTTCGGGCCGTTCAGGGCCCTCTACAACCAGAGCGCCCAGCTCACGATCATGAACGCGGCGCTCGATCGCATGGACGCCCTTTTTGCCGAGATCGAGCTCCCCGACGAGGGGTGCTCCCACATCCCGCCCGAGAGGGGAGGCGATGCCCCCGAGGTAGAGTACGACGACGTGCGGTTCGCGTACGCCGACGAAGAGGTCCTGCACGGCATCTCGCTGAGCATGCGAAAGGACACCATGACCGCCCTTGTCGGGCCGTCGGGTTCGGGAAAGTCGACGGTGGCGCAGCTGCTGACGCGCTTCTGGGACGTGACCGGCGGCAGCCTTCGCGTCCGGGGGGTCGACGTGCGCGATGTGCCCCTCTCCGAGCTCATGGAGCATGTCGGCATGGTCTTCCAACGGGTCTACCTGTTTCGAGACACGGTGTACAACAACATCGCGCTCGGCAGGCCCGACGCGACCCGGGAGGAGGTCGTCGAGGCGGCACGCAAGGCGCGCTGCCTCGATTTCATCGAGGAGATGCCAGACGGGTTCGACACCCTGGTCGGCGAGGGCGGCGCGAACCTGTCGGGTGGCGAGCGGCAGCGGATCTCCATCGCGAGGTGCATACTCAAAGACGCACCGGTGGTCATCCTCGACGAGGCGACGGCGAGCGTCGACCCGGATAACGAGAGCTACATCCAGGCGGCCATCGGGGAGCTCGTCCGCGGGAAGACCCTGCTGGTCATCGCGCATCGGCTCGCGACGGTCCGCAACGCCGACCAGATTCTCGTCATCAAGGATGGCGAGATCGCCGAGCGCGGCACCGACGAAGCGCTCAGAAGGCGCGGCGGTGTCTACGCTCGCTACGTCGAGCTGCTCACGAGTCAAATGTGAGGCTGCCGATGGAAGAGGGGTTGTGCAGGACGCCCGCACGCATGGAGAGGCGGTATTCCCTGGGCGTCATGCCCACCTGTCGCTTGAAGGACGTCGCGAAGCCGCTCGGTGTCTTGAACCCGGACTTTCGCGCGATGTCGGCAACAGGCAGGTCGGTGTCGGCAAGGAGGTGCATTGCCAGGTCGGTCTTGCGCTCCACGACGTACTGAGTGATGGTGAGTCCGGTGACCAACTTGAAGAGGCGCTTGAGCTTGGTGGCGCTCATGTTCGCCATGCGGACGAGGTCCCGTTGCTCGATGCTTCCCGTGTAGTTCTCGTTTATGTATTCCACGGCTGAGGTGACGCTCTCGAAGTCGGCGCTTCGAGCTGGAAGGCGGTCGCTGCCCATCTTGAGGAGCACGGCCATGAGCTCATATGCCTTCGCCACAACGTAGAGCTCCTTTGCCGTGCCGCTGAGCTGGCTTTTGCGGATGTCATTGAGGACCGTCATCATTGAGGCGGGCCAGTTGTGCTCGCCGCCCATGTCCCGCAGGATCTTCGACGGTTCTTCCGGGTATCCGCTGAAGCATTCGGAAAGGTGCTGATGGTAGAACGACGGAAGGTACATGACCTCGGTGTAGGCCACCCGCATACCGCGTCTCATGTGGGCGTTCACGCTGCCGCCGCTCTCCTCCAGAAAGGCGATGATCCTGCCGGAGGGAAGGTGCTTCGCATATTCGAGCCGGAGCGCTATGTAGCGGGTCTTTTCCGGAAAATTGGCGACCACGTCCCGACAAAATGAGAAATCGCACGTGGAGATGGCGATATGCCGCTCATAGGGGAGGAACCAGAAGTAGCCCGTGACGTCGATGCCGTTTCCCACGAGGTATTCTCCGCATTCGTAGGGGTTCGCATCGGCCTTCCTCAAGCCAAGCTGGGCGCACACGGATCTGAGGATGTCCGCGCAATCTTTCATGTTCTGGTTGCCCCTCCATCGTGTCCGGCTGCAAGACCGGCATGCGCGCCGCGCATAGAGTGCGCCGCCCCGATGGCCGGGAAGCCGCAGGAGCGGACACCTGCGCTCAAACCACGAGGCCTCGACTTTCCTTCTGTGGTCGCGACACATGATACGACAGCGGCGAGAGGCTTGCTGCGACGTCCGGCTCCAAGCCTCGCCATGGCGTGGCAGTCGTTATGACCTCCCCAGGGGAAGGCCCACGGTGCCATCGCTTCGTTGCAGCAGAGTCGCAGGCAGGTGAGGGGATATGTTTGGGTGAAAAATGCTCAAGAGGTCAAGCCCCTTGGGCATTGTTGGATCAGCCGATGCGATGAGCTGGACCTTAGGCTGCCACAGCTTCGCCCTTTCACCCATGATGGAGAGGGCGTCGTCCTCTGCGCTTTCCATCATCGGGGTGTCTGCGCTGCTGGGCGAGGGCGTGTCCCAGGTCGCCGGAGATGCCGATGGAGCGGTCGGCTATGGTTTTGGGGATGAAGACCTCGTTGTAGTTGAACGTGATGTACGTGGCACGTTCCTCTGTGGCAACGAGGTCCATCGTCGGGACCTTGATGGCTTGGTTGCGTGCGCCGATGCCCAGCTCAAGCACCACGATATTCTTGCCATGCGCCCGCTCGATCTTCTGGTTGAGAAGGGCGAGGCGCTCTCTGAGCTCTCCGTCGGGGTGGGCGAGAAGCATCTCGTCTGTTGCGGGCGTAAGCATGGCACCGCAGTGGGGACAGCGGGGGATGAGCTCGGTGGGTACGCGGCCGTCTTCAATCCTTGCATTGGCGGCGCGCATGGCCTCAGTCGCATCAAGGCGCTCGTCACAGCAGTGTGCAGAGCAGGTGAGCTGGCGAACGGATCCTTCGGTCTCAACGATGCGCTGCTCGTCGAACACCTTGGCAAGGCGGCCATCAATGTTGCACGTCACGACCATGTGGTCCTTCTCGCCCACGAGCTCACGCACCGTGCGCATGAGGGGCGTGGGTTCGTAGCTAAGCCACTCCACCTGGGCGAAGCGGGCAAACCAGGCCCAGCGCTGTTCTGGGGCAATCCCTGGTGAGGCCATGCCCTGCAGGATGCTCATGGCGCCGGTGGCCGTTGCAAGGTCGCCGTATGTCTCAATAAAATGCTGGTCAGGGCGGAATATATTGAGTCCCTCGCTCATGTCGAGGCCGTTGCTTGCGGTCACGATCACCAGGTCGGCGGCGTCTAGCACCTCGCGGATGCGTGTGACCTTCTCGGCTGTCATGCCGCCGCTAAGCAGGTCTGTCTTGCCCATGCTTACCTCCCCAATGCCTTGCGCGTGTCGATCAGCGTCTGCGCGATGTCGGCTTTGATGGCCATGCCCTTGTCCTCGATTTGCCGGGGGAGGAGGGCGTGCTCGCTGTTGATGGTGACGTAGCGCGCGTGGGGGTAGGCGAGCGTGAGGTTCCAGAAAGGTTCCTGGATGAACATGGGGGTCATGCGACCCACGCCGATTTCGAGGAGGAGCGCCTTGCGGTCGCGCTGTGCCTCGATGAAGGTGCCGGCCTTGGCGTACTCGGCGTGGTAGCGCTCGCCCTCCAGCAGGTTGCCGTAGCCACGCACCCAAGGGAAGGCCTCGGCACCGCAATGCGGACAGCGGGGAATGAGTTCGGTGGGCACCTCGAAGCCATCGCCCATGGCCTCAAACATCTGGTTCACGGGCTCCACGGCATCCCAGAGATGGTCGCAGCAGGGCTTGGAGCATTGGAAGTAACGGTGATCGCCCTGGATCTGCGCGACCTTGTCCTCGGGGTAGAGCTTCACGAGCTGAGTGTCCTGGTTGGTGGTGAGCATGAAGGAGTCCTTGCCCTGCACAAGAACGTCCAGGTCGAGGTAGGGCTTGCGTAGCGGTGCGGACTGTGTGGTGTGCAGGAAGGTCGCCAGGAAGCCCCAGCGCTCCTCGGGCGACTTCCAGCGATGCCGCATGCCCACGAAGGCACCCTCGAAGCCGAACCTTTTGGTGTACTTGCCGAAATGCTCGCGCCATGAGGGGGAGTCACCGTAATAGAAGTCGCCGCCCCCGGCTGCGGAAAGGCCCGCTGCCGCGCCAACGACAATCACGTCCGCCTCTTGGATCTGGGTGGCAAGCTTGGCGATCTGCTCCTTGTAGGGCTCCTCGCGCGTGGAGAGCTCCACCGGCACGCCGCCCTGCGCGTAGTACTGATAGTAGCGGCTGTAGTTGTAGCCCGCCATGTTGACGAGCTCCTCGTAAAGGGTTTGTCCCTGTGGCATGTCTCCTCCTTGATGGCCCAGGTGAAGCGGTCATATTTTACTCAACAGAATGAAAGAAGCTGAACAAGTGTCTATGCATAGATATTCCCAGGAAGACTGACGCTCACAACAGGCAATTGCTCAGGATTGTTCAGAAATGGACAGCGATGCGGAGCTGTTAAATCCTCAACGGATGTACGCCCCTGTTCATTGCGTGACGTAGGAAGAGCATTGCGAACAGCTGCGAGTGTCTGGGCTTGCTTTCCCTGGCATGGTGACCCTTTCTGTCTTTAGATCAACAGATTGATGGAATCTGAACATCTGTCTATAATCAAGCCAAGATCAGAGTCGATATGGGGAGTGGTCATGGCGGGGAAGCCCAGGCGCGAAGACCGGCGCACGCGTTATACCAAGCAGGTCATCAAGCAGGCCTTTTTTGAGCTGCTGCACGAGCGAGGCTTTGGCAAGACGAGTGTGGCTGAGGTCTGCAAGCGCGCCGAGATCAACCGCGGGACCTTCTACCTGCACTACGAGGACAAGTATGCGCTGCTCGAGGAGGTCGTCGACGAGGCGATTGATGCCGAGCCGATGCTTGACGGCACGACGCCCGTGAGCATGTGCCAGCGAGTTCCGGTCAACGAGGACTATCGCCTGCTCTACACCGACCGCGAACTCTATCCCTTTGTCGCACGGCGTGTGGTGGCGCGCGGTGAGGCCGAGGGCGTGTCCAGCATCATGGAGCGCACGGGCCTGTCCGAACGGGATGCGCAGACCCTCTTTGCCTTTACCGCCAATGGCAATCTCGCCGTGAACCAGGCTTTGGGCTGGAGGCGCGGGCAAGAGTTCTTGCAGGCTCAGGCGCTTATCCGCGACTTCATTGCCGCCGGATACGAAGGAGTTCGTCATGGGTAAGGCAGGGGGACGTCCCGAGAGCTTCTGCTTCTTCCAGCCCAATGCCGAAGAAGCGGCACGGGGTCGAGAGACAACGGGCAGCGAAGCGTACCGCTCGCAGGTGCAGCGCCTCGCTCAGGAGATCGCAGAGGCCGACGCCGTCGTGGTGGGTGCGGGTTCAGGCCTCTCGAGCGCTGACGGCAACAACCACTACCACGACGTACCTGTCTTCGATCTCGAGTTCGCCGCCTTCAAGAAGAAGTACGGCTTTCGTTCGATGGGGGAGGGTTACTACTACCTGTATCCCTCGCTTGAGTCGCAGTGGGCCTATTACGCGCGCTACCTGCAGTTTATGCAGCAGGCACCCGCAGGCCAGGCCTATCGGGACCTGCTTGCCGTGCTGGAGGAGAAGGACTACTTCATCATCACCACCAACGTGGACGGACAGTTCGAGCGCGCTGGCTTCCCCATGGAGCGCGTGGCGCGCTTCCAGGGCGATGCGGGCTACTTCCAGTGCAGTCAGCCTTGCCACGACCATCTCTACCCCAGCCAGGAGCTGGTGAATGCTATGGTTGCCGCAACAGACGGTGACCAGCGCGTTCCGAGCGATCTGGTGCCGCGCTGTCCCGAATGTGGCTGGCAGATGATGCCTTGGATTCGCGATGACACCTTCCTGCAGGGCGAAGCCTGGCAAGGGGAGTTAGGTCGTTACCAGGACTTCGTGCGTGAGCGCTTGGCGTCGGGCAAGCGTGTGCTGCTCCTGAGCCTGGGTGTGGGCGATATGACGCCCGCAGTGATCACGCTGCCGTTCTGGCGCATGGCTCAGGCACACGAGAATACCCGCCTAGGCGTGGTGAATCTGGCGAAGGGATCAGCTCCCGCGCAGCTCGGCAACCGCTCCTTTGTCGTGCAGGGTGACCTGTCCCGCGTCCTCGTCGACCTGCGACTCGACCTTCACTGATACCGTCTGTGCAATTGCGACGTAGTGGCTCATGGAAGCTCACCGCGCCCGAGAAGCTCTCGCACGAGAGGATCCTTCCTGCCGCATGGGACGGAGTCGCGGTCGCAGGGACCACCGCCGCAAGCATCCTTGGCCTCGGTGATTTCCACCTCTCACCCTACAGGCTGCTTGCCCCCCCGACACTTCAACACGAGGAACCCGGTTGCCAGGTTCGGAGTTCGTAGCGTCTCGCGAAACGACACCTCCTTCTTCGAGGGGTCCCCTTCACCCGGGCCGAGCGGACGGTGGCCGACCTTCGCCTCGACCACGAGGACCCATCGCTCATCGCCGGCGCCCTCGCCGATGCCGCAACCGCGGCGCGGGGCTTCGACGTTGATAGGTTCAAGGACATTCTGCGCGACGCGATGGGCGAGCAGAGGGCCGCTGATGCGTTCTTCTGGCTCATGGCCGACGCAGGGCTGGATTGGAAGTGGTGAGCATGCGGTACAGGACGCCTGCCGCGCTGGAGATGGCGGTCAAGCAGGCCGCCAAGGAATCGCCTTGGACACCAACAGGGCGATTGCCGGGTTCTACTTCCACAGGCTACTCTGCCGTGTGTTTAGCGATCCCGACGCCGACTTCGTACTCAATTCGAGTTCGGGAAAGAATGGTGGGGTACCGGGATGTGGAGTGTATACGACAGGACCCTCGATCGTTTTGTGGTGATAGGGGCGTCCTCGACGGACTGATCCGCGGTCTCGGACGTCTGAGGCCAGCTATGACTGCGCTGGCAGATCCCTCAGGCGCACCAAGCACCAGAGCCCCAGGAAGATGACCGGTATGCCTGCGACAAGACCCAGCGGGGACGGCCCGAGCGGGGTCGGATCGACGGCGCAGAGCACGATGCCTATGTTCGCCACGGCGTTGAAGGCGCCGTGAGCGAGCGCGCACGGCCAGACACTTTCCGAACGCATCCTCAGCCGGCAGAGACAAGCGCCAAACGCCGTGCAGAGCAGGACCATCACGAGGATGCCCGCCACGGGGAAGCCCGGGTACGCCATTCCGTAGTTGTGCCCCATGCAGATGGCGGGGGCATGCCAGACTCCCCAGATGATCCCCGAGACAACCGCAGCATCTCGCGGGGAGAAGCGCTCGCACAGCGACGGGAACAGCATGCCACGCCAGCCGGCCTCCTCGCCGAATGCGGGGACCATGTTGATGAGCGGCGCCACCAGCACGGCGGAAGCCACCGTCGCCGCCGCGACCAGGGGAGCCCTGCCCTCCGTCACCTGGCCGGCGTCGGCTGCGAGCTGCGACGTGGCGAGCGAGCCGGCGCGTGGGTCGAACCAGCTCGGGAATGCGGTGAAGAACACGGCGGTCCCTGCGACCACCACCACGGCCGGGCCGAACCACGCGAGTAGGTAATGCTTGACGTTTCCCTTGATGCGTGGTCGAAGCGCGAGGTCGATGCGAGCGTCCTTCCCCACGATGGCGTTGGCCAGCAGCGCGCCAACGAGCGGCGTGAACATCGTGAGCACGAGCATGCCGAGCATGACGGGCGATGCGGATTCTCCCGCCTCGAAGGAGCCGGTCGCGATGCCACCGGCGATCAGCAAGGTCCAACTGATGCCGAACGTGATCGCCAAAAAGACGAGCACGCGCTTCCTGGCGGCCTGCGTGTTCATTGCAGCCTCCCACGTAGGTCAGCGACCAGCTGCCTAAAGCGCGGCTCGTCGGCTATGCCCGCAAACGCGGGGTTGTGCTCGATGCCGGAGATCGCCGACCTCTTGATCAGCTCTTCGTTGCGCGACGCGTTGCCTCCCAGGTCGAGATCTTCCAGGTAATCGTCCACTTTGTCGAAGAACTCGTCCCCGTGCAGTCTCGGTGGGAACTGCATCTTTCCCACGACACGTACGTAGTGCTCGAGGCACTCGTATGCGCGCTCCGTATTGCCGCCCGCGGCGAAGGTCGCCGCAAAGGTGGCGTACACCGCCGGGCAATTCGCCCACGCCTCCTCGAACTCGAACGCTTCGATGACGGCGAGTGTGCGAACGTACGCCTCCTCCAGGCGCCCAGCGTCGGATGCGCACAGACTTGCCAGCATCGGCAGGCCGTTCATCAGGGCGACGAGGCTCTCGAATATGCTCACCTGCGTGCAGCGTTCGGCCTCTTCCGCCATCCCCTGGGCGAGGTAGGCCTGCGCGAGCAGGGACCGCTCCCCAAGGGCCGGATCCAGTGCGCCTTCGAGCCGCTCTACGGCCTCTTCGGGCCTGTTCTGGGCGAGCAGGAGGGCGGCCAAGAGCGCGTTCGCGTGACGGATGGTGGTCGAGTCGGAGTCCAAATCCATCGTCCTTCGGCAGTACCCCTCGGCCTCCTTCAGGAATGCGTCTCGCTTTGCCTCGGTGGGAGCCTCGGCGGCATGGTTGAGGTACAGGACCGCCAGCTGCACGAGCAGCGGCGGACAGGACCAGTACTTCTTCGCGATTTCGCGACATGCGTCGTGGGCGTCATCGAAGGGCTCGCTCGCAAACACGTCTCGGAGCTTCAGGTACGTGGCGCGCACTTGGGCCTTGGTCATCTGCGGTGCGTAGCCCATCAGCTCGTCGATGCTCACGCCAAAGTACGTGGCGATTCTGGGGAGCAGCGCTATGTCGGGGAAGCTCTGCCCGCATTCCCATTTCGAGACCGACGCCTTCGTCACGCCGAGGAACGTGGCGAGGTCTTCTTGGGTGAATCCCTGCTCCTTGCGCATCCGTGCTATGTTTTGGGAGATGGCGATGTCGGTCTGCATGCGAATCCTCCTCGACAACCGCTTGGCTTCGATTCGAGGATACGAGGGGGTTCTTGGCCGAGCAAGGGATTTGCTGTTGACTTTGCACGACAAAATCAACCCATACGATACCGCCGGACTCACGCGAGCCCCACCGCCTTTTCCGAAGTCGATTGCAAGCAGCTGGCCATCGCTTGGCTGCTGCTGCCGGTTGCTCCCCGCTGCCCCGCAGCCGTCACGGGCAGCAGCCATAGAACGAACTCATGCAAGGCGCTTTGCCAACCGTCCTTGACAGACTAAGCCGATGAATTCCACCTTCGGTTGGTGGTCAGGCTGCTCGGCACGTGCGAAGCTATCTGACGGAAGGTGATTTGCATGATTAGTCAGATTGCTCAATCGGGTAGGCGGGGGAACCGCAAAAGAGTCGCACTCATCGTCGTCTCGGCGCTCGTCGTCGCGGCGGGCATCGCCTTGACGATCTATCGAGACGACAACCTGCACGGAGAGGAGAGGACCATCGCCAAGGCCTTCGATGCCGGGATGGTCGAGAGGCAGGTCGAGGTCGACGGTGCCACCATCAACTACGCGGAGGGTCCCGACAATGGCCCTGCGCTGCTGCTCGTCCACGGCCAGGGCATGGAGTGGGAGGACTACGCCTCCGTCCTGCCAGAGCTCGCAAAGCGCTACCACGTGTTCGCCGTCGACTGCTTCGGGCACGGGGAGTCCTCCCATGACCGGGACCTCTACACGCTCGAGACCCAGGGCACCGCGCTCATCGGCTTCGCCCGCGAGGTGACCGGCGACCGCTACATCGTCTCGGGTCACTCCTCGGGCGGCATCATCGTTGCCTACGTCGCTGCGAACGACCCCGACCACGTCGCCGCATGCGTGCTGGAGGACCCGCCGTTCTTCAGCGTGCTCCCCGAGGAGGTCACGGAGGGCGCCGGCGCGTTCGCCTACTACGACGGTTACATTCCTGCGCACGAATACGTCACGAGCGGCGAGGCCATGCCCTATGCGGCGTACTACGCCGAGCGCAGCTACCTGTTCTCGCTGTTCGGCGACCTGCAGGACAAGTTGGCACGCGACACGCGGGAGTGGTGCGCCGCGCACCCCGATGAGCACGTGGTCAACGCCTGGATCCCGCGTGCCTGGACGAGGGGCCTGCACTTCATGGATGACTTCGATCCCGCTTTCGGCGATAGTTTCTACACCGGCTCCTTCTTCGACGGTGCGGACCAGGCGCAGATCCTGGCGGGCGTCGAATGCCCTGCCATATACCTCAAGGCAGAGACGGACTACGGGGATGATGGCGTCCTCTACGCCGCGAACACTGACGAGGACGCGGAACGCGTGAGGAGGGCCGTGCCGGATTGCGAGATGCGCACCATCAAGTCCGGCCACGACATCCACGTGGAGCATCCGGACTTCTTCATCTCGGCCGTCGACGACGCGGCATCGCAGGTATGACAAGCGCGGAGGAGGAAAGCGTGATCAGTCATAACGTCCAAACACTGCGCAAGATGCAGGGCCTCACGCAGGAGCAGCTTGCCGAGAAGGTCGGCGTGTCGCGCCAGACCGTCGCAAAGTGGGAGTCCGGCGAGAGCGTGCCCGACTTGGCCAACAGCGACGCGCTGGCGCGTGCGCTGGGCGTGACGCTCGATGACTTGACGAACTATGAGCCCACTGACATGGGCGAGGCCCCGCCGCCGCGCGGCAGGCACATCTTCGGCGTGGTGAAGGTCGGCGAGCGCGGTCAGATGGTGATTCCCAAGAAGGCCCGCGAGGTCTTCGGCATCGAACCGGGCGACGAGCTGCTGTGCTTGGGCGATGACGAGCAGGGCATCGCGCTCATGAAGACGGACGACTTCCTCACGAGGATGCAGCGGCTGGCAGACGCGATGGGTGCCGGCACGCTTCGCGGCGGCAAAGGGAGCGAGCGATGAGCCGCGCGTTGGAGGTGCGCGGGCTCGCCTCGCTCCGGAGCTCGATCAGGGCCTTCGAATCGCTCGACCTCTGAGCGAGGTCCGCGAGGTCCGCTCAGACTCGGGAGCTGGGCGCTTGTGGTCCGAAGGGTTAGGTGGCAGTCGGTCCCATGCAACGGCGCGACTAATCTTCGTACGGAATTCTGAACTGGTCCAACACCTTTTTGAAGCGGTCTTGGGCGCTGAGTGCCGTGCCTTCGAGGTATCCCGGCTCACGGCGGTATTCCGCGAGGCCTCGGTAGTAGAATGCCTTGATCTCGTCGGTGATGACGAAGGGCACTACGTCGTGCTTGAGGCACTCCTTCAGCATGATGAGCCTGCCGACGCGTCCGTTTCCGTCCTGGAAGGGATGGATGCGCTCGAAGCGCCAGTGGAACTCCAGGATGTCGTTCATGCCGATTTGCTCCCGGGCCTCGTACCAGTCCAAAAGATCGGTCATTGCCCCCTCCACTTCCTCAGGCTCGGCGGTCATGACGCCGCCGACCTCGTTGGGGAGCTGCTTGTAGTCGCCTACGGTGAACCATTCGCGCATGGCGTCGTTGGTGCCGGTCTTCAACATGAGATGGAGCCGTTTGACATATGCCTGAGTCAGCCGCCTGCCTGCCGTGTCGATAACGTAGTCGATGCAGTTGAAGTGGTTCACCGTCTCTATCACATCGTCGACGTTCACCGCGCCCTCCTGCGGGCCGATGGTCCGGGTCTCGAATATGAGGCGCGTCTGGTCGCGCGTGAGACTGCTGCCCTCGATGTGATTGGAGTTATAGGTGAGGTCTATCTGCAGGCGGTGGTAGATGCCGCCAGGCATCCTCGCGTCCTTCTCGTCGCGCAATATCTGCAGTAGCTTCCGCTGCCTGGGTTTTGCCGCCGTCCTCCTGCCTGGCTTCTCCGCGTCGGCAGGGATATTCCAGGTCTTGCCGGAGATGAAGGCTCCGGGTACGCGTCCTTGCGCACAGTAGTTGCGCACCGACCGCTCCGATACGCCCCACTTGCCAGCGGCCTGTTTCACCGAAATGAAGTCCTGCATCTTCGTATGTCTTTCCTATCGGCAATTTTCTTTCTCATTATACACTATATTTACGCAGTATCTTGCCGATGCCGGCAGGCGATACCTCGTGCCCTGCGACAGCAAGGCAACTGAAACTAAAGGGTTGTCATGTGCCCATCCCTCCGGGCCTCGACCCCGGCTCGAGCAGGCTCACGTCGCACGTCGCCGTTGGTGCGCAGTAGGCCTTGACGTGCGCTTTCGGCCTGTGATAGGGTATGAATGAACGATCGTTCAAATTCATTCATTTCGCGGGGGGACCGGTGGAACAGGACAAGAAGCAGGTTTTGGCGCTGGCCGCACGGCAGGTGTTCACATCCAAGGGCTACAAGGCGGCGAGCATCGCCGAGATCGCCCGGAAGGCTGGCGTCGCCGTTGGTAGCTTCTACAACTACTATGCCTCGAAGGACGAGGTTTTCTTGGACGTCTTCATCGAGGAGAACAACCGCATGCGGCAGCGGATCATGGACGAGGTCGATTGGTCGGCAGAGCCGGTCGTCGTGGTCGGGCAGTTGTTCGATTGCACCTTCAGACTCATCTCGAGCAACAGGATCATCTCGGAGTGGGAGAATCCGGCCATAGCCGACAAGCTCCACGCGCACTTCCTGTCGGCTGAGGGGCAGCGAGGCTATCCCTTCTACCAGTTCCTCGTCGAAGTGTTTGCGCGCAGGATGGCCGAGGCAGGTTTTCCCAAGGAGAAGATCGACCGCGCGATGCGGGCCTATGAGCTGCTCTACTTCGTGGACATGCGCGTGAGCGAGCGGGACTTCCCCGGCTATGCTGAGGCGATGGAAACCCTGGCCACTTGCTTTGTCAGGGGACTGTTCGAACAAGAGTGACAGGAGGTGGGGCGCAATGCGCCCTCTTCTGCGGCAACGAAATGAATGAATATTGGAAATAGTTCATTCAGAAGGGATGGAACGAGATGGACCGGCAGAAAGACGAGAAAAGGGGAGTGAAGGCCTTGGGCGATCTCGGTGTGTTCGGAATCGCGTTGGTAATCGTCGGAGTCCTGGTCGCGGTCTGGGGAGCGACGCTGTTCCCGGCGAGTCCGACGGACCCCAACTTCATGTCCTTCGTGATGGGAGGCGCGGTGCTGCTGGCCGTTGGGCTGTGCTTGGTGGCGAGCCTGCCGCCCATCGTCCGCGTCGCGGGTGTCTGGCTGGCGGCGATCGCGGGAGGCATCTATCTCTGGAGCCTGTCCAGTCTGGATCCGGTCGTGGGGCTCATCGGCCTCGTGCCCCTCGTCGCCCTCACGGTTTGGCTGACAACCAGGCTCTGGAACTAGCGGAAGGGGGAGACATGTGGCCTGCGAAGAAGATGACGGTGAAGGTCTGTCGGCACTGCTCGAGCGTTGACGTAGCGCGGCTCAAAGCCTGCGCCAAGCAAGAGGGATTCAGGGTCAAGGTGGGCTGCATAGGCAAGTGCCGGCAGCGGCACCCGGAGCTTGTCGGCCTGTCCTTCGGGCTCGTCGACGGAAGGTTCGTGTCCTGTGCTGATGAAGACATGTTCATCAAGGGCTTGCACCGCACAAGGGAGGCATAGCGATGGGCGGGAAGCTGAAGGTCATTGGCATCGTCGTGGTGGTTGCAGTCGTTGTTGGGTGCCTTGCGCTCCTCTCGGGAAGCCCCGAGAGCGACGAGGAGAAGCTTGCCCGCGAGCTGACGTCCGAGGAGCAGACGATCGTCGAGGAGAACGTATTCACGCCAGAGACCCTGGCCGAGTTTGACGGGAAGGACGGGCGCCCCGCCTACGTGGCCGTGAACGGCATCGTGTACGACGTCACGGACACCTGGGAGGACGGCGAGCATCATGGGCTTACGGCGGGACGTGACCAGACGGAGGGGTTCCTCCGCTCTCCGCATGGTCACGCCACCCTGCAGAGGCTTGGGGTCGTGGGTGGCTATGAGGGCGCGGGGTAGATCGGGCGTGCTTGAGGACGTGTCACGAGCGATCGAGATTGTGCGGTCCTACCTTTTGCGTATCGGATGGCGGATGACGGTCTTCAGCTTCTCCGGGGCGACCTTCCTCGCATCGTTGAGGTAGATCTCGTGATGCAGGCGCTCGTCCGTGATGTCGAGGACGTAGCCCTGGTCTTCCAGGTACTCGTGCATGAGCGCGACCGTCGCAGGTTCGTCGTCGTAGGAGCCGACGTGCATACACTGGACGCACAGCCCCTCATCTACCGTCAAGAATTCCACCTTCGAGAAGTCCCGCCTCTTCTTCCGGGTCGCCTCGTCGACGGCCCAGGCGAAGTCCTCCCTCGACACGAAGTCGGGCAGACGAATCACGGAGACAAACTTGAAGCCCTCCTTGCGCGCGTAGTCGACGCCCTCCACGCTCTCCTGCCACCAGAAGCCCTCGAGCGGGGGCACGACGAAGTCGAAGTAGCCGTCTATCCGGCGGTCGCCCTTCCTGCTCATCTTGATGGTGTAGGCGATGCCGTAGAGCAGCTCGATGGAGGCCTTGTACTCGCCATCCTCCGCGTTGGGGTCACCCTGTCCGCGGACCGCGACGTAGTTCATCGCCGGGACCTCCACGATGGAGGGTTTGCGCTTCGGTAGGTAGAACTCCTTGTATTCCTTCTTGAAGTCGAATGCCATGGGGTCCTCCTCTTTCATCTCATCCGTCACGCGTCCAAACCGAAACTCGGGTGGAGCGATCGTGCACGTACAAGGTACATCCTACGGTTGCTTCCCCGAATGTGGTAGCAACCAATTGTTTCCTGGAGAGTCCCTTTTCGGGTGGACGCGCTGTGCCTGTGCCGAGAGAAAGGGACGAGCATGGTGGCGATGACACTGAGGATGTCCGAGATCGGCGTCGAGTTGGCCGAGAGGGTCGCGTCGCTCGAGCAAGAGCTTCTCCGACCTCGCGCGCGATACCATCTTCGGGAGGACCGAGGTGCTGTGCAGCTTGTCGACATGGTCTACCTACGGAAGAGCATTTGACCCCTCAGCAAGCTAGAAAGGACCCTGCGACACCCGGGCAAGGGGCACCGCAGGGTCCTTGTCACGCGTGCGCCTGAGCTACAAGCAGGGTGCTCAAGGCCGCCGAGGTGGCGCGGCTGGCTAGTATCTAGGGCTCGTACCGATCTGGATGGATTACGGTATCATGTGCAAATTCGCGACGTGCGACAGTGTCCAGATGACGAAAGAGGTCCCACCTTGCTCCATCAGATACTCGAGACGCTGGGGCTCGGCGTCCTCGGCATAGACTTCATGGCCGCCGCCGTGGCGCTCTCCATGGGAGCACGTGGCGAGAGGAAGGCCAACGTCGCCGCGCTCCTCGTTACGTTCGCGGTTGTGACCGTGGGCATAGGCACGGTGCTCGCCGTGGCGCTCGGGACCGCCGCCTCCCGTATCATCCAGGGCCTCATCCCGGCGGACGACAGCCCCCTCTGGGCGATTGTCGAACTCGGCATCGGTGTTGTCGTCCTCGCGTGGATGGCGCGTCGCGTGTGTGGCAAGAAGGGGAGAGAGGACGAGGGCGAGGGACAGCGCACGGCCGAAGGTTCCATCCTGAAGTTCGTGGCACTTGGCGCCTTCTTCGGAGTCACATCGTTCACTGATCCCACCTGCTACGGCGTGGTTCTGCTCGGCGGCAAGAGCGGAAGCCCCGTCATGGCGGCGCTCCTCATGCTGCTGTGGTTCGTCATCAGCCAGTTTGGTTTCCTAGCGACCTGCGTGGCCGTGCTGTTGGGCGCCACGGAGCGACTCACCGCCCTCGTTGAGGGCGTTCGCGGAATGATCGGCGACAGGTTCACAAAGGTCGTCAACATGGTGCTGCTTGTCGTGGCGCTCCTGCTGATCGTTGATCCCATCGTGTACCTTGTGACGGGCTCGTACCTGTTCTGATGCGTGACAGGTGGGAGTGGTCGGATGGTTTGACGAGCCAGGCACCTCGTACCCGCAGACCGAGGGCGAGCTCGCCTGGACAGGCGCAGAGCGCGACCACCATGATCGGCGAAAGGCCGAAGCGGGCTCCGGATGAATACCTGCGACTTGACGTCTGCACGCTCTATAGGATCAGGCTAGAATAGTATATAAGTATACTATTCCTACGGGTCTGCTATGGAGGGGATGCGATGTCGCTGGCAAAGGGGATCCTCGGGTTTCTCGCCTATGGGGACATGTCCGGCTACGATCTGGCGAAGGCGTTCGATTCCTCGGTGCGCTTCTTTTGGCACGCCCAGAAGGCGCAGATCTACCAAACGCTGGACAGGCTCGAGCGGCAGGGCCTCGTGACGTACGAGCGCGTCGTGCAGGACGGGCGGCCGAATAAGAAGCTCTATGCCATAACCGATGAGGGACGCTCGGAGTTTCTGACGTGGCTCGCACACGGCGCGGGCGACGTCGACTTCAAGAGCACGCTGCTGATGAAGCTCTTCTTCTCGGGAAACCTGACTCCCGATCAGACGATAGGGCATCTGCGGGAGTTCATCGACGACTGCGAGGCGTACTCCGCCGACATGCGACAGATTCCACAGTCCATCGAGTTCTATGGCCCGCTCGTCCCCGATGCCAATCCCCCGTACTGGGAGCTCGTGGCGGACTTTGGCGC
The DNA here is from genome assembly GCA_040268355.1 of Atopobiaceae bacterium. Taxonomy (GTDB): domain Bacteria; phylum Actinomycetota; class Coriobacteriia; order Coriobacteriales; family Atopobiaceae; genus UBA1367. Next base: position 8,169 of record JAWRIT010000020.1, on the reverse strand, counting down.
ACGTTACATGCGGATGTGCGTCGAGTGGGCGCAGGACTCCATCGAGAGGCTGGAGGGACTGCGATGAAGGCGCTGGTCCTGCACGGCAGCCCCAAGGGCGCCTCGTCAAACACCTTACAGCTGACCAGGGCGTTTCTGGATGGGCTGGCACCCGACGAGGCGGAGGTTCTGGACCTCTACAAGCTGGACGTGCACGAGTGTCGAGGCTGCTTCGCCTGCTGGAGCAAGACGCCGGGCACCTGCGTGATCCACGACGACATGGTAGGCGTCATCGAGAGGATCGTGGCGGCTGACGTGGTCATCTGGAGCTTCCCGCTGTATTACTTCTCGCTGCCCTCGCGCGTGAAGATGGTGATGGATCGCCTGCTGCCGATGAGCCTGCCGTTCATGACGGATGACGCGAGCGGAGGCCATCCCAGCCGCTATGACATGGAGGGCAAGCGCTACGTCGTGATCTCGACCTGCGGGTTTTACACGGCGCAGGGAAACTACGACGTCGTGGACGCGCTGTTCGGGCGGCTCTATGGCGACTTCGAGCGGATCTATTGCGGACAAGGCGAGCTCTTTCGCGTGAAGGAGCTTTCCAGCCGTACGTCGCAGTACCTGGATGCCGTGCGCGTGGCTGGGTCCGAGTTTGCGCATGGGGCCATTACGCAGGCAGGTCGGACACGGCTCGATGAGCTGCTGTATCCGCGCGAGACCTTCGAGCAGATGGCCGATGCCAGCTGGGGCGTCTCGGACGATGGTGCGGCGCCATCTTCGCAGGCCATCGCCTTCACGCGGCAGATGGCGGCCCTGTACGACCCTGCTGCTTGGGAGCATGACATCATCCTGCAGATGGATTACACCGACGAGGGCGTAAGCGCGCAGATCGTCCTGACCAAGGACGGACAGCGCGTCATCACAGAGGACTTTCTGCCCTGCACGACCCGCATTCGAACGCCGCTTTCCGTGTGGCAGGCAATCGCCCGCGGCGAGATGTCGGGGACGCAGGCCATGATGGACCGTCTGTATACCGTCGAGGGCGACTTTGACACGATGCTGCGTTGGGATGACCTGTTCGGTGCCGGGGGATCGACGGCGCAAAACGAGGGCGCCCACGACGGGGCCCAAGCGCAACGGGACGGCGACACCCGCCGCACGAACATGGGCGTCATGCTGCTCGCTTGGATCGCATGCTTCACCGTCGTGCCCATCGACGCGCAGGTCGGCGGCATCGCGAGCATTCTCGCGGCAGGCATAACGCCGCTCGCGTTCCTGAGGTGGAAGCCAACTCCCTATGAGTGCGTCACCGTTGCCGTCGTGACGATGGTGGGGCTGGCCGCGCTTCTGGGCGTGCCGACGACCATGGTGGTACCAGCGTCGTATTTCGCCTTTGGCATCATGTGGCTCTCCAGCGTCTTTGCGAAGCTCCCGCTGTCGGCGCATTACTCGATGAACGAATACGGGTACGAGAAGGCGCTTTCGAACCCTCTGTTCATGTCCACGAATCGCATCCTGAGCTGCTGTTGGGGCGTGCTATATCTGCTGACTCCCATCTGGACCTACTTCTTCATGCACAGCTCGATCGCCAGCTACGTCGGGCTCGTCAACTCCGTGCTCCCGGCGCTGATGGGCGTCTTCACGGCATGGTTCCAAAGATGGTATCCCGCGCATTACGCGCGCGGGCAATCGGCCTCCTCGCGCACCCAATGACAGCCAGCGCGGTCGCCTCTTTTGCGAGGCGGCCGTGATGGCCACTTGGCCCTGCCCCTCAGGAGATGGATAGGGTCTCATTTTTCGGCCCCATATCTCTCGACCTGTTCGCAAAACCGCAGGGTTCAAAATAAAACTCTAAACTAAAAAGACGATAACGGGCCGTTTTTTTGCGGACCGATCCCTTTCATAGGCGCTACAGGCGTCCACAAAGGGCGAGGTGAGAGAGGGTGCGTGGCGACTCCGTACGCCGCCCGTGGAGGAATGGCACTGGATTTCAGGGCCTCTGACCTGCGCCTTTTCTGGTCTCATTTCCCCACCGTGGGGAGCCATGCCCGGGTCCCGTGTACTGCCCTGCTCAAAACGGGCCAGCTAGCTGGGTAAACGTCTGAGAGGCGCCACTGGGCCCGAGAGGCCCTCCCGACGCATGATTTGTCGCATGCACCGCCCGGAGGGCCGTAAATCGCCTCCTATGCGTCGGTGAAAACCTGCGCGGTTCGTGCCGACGTTCGTGGTGCGGACCAGGCGGCATTGCGGTTCGAGAGGGCGCATTCGTGCAGCTCCCCGCTCCTCTTGGGGCCTGTCATCGGCGCGGCACGGGCATCGTGCGGTTGCGCGTGAGGCTCCCCTTGAAACGGGCATCGTCCGTCCGCATGCGCGCTACCTTACGAAATGTAAAGTAACGCCTGCTCCAGACACTGTTCTACAATGGCGTCTGCATTCCGACCTCGACAGGTGCCCTGTCGCTGCCGCGCGTCGCGCCGACACCCGATTTCGCGGCAGTAGGAGCTATCGGAGACGGGGATGCGTCGCGAGGGGCATGTTGCTCGCATGAGGGGATTGTTCGAGAGCCTTGACGGTGGCCCGTCGGCTGTTGTCGATCTGCGGGGCGAGCCGCCACCGCAAAGGAGTGCGACATCGACGCATCGGCGTTCGCGCCGCCGTTCAAGCGGCCCGCCACGGGCCTGCTCTGGCAGAGGAATGAGGTGGGGCATGGCTTTCAGCCGCGCGCACATCCGAATAGTGTGGTCGTCTCTCTACCGCATGGTGGAATACCAGGTGGTGTCCAAGGCCATCTTGACCATTGTTGCGTTTGTGTTCTCGATGCTGGCGCGCATCTTGCTGGCGTCCACAGGCCGCGGCGCTTTGACCAGCGGCGACTTCGGCTTTCTGTTCACCTCGTGGCAGGGCTGGTGCATCCTGCTCATCGGGCTTATGACCCTCATGGTGTACGTCGCCTTCGACCTGAGCGGACTCATCATGGTTGCCGAGGAGTGCATAGCTCCTACGGGCAAGGGCGTATGGCGTATCGTGGGGGAGGCGCTTCGCAGCATCAGGCGCTTCATGAATCCGGCCGGCGTGCTGGTCACGCTCTTTGTCGCCATCCTGTTCCCGATCCTGGGGCTGTTCGCGGCCATCTCGGCCACCAAGAGGCTGGCGGTCCCGAATTTCATCGAGTCGGCCATCTTCGACAATCCGTTTTTGGCGGTGCCCTATATCGTCGTGCTGGTCGCCCTGACACTCGCGGCCCTCTTGTGGATCTTCACCATTCACAACATGATCATCGGTGGGCTCACGTCGTGCCAGGCTATTCGGGTCTCGCCTGGGCAGATGAGGGCGAATTTTCGCATGCTGGTCAAGCGGTATGCGATTTACGGCCTGCTCATTGTTGCTGCCGTCGCGGTGATTGTGGCCATCCATTTCGCGCTGACCTTCGTCGCCCTCAGCGTCTCCGTAGCGCAGGAAAAGCAGCTGTTGGGCCGCTACCTGTTGCTGGCCTTCTCCATCCTGGACAACCTGTGGGGTCCTGTCTCGACGGCCTTCTTGGGATGCGCCATCGTGTTGGGCGTCACGGTCGCATACCATGACGTGGCCGACGGCACGGACGAACCCACGCAGATCGCGGGCTCTGGCAGTCGGGGCCGTTGGGTGCCGGTCGCGCTGGCTGGTGTCCTGGTAGTTGCGTTTGCGGGGAGCTATCCGCTGGCCGCGAACTTCGACGCGCTCTTTCCCGCCGAGAGCAACGTGGAGATCGTCGCGCATCGAGGCGGCGGCAACGTTGGTCCCGAGAACAGCCTCGAGGGCCTGCAAGCGGCCATCGCGCTCGGATGCTCCGGAAGCGAGATAGACGTCCAGCGCACGGCCGATGGCCACTACATCATCAACCACGACTCCGACTTCTCGCGCGTGGCGGGAGACGACCGATCGCCCGAGGAGATGACGCTCGAAGAGGTGAAGCAGCTGCGCATGAGCTGGACGGCGCCGGATGGAAAAGTCCAGCAGGCGCAGGTGCCCACGCTGCGCGAGATGCTGGAGGTGTCGCGCGGCAATCTGATGCTGTACATAGAGCTGAAGGGTCACACGGCCGACCGCCGGATGGCCGACGACGTCGTGGCCATGGTGCGGGAGATGGGCATGGTGGATCAGGTGGGCATCATCTCGCTGAGGTACGATCTCGTCGACTACGTGAGCAGGGAGTATCCGGAGTTCGACACGGGCCTGCTGTACTTCTTCTCGTTCGGCGAAAGTGCCGGCATCAACGTCGACGACCTCATAGTGGAGGAGCTGCCCGCCACGAGCACGGCCACGGTGACCGCGCATGCGGTCGGCAAACGGATGATCGTCTGGACCGTGAACGATGAGGAGTCCATCCACCGGTTCCTGACGTCGGACTGCGACGCGATCATCACCGACAATCCCGACATAGCGCTTGAGGCCAAAAGGCAGCTCGAGCGACGCGATGACTACGACCGCGTGCAGGATGCCCTCGACTGGCTTTTCACGTGAGACGCGTGGTTGCTGGGGCGGCAGGACGGGCGCCGTCGTCAACGCGATGCCTGCGGATGACCGAGCGCCTTGAGTATCCGGTATGGTAGTTACATGGGTAGCCGCGCCGCTCTACCGGTACGGCCATTCCGTCAATTTCAGGCAAGGCATGGGCATCGGGACGGACGGGAGGCGTCACATGAACATCAGCAAGAATGACCGCATCACCATCGGTCTGGTCAACAACCTCAGCGGGGCGATCATCCTCACCATCCTCATGCAGGCCATGACGCTTCTGGGGATGCCGCAGCACACCTGGATGCTCTTCCTGCCCCTGCTGCTCTTCTTCGCCCTTGGCGCCGACCTCAAGGTCATACCCTCGATGGTGGTCGGCTTTGCCTGCGGTCAGGCGTGGGCCGTCGTGAACGGCCTGGTGAGCAATGCGTTCGGCACCATATCTGGCGGCAACCCGCTGGTGAGCCAGCTGCTGCCGACGGTGCTTGTCATCTTCTGCGTGCTGACGGTGCACCAGACGCTTCTTGCTGGCACCATCGCCGGCAACATCCCCTCGCTCTTCCTCGGCATGGCCGAGTCATTCTTCGTGATCTTTATGGGTGTGGCCGACCTCACGCCCCTCCACCTGCTTGGCTTCTTCTGCTACGGGCTCGTGCTGGCGACGGTGCTGGTGCTCGGCGGAGGGGCGATCTGTGGGGCCATCTTTGGCAAAGAGCGTGCGATGGCCGCCCTCACGCCTGCTGCCCCTAGGGGCGAGTAGCGCTACTGTTGGAGCACGGGCGGGGTGCGGAACATGCGGGTTTCGCAGGGCCCATCCGCCGAGCTGGCGGGTGGGCCTCGTCGTGTCGGCTGCTCGTCCTAAAATCCGAGCCGTCGCCTCCCAATCACGTCCCATCGCCCTCCGCGGCACGCTACGATGGAGCTCTCCGTTTTGCCTCAAAGGCCTCAGAGGAAGGATTCCCATGCTTGCCCCAGGAAGCGTCGCCCCCGACTTCACGCTGCTCGACCAGAACGGCGATCCGCACAGCCTCTCGGACTATCGCGGCACCAAGGTCATCCTGTACTTCTATCCGCGCGACAACACCCCTGGCTGCACCAAGCAGGCCTGCGGCTTCGCCGAGCGCTACCCGCAGATCCAGGAGCGGGGCGCCGTGGTGCTGGGTGTGAGCAAGGACACGGTGGCGTCGCACAAGCGCTTCGAGGAGAAGCACGGCCTGCCCTTCACGCTGCTCTCGGATCCTGAGCACGAGGTGCTCGAGGCCTACGGAGCCTGGGGCGAGAAGAAGAGCTTCGGCAAGGTGAGCGTGGGCACCATACGCACGACCTACCTCATTGACGAGCGGGGCACGATCCTGCAGGCCTCAGGCAAGGTCAAGGCTGCGGACAATCCCCAGGACATGCTCGACGCGCTGTAGGCAGGAGCTACCGTGAGGATCATCATTTCTCCCGCAAAGAAGATGGTGCGCGATGACGTGCTGGCCTGGAGCGACCTGCCAGCGCTGCTCGAGCGTACCGAGGTTCTGCGCGCGTGGGTCTGTAAGCTCAGCTTCGAGGAGTGCCAGCGGCTCTGGGGCTGCAACGCGCGCCTTGCGCAGCTCAACTACGAACGCTTTCACGAGATGGACCTGCGGCGCGACCTCACGCCGGCACTGCTCGCCTTCGAGGGCATCCAGTACCAGTACATGGCGGCGGGGGTGCTCGAAGGGGAGTCCTACGACTACCTGCAGGAGCACCTGCGGATCCTCTCGGGCTTCTATGGCGTGCTCAGGCCCCTGGACGGCGTGGTGCCCTATCGCCTGGAGATGGGCGCGAAGGTGCAGGTGGGGCACGTACGCAATCTCTATGACTTCTGGGGCAGCGCGCTCTATGAGGAGGTCGTGCCCAAGGACCGCATGATCGTGAACCTGGCATCCGCCGAGTACAGCCGCGCGATCGAGCGCCACCTGGCACCAGGCGACCGCTTTGTGACGGCGGTCTTTGGCGAGCTTGTGGGCTCGAAGGTGGTGCAGAAGGGCACCTATGCCAAGATGGCACGCGGCGAGATGGTGCGCTATCTCGCCGAGCGCAAGGCGCAGGCTCCCGAGGAGATGCAGGGTTTTTCGGCCTTGGGATATGGCTTCGACCCCGCGCGCTCGGACGAGGGCACCTACGTCTTTCTCAGGAAGCCCGACGCGCGCGGCACGTGAGGCTCCACTCCTGACTGGCGGGCGTTTCGGTCGGGGCCGTTCCGTACGCGTCCCCCACGCCCCACGTTCCCTGAGCGGCCGACCCGATGCCACAGCTGCGACATCGGGTCGGTCTCGTTGCAAAGCGTCGGACAGGGGAGTGGGGCCTATCGGTAGGTGTAGAAGCCCTCGCCCGCGCCGATGCCCGTCTTGCCCTCCTCGATCATGGTCTCGAGTTTGGCGATGAGCTTGTTGTGCACGTCCTCGGGGTCGTCGCTGGTTACGTGCATCTTCTCGATGTTGAGCACGGTGGCGAGGCCGACGACGTCGATGATGCGGAACGGGCCATGCGGTGCGCCTGTGGCGATCTCCCACACGCGGTCGATGTCCTGCGGGCTTGCCACGTCGTTGGCCCAGAGCCGCTGCGCGGCACCGAGGAACGGCACGAGCATGGAGTTGAGAACGTAGCCCGGCTGCTCCTTGTGCAGCTCGATGGGCACCATGAGGATGTCGCGGGAGTACTGCACGAGCGCGTCGTAGGCCTCCTGGCTGGTGCCGGGGTGCGGCATGATCTCGGCGGTGTTGCCGATCCAGATGTTGTTGGCAAAGTGGTATCCCAGGAACTTCTCAGGGCGACCGGTGGCCTCGGCAAATAAGCTCGGCAGCAGGGTGGAGGAATTGGTGACCACGATGGTCTTCTCGGGGACGTGCTTGGCCAGCTCGGTGTAGAAGTCGATCTTCTGCTGTGGCACCTCGGCGACGGCCTCGATCACGAGGTCGGCGTCGGCGAAGGCCTCGTCCCAGTCGGTGGTGAGCTTGAGGTTGGCGTAGGCGGCGTTGGCGTCAGCGATGAGCGTGTCGATCTCGGCGGCGGTCACGTCGGGCGAGGCGCAGAAGCCAGGCGCCCACTTGGACTTGTCGGTCTTCATGGCGGTGAGGCTCGCCACGTAGATGCCGTGCAGGCGGTCGAGCCTGGGCTGACAGCGGTCGATGGAGCCCTCGCTGCGCAGCCAGATGGTGACCTCGAAGCCCCTGAACGCGCTCTGGTAAGCGATCTGGCTCCCCAGGACGCCACCGCCGGCAACGGTAACCTTCTTGATGCCCATGAAGCTGCTCCTTTCTGCGGGTTAACATGCCCCTTCGCGTATGGCGAAGACGAGAAACAACAATATCACCATCCTGTGTTGGCGCCGTGAGGCACAGTGCTTCATTTTTTGTTGCTCCGACTGCAGGTGACGTTGTCTGCGGCAGCATGTCTTGCGATAATGGCATTGGTTGCCGGGACAGCTGAGGGAAAAGGAAAACCAATGCCGCAAGAGATGACCGCCACGGGTACCATTCTGGCCACCTACGACCGTCTTCCCGAGTCGGAGCGCCGCGTGGCCGACTACATCCTTGCGCGTAAGGAGGGCATCTCGTCGCTTATGGCTGGCGAGATTGCCCAGGCGTCGGGCACGTCCAACACCACCGTGTCACGTTTTGTGCGCTCGCTCGGCTACGACTCCTACGCGCAGCTTCGGGGGGGGGG